>NZ_JBYSWU010000022.1:0-114760 GCF_058781505.1 Paraburkholderia sp. FW306-2-2C-D06C | reverse complement strand
TGGGCGGCTCTCCGCTTCGATCACTTAGGCACCAGCATCGCGACCTTGATGGTTTCAGTCGTGGCCATCTGGGGTACCACCCACGACACGGGCCCCTTCGCCGCCGAATCTCCGGTGGATAGCCTCGTGAGGTGGTGCACCTTCGCGAACGTCGTGGCGGTGACCGGACTGCTGCTGGTGGCGGTACGTGCTCAGGAGCAGCGCGTCCATAGCCTGCTGCAGGCATCCCACATCGAATTGGAACGGCGCGTCCAGGAGCGAACCGAAGACCTGGAGAAGACAAACAATGAACTAAAGGAGGAGATGGCGCGGCGCCGTCTGTTGGAAGGAGAACTGATCCAGATCGGCGATCAGCAGCAGAGACTCATCGGCAGGGAACTGCATGACGGACTTGGGCAACACCTGACCAGCCTGGGTCTGTACAGCGCCGCCTTGAATCAGAAACTGCAGACCCAGGGCCACCCAGCCGCCGCCGACGCCACTACCATCGTCGGATTGGTGAAGCAGGCGTCCTTGATGACCCGCAGGATTGCCCATGGCCTGGACCCGGTCGCCATGGAATATGGTGGCCTTGCGGCCGCACTGCATGTGCTGGCGGAGACGACTCGCGCGCTTAATGGCGTGGATTGCATGCTCCGGATCAACCCAGATGTGGACTTACTGGATCCGCCGACGCAGATCAACCTGTACCGTGCGGCACAGGAAGCAGTCAACAACGCGCTGAAATATAGCGAAGGCCGCCACATCTGGATCGACTTGGAGCGCGCAGGCGGTTCGCAGACGCTTTCGATCAGTGACGACGGGGTGGGCGTCGGCCCGGAACAAATGGAGCGTGCCTCAGGGCTGGGACTCCACAACCTGCGTCACCGGGCGAGCCTTCTGGGCGGCTCTTGCACCGTGACCCGCAATGCTTTGGGTGGCACCACGGTCGCCATCCGCTATCCGATACCGGAGCGCCCGGACCATGCACGGGAACTCGTCTAGCTCAGGCCGCGCGACTCAAATCCTGATCGTGGATGACCACCCCATCATCCGGGAGGGGATGACGCACTTGCTGAATCTGCAAGGGGATCTGCACGTCTGCTGTGCGGCCGGCAGCGCCGAAGAAGCCTTGGCCGCGATGGCCTGCCAGCCCGACATGGCCATTGTGGACATCAGTCTGCAATCGGACTCCGGCCTGGATCTTGTCAAGACCCTCCGCCACCGCTACCCAAATTTGGCAATCCTCGTCCTCAGCATGCATGACGAAAGCCTGTTTGCCGAACGCGCACTACGGGCCGGGGCAAACGGGTATCTGATGAAACTCGAGGCCACAGAGCATGTCATGAGTGCCATCCGCGACGTGCTGGCAGGCAATATTTATTTGAGCGCCGCCATGCATGAAAAGCTGGCGCGAGCCCTTGCGGGTCCCAAAAAAATGCCGGCGGGGCCAATTGCGAGCCTTTCGGAACGGGAATTCGAGGTCCTGCAGCTGATCGGACTCGGCTTCAGTACCCGCGAAATCGCCGAGAAACTGAATCGGAGCGTCAAGACCATCGAGGCACACCGGGCCAACATCAAAGAAAAGCTGAATATCCGTAACGGCAAGGAGCTGATGCGCTTCGCAATTCAGTGGATCGAGAGCCAATAGGGCGGAGCCCGGTCACTGAATAAGGCAATCCCCTAGCCTCGTTTAGGAAAAGTACCTTATTCATGCGCATGCGGTCAGCGCATACAGTGCAGTGGTACCTGTCGGCGTGCCGCAACCCGTGGACGGGGGGCAGTCGAAACCCGGCAGTTCCACGCGGTTCGCCGCCATGAACACCAGTATCCAGCGAACCGTTGTAGTTTCTGATTTCCGCACTGTCGTGGCCCTATGGATGGGCCGTGGGAGATAGGACTTGCCCATCCAGAGAGAGCCTCGAGCTGGCTTGCGTGCGCTACGCCGACGTTCTGCTTACAGATCAGAAAAATAATTCCAATATCGTTCCAACTGGAACAACCAGCAGAACATCCATAAATACCAAAGGAGTACGTTGCAGGTGATGAAAATAGATCCAGGCTGGATGCCTGGGCCCTATCCTGGAGCGGCCGCGATACAAAAAAAAGAGGTAACTCGGGAATAAAGGAAATTCTGCCCTGGTATTGCAAGAGCGTGCCGAGTCCTTGCAAGACCCTTTGATGCCTTTCGAAACGGCACGAAATCCCGGCGCAAACTGTGTGATTCGATTGGCGTCGGGCATGTCATGCACCATGCTGGAGAATACGATGAAAACTCTGACTTTGATCCCTATTGCCGCATTGACGTTGTGCACCACGCTCGCCTATGCGGGTGACAACACCGACACATCCAGGACGGCCTCCGACAGCAACGCCGCTATGACGTCGGATGCAGTCGGCGGTACGTCCGTGGGCAGTAGCGGGAGCGGCGCCCTCCGTGGCAAGACTCGCGCAGAGGTCATTCAGGAATTGCAGCGCGCCCAGAAGGACGGCACGCTGGATCGCTTGAACGCGCTCTACGGCGGGCAGTGAGCAGATGCACGGGATGCGGTACGGTGCGCGCCGCACAGCGTCCCGGGAAACGACGTCAACAATTGGAGCGAGGGGCCACAGCCCGGGAGAATGGCAGGACTCGAGCTGACCGTCGCACATCACGGCGCTCGCCAGGACATGGACGGATGAGCGGAAAACCGAGCTGGCTAACCCGGCCAGCGGATGGACCTACTCGCAATCAACCGTCGCACGGTCGTGTCGCTGCTCGTCGCGAAATTGCGCCGGCGTGATCGCATGCGCTTGGCGAAGGCTGGACGTGAAATGGCTGTTGCTGCTGAATCCGCCGTCCTGCGCGATGCGCGCGATCGCGCAGTTTGCCCGCGGTCATTTCCTGATCCAGGCCGCTACATGACTATCAACGCCCCAAAAATCAATGCACGGATAAGGTGCCGATTCGGCATACCTAGGTGCGCGCCGTCACCGGAGCGGGGCGGAAACCCGCTGCGCTGCGCCCAAATGCGGCGATTTTGCTTTGGCACGCTTCTCGCTCAGGAAGGAGTGCAAGGAGCCGGCGCATCATCCGGTTTAACACACAATCTGGAAATGGACGGCTAGGGTTCCGGCCTGCTTCACGCAGGTGCTGGTCCGAGAGCTGTCGACCTCAGGTGAGGTTACACGGCGGGACAAAAGCCCGGGAGAGAACGCGATGTTTGCGCTGCTCCCTGCCGTCGCTAACCGTCCCTTCCGAGGTCAACCTCATGCGCAAGCTCGTTCGCTTTCTCAGCATCGCCGCCGTCTCTCTCGCCGCTTTCACCTCAACCTCCTCGTTTGCCGCCGGACGCACCGACTTCAAGGTGTGCTGGACCATCTACGCGGGCTGGATGCCGTGGGGCCAGGCCAAAACCCAGGGCATCGTCTCCAAGTGGGCCAAAAAATACGGCATCAACGTCGATGTCGTGCAACTGAACGACTACGTCGAATCCATCAATCAGTACACCGCCGGCAAGTTCGACGGCTGCGCGATGACCAACATGGACGCGCTGACCATCCCGGCCTCGGGCGGTGTGGATTCGACCGCCCTGATCGTCAGCGATTATTCGAACGGCAACGACGGCGTGCTCATCAAGGGCAAGGGCAAGCAGATTGCCGACCTCAAGGGCCAGCAGATCAATCTGGTGCAGTTCTCCGTGTCTCACTACCTGCTGGCGCGCGCCCTCGAGAGCGCGCATATGAGCGAGCGCGACCTCAAAGTGGTGAACACCTCCGATGCCGACATCTCCGGTGCGTTCGCCACGCCCGCTGTCCACAACGCGGTGACGTGGAACCCGATGCTTGCCGACCTGAAGGCGCAGCCGAACGTCACGGAGGTCTTCGACTCGAGCAAGATCCCCGGCGAAATCATGGACATGATGGTCGTCAACACGAAGACCCTGAACGACAACCCGGCGCTCGGCAAGGCGCTGACGGGCGCATGGTTCGAGATGGTCGCGTTGATGCGAGCCAATAACGCCGACAGCACCGGCGCGCTCACCGCGATGGCGAAGGCATCGGGCACCGATCTCGCGGGCTTCAAGGGCCAACTGTCGACCACCGCGCTGTTCTACACGCCGAAGGCCGCGCTCGATTTCGTCACCAGCCCCGACATGCCGAAGATCATGACGCGCGTCGCGAAGTTTTCGTTCGATCACGGTCTGCTCGGGCAGGACGCCAAGAGCGCGGACGTGGTCGGCATGGCGTTCGACAAGGGCGTTGTGATCGGCAACAAGAGCAACGTCAAGCTGCGCTTCGATCCGACCTACGTGGAAATGGCGGCTGCCGGCAAGCTCTGAGCCAGACAACACGCATTTGATAAGGCAGGCATCCATGCGACTCATCAATCGACACCCCAGCCGAAGCGGCGGCCTGATGCTGCTGTTGCTGCCGTTCATCGTGCTGATGGCGGTCTATTTCACCGGGTCGTCGATGCGGCTCAAGGTCAATCCCAATGACAAGCTGCTGCCGAGCGCCACGCAAATGACCGACGCCATCAAGGAGGTCGCTTTCAACGAGGACAAGCGCACGGGCGAGTATCTGCTGTGGGCCGATACGGTGTCGAGCTTGAGACGGCTCGGCATCGGCCTCGTCGTGAGTGCCGTGATTGCCTTGGTGGCGGCCATTGCGACAGGCGCTTTTCCGCTGGTGAGCGCAACCTTTTCACCGTTCATTACGGTGATTTCGATGATTCCGCCGCTCGCGGTGCTGCCCATCCTGTTCATCGTGTTCGGGCTCGACGAGTTGTCGAAGGTGGTCCTCATCGTGGTCGGCATTACGCCGATGATCATCCGCGATCTGCACGCGCGGGCCCGCGAGATCCCAACCGAGCTGTGGGTCAAGGCGCAGACGCTTGGCGCAACCAGTTGGACCTTGATTCTGCGTCTCGTGCTGCCGCAACTGCTGCCGCGCTTACTGGTGGCGATCCGTCTCTCGCTCTGCTCTGCTTGGCTGTTTCTGATCGCTGCGGAAGCGATCGCTTCGACGGACGGTCTCGGCTACCGCATTTTTCTGGTGCGCCGCTACCTCGCGATGGACGTGATCCTGCCTTACGTCGCGTGGATCACGCTGCTCGCGTGGCTCACCGACGAACTGCTGCGCCGTCTCACGCAATGGTCGTTCCCCTGGTATGGCGGAGGCGCACGATGATCGAAGTTCGTAACGTCTGGAAGCAATACGGCGATCAGGTCGTGCTCGAACGATTGAACCTGCGCGTCGATGAAGGCGAGTTCTGTTCGATGGTCGGCGCATCGGGCTGCGGCAAGTCCACATTCCTGCGGCTGTTGCTCGGCCAGGAACGCGCGACGCGCGGCGAGATTCTGCTCGACGGCAAACCCTTGCCGGGTGAACCCGATGCGCATCGCGGCGTGGTGTTTCAGCGCTATTCGGTGTTCGACCATCTGAGTGTGGTCCGCAATGTGATGCTGGGACTCGAATTGCCGCGCGCGAAGTTCACGGGCCGACTGTTCGGTGCACGGCGGCGTGCGGCGCGTGACGAAGCCGCAGCGATGCTGGAACGCGTGGGCCTCGGCGCGGCGTTGGATAAATATCCGCAGCAACTGTCGGGCGGCATGCAACAGCGTCTCGCGATTGCCCAGGCGCTGATGATGAAGCCGCGCGTGTTGCTGCTCGATGAGCCATTCGGCGCGCTCGATCCCGGCATCCGCAAGGACATGCACGACTTGCTGCTGGGTCTGTGGCGTGAATCGAAGCTGACGATCTTCATGGTCACGCATGACCTGAAGGAAGGCTTCACGCTTGGCAGCCGCGTGCTGGTATTCGACAAGGTCCGTGTCGATCCTCAAGCGCCCGGCGCCTACGGCGCGCGCATTACCTACAACATTCCGCTCGACCACAGCCGCGACTCCGCGTCGTCCATCCATATGGCCCAAGCCGTGGTGGAAGGCGCATCGCGTGTCGAAGCGGTCTCAGCCTAACGGGAATCCTGACAACATGGATTTGCTACTCGAAGACACCGTCCCCGGCGGCGGCCATGCATCGCTGATCGTCAAGCGCGGCCAGTCGTTGCGCATCACCGACCTGCGCGGCGGCGCGAACGTCAGCGTTATGTTGATCAACGCAACCGAGAAGAGCGAACGGCTCAACCTCCCCGATACGCTGAAGTGCCAGCACACGGCGAAACTGACGGCCGGTCATTGCCTTTATTCCGATATGGGTCGCGTGCTCGCCGCGATCGTTGCGGACACCTGCGGCTGGCACGACAGCATCGGCGGCGTATCGAATGCCGACGAAGTGCATGAACGGTACGGCACGGGCCGTTATCAGGAACTGCGCAATGCGTTCTATCGCAACGGCACGGACAATCTGCTTGTCGAAATGGGCAAATGGGGGCTCGGTATCTCGGACCTCCTGATGACGCTCAATCTCTTTAGCCGTGTCGATGTCACCGACGCGGGTGCCCTGAATTTCGTGCCCGGCAATTCGAAAGCCGGCGATTACGTCGAGCTGTATGCGCCGATGAACACGCTCGTCGTGCTCACCGCGATCCAGCATCCACTCGATCCGAATCCGGAATACGCACCCAAGCCGGTCAGGCTTGCGTTGAGCCACGCGGAGCGCGACGTCGCCGAACTTTGCCGAACCTCATGCGAGGAAAACGTGCGCGGTTTTATCAACACCGATCGTTTCTTTCTTTGAGCGGAGCCTGACACCATGACAACGACGCTTACAGTCAGCGACAAACGCCCCGAACACGCGGTCTTTCGCGAGACACTCGCGGCCGGCGAGCCGTGGCTTCACGAACTGAAAGCCGGCCAGACGCTGCGCATTCTCGATCTGGAAGGCAATCAGGCCGTCGATACGCTGTTCTACAGTCTTGCAGATCCGCGTGAGCGTTTCGACCCGCAACGAACGCTGCGCCGGCAGAAAAGCCTCTATCTGACGACGGGTACCGTGCTGTATTCGAACCTCGGCAATCCGATGCTGACGATCGTCGCCGATACCTGCGGCCGCCACGATACGCTCGGCGGCGCCTGCGCGCAGGAAAGCAACACAGTTCGCTACGCGCTGGAAAAGCGCTACATGCATAGCTGCCGCGACAACTACCTGCGTGCCTGCGCGCACGACGGACGTTTGTCGAAGCAGGATATCGGCGCGAACATCAACTTCTTCATGAACGTGCCGGTGACGTCCGAAGGCGGTCTTACATTCGAAGACGGCATCTCGGCGCCGGGCAAGTATGTCGAATTGCGCGCGGAAATGGATGTGATCGTGCTGATCTCCAACTGCCCGCAGTTGAACAATCCGTGCAACGCCTATAACCCGACGCCCGCGGAACTGCTGATATGGAACTGAAGCGTATCCGCAACTGGCTTTATTTCGTCATGCTGGTTCGCTCCGGACGATGCGGCACCCGCACGCGCGAACAACTGACCCACGCAGATCGCTGACACGGACCTCTGCCGCGGACGACCGCGGCATGCAATTCCCACGTGGCGGGACGGCCCGCCCATGAATTTAGTCCCCTCTCATGTTCGAGAAAATCCTGATCGCCAATCGCGGCGCCATTGCGTGCCGCATCCTCAGAACGCTGCGTGAACTCGATGTAACAGGTGTCGCCGTCTATGCGGAAGCGGACCGCGCGAGCCTTCACGTGAGCGAGGCGCCCATCGCGCACGGTCTCGGCGACGGTCCGGCCTCTGCCACCTATCTCGACACGGAAAAAATCCTCGAGATCGCTCGCCGCGAAAACGTGCAGGCGATCCATCCGGGCTACGGATTCCTGTCCGAGAATGCGGCCTTCGGCGAAGCGTGCGAAGCGGCGGGCATCGCGTTCATCGGACCGACGCCAGGCCAGTTGCGGGCGTTTGGCCTGAAGCACACGGCCCGTGGGATTGCCGCGGACGAGGGTGTGCCGATGCTCAATGGCACGGGCTTGTTGGACGACCTCCCAGCCGCGCTGGCAGCGGCCGCGGCGATCGGCTATCCCGTGATGCTGAAAAGCACGGCGGGCGGCGGCGGTATCGGCATGCGGGTGTGCTGGAGCGTCGAGGAATTGAGTGCGCATTTCGAGGTGGTGAAGCGCCTCGGCCAGAACAACTTCAGCGATGCAGGCGTGTTCCTCGAAAAGTACATCCAGCGAGCGCGGCATCTGGAAGTGCAGGTGTTCGGCGACGGCCGCGGCGACGCGATCGCCCTCGGCGTGCGCGACTGTTCGGTGCAGCGGCGCAACCAGAAGGTGCTCGAAGAGACGCCCGCGCCTAATCTGCCGGATGGCATGTCGGCCGCCTTGTGCGACGCCGCGGTGAAGCTCGCGAAAGCGGTCAATTACCGCTCCGCCGGCACGGTCGAATTCGTCTACGACAGCGCCGCGCAGCAGTTCTATTTCCTTGAGGTGAATACACGCCTGCAGGTCGAGCATGGCGTGACCGAGCAGGTCTGGGGTGTCGATCTGGTGCGCTGGATGATCGAACTGGCGGCGGGCACGCTCGCGCCATTGCAGGAACTCGCGGCGGGGTTGAAGCCGCAGGGGCACGCGATTCAGGCACGGCTCTACGCCGAAGACCCGGGCCGCGATTTCAAGCCGAGCCCGGGTTTGCTGACCGATGTCGCCTTTCCGCGCGCCGAAGGCCGCGCGCTGCGCATCGATACGTGGATCGAGGCGGGCTGCGAAGTGCCGCCCTACTTCGATCCGATGCTTGCAAAGGTGATTGCGTGGTCGCCAACGCGCGAGGCAGCGCGCCACGCGCTCACTGACGCGTTGCAGAACACGCGCATCTATGGCGTGGAGACGAACCGCGACTATCTGCGGCAGATCCTCGACGATCACCCGTTTGCGTCGGGCGAGCCGTGGACGCGCTGCCTTGAAGGGCTCAAGTATCGGGCGAGCACGATCGAAGTCGCCAGCGGCGGCACGCAGACGACCGTGCAGGATCATCCGGGCCGCCTCGGCTATTGGGCGGTCGGCATTCCGCCATCCGGTCCGATGGACGACCGTGCGCTGCGGCTCGGCAACCGGCTTCTCGGCAACAGCGCAGACGCTGCCGCGCTCGAAATTACGATGAGTGGGCCGACCTTGCGCTTCAACACGGACGCCGTCGTCGCCGTGACGGGCGCGAATCTGCCTGTGCTGCTCGACGATATCGAACAGCCGTTGAACACGACCCTGTTTGTCGCCGCCGGTTCGACGCTCGCGCTCGGCACGATTCGCGGCGCGGGCGCGCGTGCCTACCTGTGCGTGCGCGGCGGCTTCGACGTCGCGCTGTATCTCGGCAGCCGGAGCACCTTCACGCTCGGCCAGTTCGGCGGCCATGGCGGGCGAGCGCTGCGTGCGGGCGATGTGCTGCATCTTCATCCGTTGCAGGATGAGCGTGCGGGCGCGGTACTCGCTAACGTTCCCGCGCTCGAAACCGTGCGCACGCTGCGCGTCATCTACGGTCCGCACGGCGCGCCGGAGTACTTCAGCCCGCGTTATGTCGAGCAGTTTTTCGACACCGAATGGGAGATCCATTTCAATTCCAGCCGCACCGGTGTGCGTCTGATAGGGCCGAAGCCCGAATGGTCGCGCGAGGACGGCGGCGAGGCGGGGCTGCATCCGTCGAACATTCACGACAACCCGTACGCGGTCGGCGCCGTCGATTTCACCGGCGACATGCCCGTGATTCTCGGACCCGATGGTCCGAGTCTTGGCGGCTTCGTCTGTCCGGTAACGATCATCGAGGCGGATCTTTGGCAAATCGGCCAGTTGAAGGCCGGTGACAAGGTGCGCTTCGTGCCGGTGCAGATCGATGAAGCGCGTGAGGCTGCACGCCAACGTCTGCGTGAATTGCAGACGCTCGAATTCGAGGGGAAACCGGCATTCACGAAGGCCGCAGCGCTCACATCGCCTATCGTCCTCGATACCGGTACGGATCGTGAGCGGCTGGTCGCGCGTGTTTCCGGCGACACGCATCTGCTGCTCGAAATCGGCCCGACGGAGCTTGACCTCGTTTTGCGGTTCCGGGGGCATGCGCTGATGCAGTCGCTCGAAGCGATGGCGCTCGCTGGTGTGATCGATCTGACACCCGGCATCCGCTCACTGCAGATTCACTATCAGCCTGAAAGCCTGCCGCTCTCGCAGTTGCTCGCGATCGTCGAGCGCGCATGGCAGGACGTTCTGTTGCAGAAGGATTTGCGCGCGCCGTCGCGGATCGTGCATTTGCCGCTGTCGTGGGACGATCCCGCGTGCCGGCTCGCGATCGACAAATACATGACCACGGTGCGCAAGGACGCGCCCTGGTGCCCGAGCAATCTCGAGTTTATCCGCCGCATCAACGACCTCGATTCGATCGACGCCGTCAAACAGATCGTCTTCGATGCCAGCTACCTCGTGATGGGGCTCGGTGACGTGTATCTCGGCGCGCCGGTCGCGACGCCGCTCGATCCGCGCCACCGGCTGGTGACGACCAAATACAACCCGGCGCGCACGTGGACGGCGGAGAACTCGGTCGGCATCGGCGGCGCGTATCTGTGCGTGTATGGGATGGAGGGGCCAGGCGGTTATCAGTTCGTTGGCCGCACGTTGCAGATGTGGAACCGCTATCGCGAAGTCGCGGATTTCGCGGGGCGGCCGTACCTGTTGCGCTTCTTCGATCAGATCCGCTTCTACGAAGTCCCTGCCGATGAGTTGCTGCGTATCCGCGCGGATTTTCCGCTCGGCCGCTATCCGTTGAAGCTCGAAGAGACCGAGTTGTCGCTGGCCGACTATCAAACGTTTCTCACGCACGAATCCGCTGGCATCAAGCAATTCCGCGCGCGTCAGCAAGCCGCGTTTCAGGCCGAACGCGAGCGCTGGCGCGAAGCGGGAACAGCGGAGGAGAGTTTCGACGCGCCGGTCGCCGAGAGCGCGGAACTGGCGCCGCTGCAAGAGGGTGAAATTGCGGTGGACAGCGAGATTGCCGGCAGCCTCTGGCAAGTGCGGGTATCGCCCGGCGATAGGGTCGAGGCAGGCGACGTGCTGCTCATCATCGAGTCGATGAAAATGGAAATCTCTGTGTGCGCGCTGTGTGCGGGAACGGTCAGCGAAATTCACGTGGCGCCCGGTTCGCCGGTGCGAGCGGGGCAGCGGGTTGCCGTCATTGAACGTCTTTGACTATCCTGGGAAAACACTTATGTCTTCATTCGATCTGCGCCTGTCCACGCTGCGCGCCGCTTACCGTGCCGGGACGCTCACGCCGCGCAAGCTGATCGGCGAGTTGCTGGCGAAAGCCGCTGCACTGGATCTCGAGTTTCATCTGTTCATCCACCTTCTGAGCGAAGCGGAAGTCGCGCCGTATCTGGACTGGCTGGAAACACAGGATATCGAAGCATTGCCGCTGTATGGCATTCCGTTCGCGATCAAGGACAACATCGATCTGGCCGGTATTCCGACAACGGCCGCCTGTCCCGCGTTCGCCTATACGCCGGCCGAGTCGGCGACGCTCGTCGCGCAGTTGATCGCGCTAGGCGCCGTGCCGCTCGGCAAGACCAATCTCGATCAGTTCGCCACTGGCCTGAACGGCACGCGTTCACCGTACGGCAAGTGCCGTAACAGCGTGCATCCTGACTATCCATCGGGCGGATCGAGTGCGGGGTCGTCGCTAGCCGTCGCGCTGGGCGTCGCGAGCTTCGCGCTCGGCACTGACACCGCAGGCTCGGGCCGCGTGCCGGCAGGATTGAACAACCTCGTTGGCCTCAAGGCGAGCAAAGGTCTGCTGTCGACTGCCGGCGTCGTGCCGGCCTGCCGCACGCTCGATTGCGTGACGTACTTCACAGCAACCGCGCGCGAAGCCAGCGAACTGCTGGCACTCACCGCCCAAGCCGATCCTCGCGATGCATACAGCCGCAAGAACCCGCAATGGAACGACGCACGCGCGTTCGGCAAGCTCGCCACATTCCGGTTCGGCGTGCCGTCGCAACTCGAATTCGCGGGCTGTACTGAAAGCCCCGCGTTGTTTGCGAAGGCTCGCGCGATGCTCGAAGCGGCGGGCGGCGAGGCCGTCGAAATCGACTTCGCGCCGTTCGTCGAAGCGGCAAACCTGCTCTACGAAGGCCCGTGGGTCGCGGAGCGCTACAGCGTCACAGGCGAGTTGGTGGAAGCGAACCCGGAGGCCGTGTTGCCGGTCATTCGCGATGTGTTGGCGAAGGCGCCAGGGGCGACCGCAATCGAACTCTTTCGTGCGCAATATCGCCTGCAAGCATTGAAGGCGATCTGCGACGCGGCGCTTGAACCACTCGACCTCGTTCTTACGCCGACGTATCCGCGTCCCGTTACGCTGGCGGAGCTGGAACGCGATCCCATCCGGCCAAACTCGTTGCTCGGCTACTACACGAACTTCATGAATCTGCTCGACTATGCCGCCGTCGCGACGCCGACCGCGTTCATGGCGAATGGTCTGCCGTGGGGCGTCACCGTGTTCGGCCGCGCGTTCACGGATCAGTATCTGCTGAGCGTGGCGGACACGTTGCAACGGATGAGCGGAATCGAATGCGTCGGCGGCGGCAAACCCGATGCGAGCGACGGGCCCAAGGCGAACAACGATCGCGTAAAGGTCGCGGTGTGCGGCGCCCATATGCAGGGTTTGCCGCTCAATCGTGACCTGGTTTGCCGTGGCGCACACCTGGTAGAGGCTACGCAAACTGCGCCGCATTATCGGTTGTCTGCGCTGGCAGCCGCGCCGGATAGCACAAGGCGGCCCGGAATGTGGCGAGTGTCGGACGGCGGCACGGCGATCGCGATTGAGGTCTGGGAGATGCCCAGCCTGGAATTGGGTTCGTTCATCACGACTATTCCTTCTCCGCTTGCACTAGGGAAGATTGAACTGTCAAATGGCGAGTGGGTGACAGGGTTCGTGTGCGAATCGTATGGGCTGGAGTCCGGGGCCGACATCACGGAGTTTGGCGGCTGGCGAGCATGGCTCGCCAGCGAGCAAAAATCACGCGCACGTCGGCCGGATGCGCAGCCGGCGGCGCCCATCTAAGCTCTGCTTGCCCGCACGATCCCGGTTCATGCGGGCAAAGAGGCCAGAGCCGAACTCGTCAAATGAAAGATGCTCCTGCTCTGCGTCGCTACGCGGAACCCCGACCGTAGGCTCGATGGGATATCTGTTTTCGTTTTCGTCCGCCGCGCTAGTCGCCCCGCTCACTATGGTTAATCGTAGTCTATCGGGGCAGCCAGAGGTAAATCCGCCTCCAGCGCTTGCCGTGTAAGCAGCTACCAAGGGGTAGGGATAATGTCACAGCCTCGTCGGCCGTCGTCTCATGTCGGCCGGTTGCTGGGCGTCTCGCACGCCCTCAATGCCGAAACGGGGGCCTGCCGCTTCCGGCAGGCGCAGCGCGGTTCGCCTTAACCTGCGCGCCTGTATCAAGAGAACGGGGCCGAGAACAAGTTTGTAGAGTAGCAGCATTTTTAGTTCGAACTGGCCCGCGCCTTTTCAGCCCCACGAGAGAGTGATCTTCACCGCCATACTCCGCTTGATTCATGTATGTACAGAGACGGGTGTGGCAGCATTGCGCCGGATGTTTCCAAAGAATAGTAAAACCACACCGAGTGTAATTCCGATATCGGCGACGTTGAATATGCCGGTGCGCAGATTGCCGATGCCCATGTTTATAAAGTCGAACACCTGACCGCTGCAAAAGACCCGGTCCAGCAAATTGCTGAGACCTCCGCCCACAATGCTCGCAATGGCCACGAGTTCAATTCGCCGAAGCCTGCCCGAGCGAATACCCCAAACGAACAGCCCCGCAAGAATCACCAGATTTCCGTAAATAAAGGCAAGGTCACGGGTCTTCTCTGAGAGCGCTGCCCCGAGGCTAAGGAAAGCGCCGTGGTTGTAAGACGGAAGGATCAAAATACTTCCAGCCAGCAGCGAGAACAGATCACCTGGCTTCAGGATGCCCTTAAACACTGCCTTGGTCAGTTGGTCTGCGATGATCCACGTCAGCGCCGCGACTAACACCCAAACAAGTCTTCGCTTGAAAGACATCTTGGCTCCCCTTATCGCTCTAGCGCGAAGCGATACGAAAATCGACGCCGCCAGCAACCATTGACACCACGGCAACCGCAGCGGAAGGACCACCGTGCAGTGCAATCCACTGACTGGTGACGCACGCGGCCGTCGCGTACAGTTTCTTGTCGGTAAGCGCGAGTCTGTTCCATTCGAACATTCCACCTGGCAGCGGTCGGGACATTATGCACGGCGAGGAGCGAATTCTAAATCAATGAATTCACGCGTCTTGAGTAAATTCGCGAAGCAACATCTGAATTTAATAGAAACTGGAGTCGTTCAACTCAACAGTGACAATCGATAATGCGAAATCCATTTACTTTGCATAGGGCAATCTGTGCCCGCGTCTTTGCGCCTCACAATTGTTGACGACCTGGTTAGCGATGTCGAATGCCCGTTCGTGGCCGATTTGCGCCGAAGTGATCCCCTGGAATCGTTACAATGGTCCAGATGAATCCCCCCTCAACTGCATCGAGTGCGAGACATGCTGACCTCCTATTTCTGGAGTGGCGACGCCCTCCGCAGTCGACGCGTGAGCGACATCGTGCTATCAGGCATGGTCGACGTGCCTGTGCCCCCTGCACGTCTGCTTGCAGATTGGGAAAGGGAGACATCGTCGCGCCTGGTCCTGGAGCCCGGGGACGTCGAGGTAATGCCTTTGGCGCGAGCACGGGCGCGCTGGCCGGACTACACGCGCTGCGTGCAGGCAATGTCCGATTGGACCTGCGGGCTTGGACTGCCCGCGGTGCTTGCCTCCAGTGACGTCGCTCTCATGGCCTGCCGCGGCGCGAAATACCACCATGACGGCGCGCAATATGGCGGTGCGGCCTTCTGCAATCTCTTCCTGAGCGAGGACAGGGGTCTGGACTTGCATTTCCCCTCGTTGGGCCATCGCATTCCTCTGACTCGCGGAACGGCTGTGATCTTCGATACGGGCCAGCCTCATGGCGTAATTCAGCGCAGCAGCAGCGGTTTTAATGTGGCCGACTTCGCGCCGGACCAGGATTACATCCAGATATTCCTGACCTGGGAGCTTCCCATCGAAGATGCCCATGTCGGGCACGCACTTAAGGTTGCCTTCGACATCGCCCCTTCGACCTCGTTACAACTGAATGAAGAGCAAGTCAGGCTGAACGGCGAACAGGCCATTGTTTGCCCAGACTCTGGTCGTTGGTGCCGGGTTGACTAATCGTCAGGGTCACACCGCGGTGTTGCCCCTGACAGAGTGGACAGGCTCATGTTCAGCGCGATCGGCGACGGTCGGCCCTGAGGAGACATACGCCCTCCTGACTCGCAGCCGTCAGTTCGCAGGCGTGGAGCGGACATTCGTGAAATCAGTTTGGAGCGCCGCGTTGATCCGACTTGATCACGGGCTTGCGCGCTCCAGGCCCTTAGCCTCAAGCACAGAGGTCGCTTTGGGTTCCATGAGAAGCCGGATTAGTGCCTCTGAGGCTTTGGCATCGCCTGTGTGTGCGCTGACGCCTGCCGAATACACCGTGTCGTGCTGCAATTCCCGAGGGAGAAGACCCACCAGCCTGACACCGCGGACACCGACGATGTTTGGCACGGTTATAACCGTGGCATCGGCCGCGCCTTTTGCTACGGCTTCGACCACGTCACCCCCCGGCACTGCCACGAGACGGGGCTTTACCTTCTCCGCGATCCCCAGCCGGTCAAGGAGACTGAGGAGATACGCTCCACTGGCGCTCTCGGGCGACCACGAGAGCGAGCGGGCACCAAGCAGCGCCTGCCGGAACGCGTCTACCGAGCTGATATCAAGGGGCGGCACGCCGGCACGCATCGCCATGCCGACCATCGCTTTCGCGATGTCGGTGCGTGTCCCTGCAGCAATCCTGCCTTGCCCGATCAGATCGTCGACTTGCGCGGGTAAGAGGATGGCTACGTCAAACGCCTCGCCTGCTTCTATCTGCCGTTTCAGCGTTGCCGCGTTGTCAAACCTGGTGACAAGCCTGTGGCCGGTTTGCTGTTCAAATGCGGGCCCCAGTTCTTCCAGGGTCGACTTCAATGTGGGCGTACTGAGTACCTTGAGCCCATCGGCCCCTACCGTCGGTGTGTGGGTAAAGGCAAGCAGGGCGACGAGGCAGACGCTCGCCAGCACACGGACTCCCATGGCAGTCTCCTTGTTTGATCCCTTCGCCGACAACAACGTAGTGACTTCGCAATACCGTTTCTGATGGAATCATAGTCTGTCCGGTGATAAGCAGATGATTTCAAATTATGATCGCGTGATCAGGAAATCGAATAGAAGGGGTTGAAATGGAAAATGATCGACTCAGGCGGCGACTGAAACTACGCGATCTGGACACGTTGATGACGGTGGTCAATGCAGGTGGGATGCGAAAGGCTGCCGAGCAGCTTCACATGTCCCAGCCGGCCGTCTCGAAGGCTATCGCGGACCTGGAAGGCGTTCTCGGTGTGCGGCTCGTCGATCGCAGTCGGCATGGTGTGGAGCCGACGGTGTTCGGACGCGCACTGCTCAAACGTGGCGCTGCGATTTTCGACGAATTGCGTCACGGCATCAGCGAGATGGAGTTCCTCGCTGACCCTGACGCAGGCGAGCTGCACGTCGGATGCGTCGAGACGATTACTGCAGGGTTTGCCGCCGCGATCGTTGAGAGAATGTCGCGTCAGCATCCGCGTCTCATCTTCTCGGTTGCATCGGGCGACGCGCCCGTTTTGGAAGCGCATTTCCTGCGCGAACGTATCTGCGAACTGGCTATCGCGAGACCGTTCACGGCGGCTCCCGGCCCGGACATGGATGGCGAGCCGCTGTTTCATGAGCGGCTCAGGGTCGTGGTGTCGGACCGTAGCGAGTGGGCGACGCGGCGCCGGCCCGTGCTCGCGGAGCTAGTCGACGCTCCATGGATCCTGTCGCCCAACGAGATCGGACAGCATTCGCCAGTGGTCGAGGCATTCCGCGCGATCGATGCGGAACTGCCGGTCGCGCGCGTTCTGACCGGATCCCTCAATCTGCGGCGCAGCCTGCTACAAACCGGACGATTCGTGACCGTGATGCCGCACTCACTGCTGCGTTTCGGCCCGGACAAGGCGTGGATCAAGGTGTTGCCGATAGACCTGCCGACATGGAAGGTGCCTACCATGATCATCACGTTGAAGAATTGCACGCTGAGTCCGGTTGCCGAACGGTTTGTGAATCAGGCACGCACGCTTGCAAAGTCGCTCGCTGCTGTTCAGTGAACGATTCAGCTCGGCGGCGGGCGACAATGTCGTTGCGCTGACCGGCTGCTCCGTAACGAAAGCACCACAGACCAATCGCCGACTCGACACTATGAACAAAGGGCTGCTTCACATTGCCAACGGACTTTCACATCGGGCAAGCATCGCATCGTTCGCACCCGACGCCGCGGGATACGGTTCTCGACAGATTCTCCGCCTCGGCGGTCATTAGCCGTCCGTCGAAACGGTGGTAGCCTCCCACGCACCGATTTCAACGTTCAATGCCGACAACTTGTCTCGCACGAGCCCGAGTGCGTCGCTACCGAGCAAAAGATGCGCGGGCGGGCGATCCACAGCAATGGCGGCCAGCATTGCGCGCGCCGCTTTCCTGGGATCTCCCAATTGCTTGCCGCTTTTTTCCTCGCGGGCTTTGCGGATGGGGTTGAAGATATCGTCGTAATCCGCAATCGAGCGGGGCGTCCGCGTCATCGAGCGACCTGCCCAGTCAGTGCGAAATGAGCCCGGCGCCACGGCCGTCACGGCAATACCGAAGGGCTTGACCTCTTTGCCAACCGCCTCTGAGATGCCCTCCAGCGCAAACTTGCTCCCGCAGTAATAAGCGATTCCCGGCATCGTGATGTAACCGCCCATCGACGTGATATTCAGAATGTGGCCGCGGCGGCGCTCACGCATGAATGGCAGGACGGCCTTCATCATGGCGACTGCACCAAACACATTCACATCGAACTGTCGGCGCATTTCCGAGAGCGGCGATTCCTCCATGATGCCCTCGTGGCCGTAGCCGGCATTGTTGACAAGCACATCGATTGGTCCGACGCCAGCCTCGATTTCCGCCACGACGCCGTCGATCGCGTCGAAGTCGGTCACGTCGAGCACACGTCCCCAAGCGGCATTCGCGGATACGGACTCGAATTCACGCTTTGCCTGGGCACTTCTCACCGTACCGACGACCTTGTGACCCACCGCCAGCGCTTCCTGTGCGAGTGCGCGGCCAAAGCCGCTGCTGACGCCGGTGATGAGCAGAGTTTTGCTGGATGCCATTAAAGCTTCTCCCGAATGTCGATTGGAAAGTGCATGCTAATCTGACGAGCGAGGTAAATTAAGCCGAGTTTCGCTGATTTTCTTGCATAAAACTATGAACACGATACGCGCTTCGACCCAGCATCCAGCTCTATCCTCTGGAAGCCAGAAACGCATGGTTGCCCTGCTACGCGCGTTGGCGCCCGACGAGGGCTACAACCTGACGGCACTGCCGAGCGTCCGCATCTTGCGGTCGAACCGGGCGCTATCGCGCACGCCCGTTCTGTACGACCCCGGTATCGTGATCGTCTGCCAGGGCCGCAAGCGAGGTTATTTCGGCGACCAGCTCTACCTGTACGACGAGCGTCACTACCTGGCCGTGTCCGTGCCGGTGCCGTTCAGCATGGAGACCGACGCATCCGAGGAGCGCCCACTGCTCGCGCTGTATCTGCACCTCGATTTCGCATTGGCCGCCGAACTTGCGGAGCGGATCGACCGCGAAGGCGTGGCGGAGCGCACACCAGCACCTCAGAGCATGATGTCGACGCCGATGGATGACGCGATGCAAGCGTCCGTGCTGCGCTTCCTCGAGGCGATGCATCGGCCACTCGAAGCTGCTGTGTTGGGCGCCGGGCTGCTGCGTGAACTGTATTTCCGGGTGCTCACCGGAGCTCAGGGAAGCTCGTTGCGCGAGGCTTTGGCGATGCGAGGACAGTTCGGCCAGATAGGCCGCTCACTCCGCCTGATTCATGCAAGCTATGCGCAGCCCCTCGACGTAAGGCAACTGGCCGACGAAGCGGGTATGAGCATTCCGAGTTTCCACAGCCACTTCAAGGCAATTACGCAGGTGTCGCCGATGCAATACGTGAAGTCGACGCGCCTTCATCAGGCTCGCCTGTTAATGGTGCGCAAGGAGCTGACCGCGGAGGCGGCGGGACACGCTGTGGGTTACGCGAGCCCGTCCCAGTTCAGCAGGGAATTCAGGCGTCTGTTTGGCTTGACGCCGGCCGCAGAGGCTAAGCGTATGCGCGAGAGCTTCGCGATCCCGGCAGTATTCGCTGATACGGCTTATGTCTCGTCGCACTGAATTTGGCGCGGTTCGATTTGATCGTAGATCAGTGATCGGACATCCACGAATGTCTGCTAGACGGTGAGAAGCAAGGCGCCCACAACGTCGTCATGGAGGACTGTTACTGGCCGAACTGCGCCTGACGTTGTGCGGCGGCACGCGAATCCAGGCGACAACCCGATTCTCGCCATAGCCCATTATTCAACCGTTACCGATTTCGCAAGATTCCGGGGCTTGTCAATATCGGTGCCGCGTGCGAGCGCTGCATGAAACGCGAGTAATTGCATCGGGATGGTGTGCAGGATTGGCGACAGCAAACCGTAGTATTCGGTCAGCCGGATGACTTCGACATCGGGACTCGGCGAAATTCCACAGTCGCTATCCGCGAACACAAAAAGCTTTCCACTACGCGCGCTGACTTCATGCATGTTCGACTTGAGTTTTTCGAGCAGTCGGTCGTTCGGTGCGACGGCGACCACCGGCATCTGGTCGCAGATCAACGCCAGAGGACCATGTTTCAGCTCTCCGGCGGCATACCCTTCGGCGTGGATGTATGAGATTTCTTTCATCTTCAACGCGCCTTCCAGTGCGACCGGATAATGCATGCCTCGCCCCAGGAACAGGATGTTTTCCTTTCGGGTGAGGACTTCCGACCACGCGATGATGTGCGGCTCAAGCGCGAGCACCTTGCTCATCGCGTCCGGGAGATGACGCAGCGCACGCAGATGCATTCGCTCGTCGTCGTCGGACAGACGACCACGGACTTGCGCCAACGTCAGCGCAAGCATGAAGAGTGCGACGAGTTGGGTCGTGAACGCCTTGGTCGACGCGACGCCGATTTCGATACCGGCGCGCGTGATGAAATTCAATGCGCATTCACGGACGAGCGCGCTGGTCGGTACATTGCAGATCGCCAAGGTCTTCACCATGCCCAGATGTTTCGCGACATGGATTGCTCCGAGAACATCGGCAGTCTCACCGCTTTGCGAGACCGCGATCACGAGGGTGTTCGGGTTCGCCACGCTTTCGCGATATCGGTATTCGCTCGCAATCTCGACGCTTACGGGTAAGTGCGCCAGGCTCTCAATCCAGTATTTGGCCGTCAGCGCAGCATGAAAACTGCCGCCGCACGCGAGGAGCACGACTGAGTCCACGGAATTCAGCAAGCGCCATGCGTTGTCACCAAACAGCTCCGGCATGATCGACGACACGTCCTGCAAAGTGTCGGCGACGGCGCGCGGCTGCTCGAAGATCTCCTTTTGCATGTAGTAGCGATAAAGGCCGAGATCGGCCGCACCACTGTGTGCGGCGACCGCGTGTACGGGACGTTCGACGCGTCGTCCGTCGGCATCGACGATCCAGTGGCGGTGGAGCTGGAGGTCGACCACATCGCCGTTTTCCAGGTATGCAATCCGGTCCGTCACGCTCGACAGCGCGATCGCATCCGATGCGAGGAAGTTCTCTCCGTCGCCGAGACCAATCACGAGCGGCATGCCGTCGCGCGCGCCGACAAGCCGATGGGGTTCATCACGGCAGATGACCGCGATCGCGTAGCTTCCGCGCAATCGCGCGACCGCCTCCCGGACGGCGTCGAAGAGGTCGCCGTTGTACAGATAGTCGATCAGATGGGCGATGGCTTCGCTATCGGTCTGGCTCGAGAAGACATATCCATGATCCTGAAGCGTCGCACGTAGTTCCTCATAGTTCTCGATGATCCCGTTGTGCGAGAGTGCGATCCTCGGCGAATCGGCGTTAGGCGAGAAGTGAGGGTGGGCGTTGTCCGTGACCGGCTTGCCGTGGGTTGCCCAGCGCGTGTGGGCAATACCGGTATAGCCGGACAACGACAGCTCCGATATGTGCTGCTGCAGGGTTGCAACACGATCGACGCTGCGCGCGCGCACGAGTCCGCGGTCCTGGTACAGTGCGACGCCGCATGAATCGTAACCACGATATTCGAGCCGCTTCAGACCGTTAACAAGGTCCGGCAGGATGTTCCGTTGTGCAACTGCACCAACAATTCCACACATCACTTTTCTCCGCAGAAGGTTCACTGGAAACCGGTGCTGCGATAGTAAAGTCGGTCATTTGAAATTTAACTTCATAATTTATTGAGAAATAAAATTTTGATCCATTGATGAAGTGTGGTGAAATTTGATTTCATCAATCTGGCCATCGCGAGGTACGTGTGCCCGGCATCACACTCGACGAGCTTGACCTACGTATCCTCCGCATTTTGCAAACCGATTGCTCGCTGTCGAACATCGAGCTCGCCGAACGCGCGCATACGTCGCCGCCAACGTGTTTGCGCAGGGTGAACAGGCTTCGGGAAACCGGCGTGATCCAGCGTGAAATCGCGATCATCGATCAATCGAAAGTCGGCGCGACGCTGACGGCGATCATCGAGGTGAGTCTCGACCGGCAGACGGCAGAAGATCACGAGGCCTTCGAGATTTACATCTGCGCGGAGCCGACGGTCACGCAGTGCTATCGGGTGTCGCCCGGACCGGATTTCATCGTGGTCGCCGACGTGAGGGACATGACTGCTTACGACGAACTCGCTCGCCGCCTGTTCACGAGCGCTTCGAACATTCGCAACGTCCGGACATTTTTCTCCACGCATCGAGCCAAGTTCGAGGTTAATGCCCTTGTGCCCGTTTCATCCGAGAGGGTCAGGTAAAGCGGCTTGCTTGCACAGATCGCCGGCGTCTGCAGATCGAACTCGGCATTACACGCTCGCGAGCCTATGCAATCGACGACGAGGAAATCGTACTGGGCGTTCGCTGCGTGGCCGCGCCGATCGTCGATGCCGCAGGACAGGTGCGCGGCGCACCGAGTGTCGCGGGCCCCGCCTATCGACTGAGTCTCGCAAGGCTCGAACTGCTCGGCCCCGAACTCGCCGACGCCGCACGGCGCGTCGGTTCGCAATTGACCGTGGCAGGTATCAATCTGGCGTGGAAGAAGTCGAACCGGTCAGTGACGGCTGGTAACGCGTCAGTTGAAGCGCAGGGTGAGGGGCGCCCCGGACATCGGCGCCAACTGTGCGAGCGTTGAAGGCGAAAAGCGAGCGGCTCGTAAATACGGCGACACGCTTACATGACTACGTGCGGGTTGCGGAGGTCGGCGAGCGCAGCCCCCCTAACTCTGAGGCGGGGTCGAAGGCTTCTAATCGGTCCAGCGGATTCAACATCGTAGAATCGATATTGCCCACTTCGACAGCGGAGCCGAGAGCGTCTGCCATAGCTAGAGCAAAGCCACGACGATGTCGAAGGTCCGACGTGAACTCATCGCTTTCAAGTAAATTCGCTATGGCGATTATGTCGAAGTCGCCGCCCTCGTTGTCTCGACTGGATTTCACAATGCACTCAATCTTCTGTATGAGTCTCTTCGCTGCCAGTACTCCGGATGCAATTTCGACAGAATCGATCTTGGTCATTTGTAACTCTCACTAGTCGCTGAGGTCTGGACGGTCGGCGTGCCGGTCACACGCACGCCGTCTGAGGGTTATGAGTAGCGTAGGACGGTTTCCCCTACGAGCATCACCTTGTTTCATTACGCCTGGGACAATTCTCTTCGTATAGCTCGGCGAGGCGTTCAAGCGGAGCAGTTCGCGTGAAATGTCGCAGCCGCGCGAGGTGTCCTCGATCTCTCGTGGTCGCTTCGATTTGTCTCTCCAGGTCATGCCGCACGCACAGTTCGCGCTCGGCAATGAAGGACATCAGCACACGTGCGTATAGCGACTCCTTATCAGGGATCGCCATGTACTCATTCATGAGGTCAACGATTTCGTTCATGATTTTCTACGTTCGTGGCATTCGCCGCGCTCCGCCGCAGCAGGATTGCCACGCCAGCCAGCCCTAGTGACAAATCCATGTCACCATCAGAATCGCTGCAATTGCGAGGCATACCACGTCAGAACCGTTCATATACCACTAGGCAGATCGCACCCATGCACGAACTCAACTGAATAATTGAAAAAGTCCTGCTCGCCCTCGGGAGGCGGCAAGCTAAATCTCCGAGAGCGCTATGAAGGAATTCCCTGAGATGACCGGTCACGATCATAGACCGACAGAAATTTATGGCGATCATAGTGGCGGACAAGGCCACGGAATTGGCTGCCAGCGGCAATGAAATGAGCGAGCGGCCATGCGATTATTGCCGATGCTTTCGGTCTAAAAGAGACCTATACCGCCATTCCGGCTATCCGAGCGAACGTCCAAGGCCTCCGGTGATGGTGCGCGCGATCTTTCGATCTGATACGTCTTGCCGGACGGCGCCCGCAAGGCTCAGCGAGGAGCTGTCCATATAGCGTGCAAAGGCGTCGCTAATGTAGCCGATCTCTCTACCGGAACTGGCCAGCACGACGAGGTCTGTTTCCTGTTCCGGGAGTGTGTTCAGATTGAATCCATTTCCGGACAAAGAACCGGCGAGAGCACCCATAGACGGGTTGAGCAGACAGGTGCTGACAATGTGAGCCAGACCGTCCAATGCAGCTCGTTGGATATGAGTCAGTTGTCGGGGCTCGCATGCCGCCACCGACAGCACACCAATGCAGTGTCCCGTCGGGAGAACGATCGGCGCATTCGCGTAGAACCGAATCTCAAGTCTATCGAAGATGAACGGATTCCGGGCAAGGCGCGGATCGTCAGCCGCGTCGACTACATCTATTCCGTGATGGTCGCCCTGAACGAACAGGCGGAACGCGGCATTGCTGTCGGTGCTGGCTGGGCACGATCTCGCTTAGAAATCCTGTCTTATTTGACTTGGCGGCCAACAAAGCGTAACCAATAGCGCGGCTGCATTTTACGCGCGGGTACTTGCTGATGCCGTGTGGAGAAAAAGTGAGCCTGCTCGCGCCGGGCGGCAGGCTCGAAACTCCGAGGGGTTCCGAGGGTCCGTCTGACCTCCCCTCGGAAGGCCAGCTGAGATCATAGGTTGACAGGCATGTATCGCGGACGCGAGTGGCGGATCGAGACACGGTGTTGACCGAACGCGACAACAGACAGCGTGTCGAATCGAAGCATCGTACCTTTGTCCGAAACACGGCCTACGATAGAAACACGGAGACGCAATACGACATGATGCCGACCCGAAGCACGGCAGCCGCGTACCGTCTCATTTGCCTCAATACGCGTCGCCAGGCAGCGTCTATTGATCCGCATACACGACGCGAACGGAATTCAATACGAACGAGTCTGTTGAGATGCTGTGTCACGGTCCATGTGGAATACAGAACGCCGAAAATCAGATAGACAACGATCCACGCAAAGCAAAGTCTGGAAAGCGTCGAAAAAACGATACCCATACAAGCTCCCGTTTATGTTCCGCTCGACGAAGCGAGCGGCTTCCCAACTGGGTTCATCGCGGATAGCTGCGAGTGAAGCCAGGCGACGCAATGTGCAATTAGCATTGCCGTCCGGTACAAGCACACAAGAAAACGCCGTAGCCCCTGTCACATGAATGGCCGCTTAGAGCAATGCCACTGCATCAATTGAAAGCGGAGACGCTCAGGATGGAATATTCCGGCTTTGATCTTGCCGCGTCCGCCGAATCACTGAGGGATTTCGCCATTTGCGCGAAGCCTCGATGCAAGATGCACATGAAGCATTCCCGAATGAAAATCGGCAAGCTAGCGACACGAGAAGGTACTCGCGCCGCCAGGGTTGCATTCGCCAATATGAGGTCCGATTCGGCCACCCGATATCGAATTTTTTAATGGTTCTATAGGATCGAACCCAGCGATCGAGGCTCTCCAGATAACACCCCCGATATCGGAGCGGTGAAACATGTGCATTTGATGCTGGGCGACGAAATAGCGAAGCAGTACCTTCCAGCGCTAAAGACAAGCGGTTGTCCCATAACAAGCGGTCGCCTGGCCGAATTTTTGATGCCTGCATAGCTGCTGGCGTTGCATGCCTTCGTGCGTGCCGGTGACAACTTTTTTGTTCGAAAGAAGCTTGTGGCTTGGGGCGCATCCCGGTATCGGGTTGGCCTTGAGTCTGGGCAACGTGTTCATTATAAAAAGGGCTCAGCAAATTGCGCGTGAAACAACCTGAATTCGCCCCACGAGCGCTTGCACTCGGCGCCGCACTGGCATTCTCCGCGTCCGCGCATGCCATCGACCCAGCACTGAACTCGCTCGGTCAGGCAGGCGGTCTGGTGATTCCGTATGCGTTTGTATTGCCGGAAGGCACGGTAGAGGCGCAGTACAACGATTACATCGATCCGCGCTACGGGAAGAAAGCGACGGGTTCGCAGATGTACTGGGGCGCAGTCGGGTTGCTGCCGTATGTGGAGTTTTCCGGTGGGTTGGCGAACTATCCGGGTAATGTTCCGGTGCCGCTCTCCGGAGAGGATCACTTCATTTTTCGTCATTTAATGGGTGACGTGAAATTTGAAGTGCCAAAGTTCTTCAAGTATCAGCCAAGCATTGCGTTTGGCGTGACCGACGTCGGCGGCCGGACCCACTTCTTCCGCTCGAAATATGGTGTGGTGTCGCAAGCGTTCGGACCGGTGACCTTGACCGCCGGTTACGGTCAGGGCGATCGCCTCGACGGTGTGTTCGGCGGTGCGCAACTCTCACTGTGGAATACGGGTTTGTCGCTGCTTGCCGAAGACGATTCGAAAACACCGTACGCCGGCGTTCGTTATCAGTCTCCACGCGTTAGCTGGCTGGCCGATGCGAATGTAATCGGCACGTTCATGCGCTCGATGCGTTCGACGAACGGTGTTTCACCGCGTACGTCGTTCTCGGTGGGCATCCAGATTCCACTCGGAAAACGCTTTAGCGCCGACCGTTGTGCCGATGGTTTATGCGAGGGGCCGCAAGTGCCAGCGACGCACGCAGCAGAAGACGCGGGCGATAGCGAACCGATCCGGCTTGCGAGCCTGCAGCCGATCGACGCTCGTGCGGTCGCAAGCAATGCCAATGCGCTGACCGTCGCGCCGATTGCGTATGTGCCGCCACTGCAGTCGTATGCGTCCGTGATGCTGAGCGATGCAACGCCTGATCGATCATCGAATGCGCAGGCGGCTGCTATTCCGGAAGCGCTGGATACGTCCGCGCTCGTCGCTATTGCCCGGCAACTGTTTGTGGCGGGCCTCGAACGTGTGCGTGTCGGAGTTAGTGGGCGCGATCTGGTGGTCGAGTACGAAAACCATCGCTACAACCAGAACGAAGCGGACGCGCTGGGTATCGTGCTGGGCGTGGCCAGCGTGAACGCGCCTGGCGGTATCGAGAAGATTCACGTGGTTATCAAAAAGGCGAACGAGCCGCTAGGTGAAGTGACCGTCGACCGCCAGGCTTTTGCACAGTTTGTCGCCGGCGGCGCGCCGTCAGCTGCAAGTGCGTCGCTGGCGATGCGCTCGCGTCCGACTTACGACGCCGACTCGATAGTGTGGTATGGCAATGAGCACAGCCACGGGCTGACGCGTATCCAGATCGAGCCGATCGTCAGCTACCTGTACGGCACCGAGTACGGCAACTTCGATGTTTCACTGGGAGCGAACATTGAAGGGTTCGTGCCACTTTGGCGTGGTGCGGAGCTGTACGCGAGCTACATCGCGCCGCTCTACAACACGAAGAACATGGACGACGGCCGCGTCTTTAGCAACTACCGCCTGCGCGGCGGCCTGAATGCGGTCGCGCTGGCGCAAAGCTTCTGGATCATGCCGCGCGTGTTCAACGTGGCATCGGTGGGCAAGTTCAACTATTCGTATCTCGGTGTGCAAAACGAAACGACCGTGTTCGTGCCCGGCCGGCCTGATTTGATCCGCTTGCGGCTTGCCTATTTGCATCACGAGCCAGGTCATGACGCATTGCCTGGCGAGAAGAACGCAGTGCTGACGTATCGCTGGGTGCAGCCGTCGTGGAAATTGTGGATTGAAGCGGGTGTCGCGCGCTTTGTGGGTGGCGACAAGGGACCGGTCGCGACGTTGACGCGCTGGTTCGACGATGTATCCGTCAGCGTGCATGGCGAGCATAGCGGGCAGGGTACGTTTGTGGGAGCGGCGATCAGCTTCCCGCTCACGCTGCGCCAGGGCATGAAGCCGGGGATCAGTCAGGTGTACGGCTCCGAACAGTTCGCGCTTGATTTCCGCACACGGGTCGGGTCGACGAACTATCTGTCGGCGAATGCAGCGGAGAACATGAGCTTCCCCTATAGCACCCAGCAGTTCTTGCTGAATCGGGGACGCTTTAGCGGTGAATATTTTGCAACCCAACTTTATCGGATGCGCGATGCGTATCTGCGCTATGGACGGCCTGATAGCGACGTGATGAAGCCAAAGCCGCAAGTAGGCGCCCCCACGAGTTCGAAGGGTGCAGCGCTTGGGCATGATGTCTGCGGCAACAGTTTGCAGGGCGTAAGCGACGGACATGCGTTTGTGCCAGTCAATTGTGAGTGACTTCCTTTGGAGATAAGAGATGAAGCTTCTTAACGGCGCCACGCTGCGCACGCTACAGTTCGGATCGATGGCTCTTGCGGCCAGTGCGCTGGTTGCTTGCGGTGGTGGGGGCAGTAGCGGCAGTTCGCCTAGCGCCACGATCAGTGGCACCGCTGCGGTCGGCGCACCTTTGGCGAATGCGAGCATCGTACTGACGTGCAAGAACGGTGCGAGTAGCGCTACGGCGAACGCTAACGGCGCGTATTCAGCGACGTTCGCATTCGATCCCCCTTGTGCAATTACAGCATCGAACGGTGCAGTCACGATCCATTCGATGGCGACAGGTCCGGGAACGTTCAATGTGACGCCGCTGACGGAGTTACTGTTGAGCTATGTGGCTGGGCAACTCGGTACGACGGTTAGCGGGCTGCTGTCTGGGATCTCCAGCAATGCGACGTTTCAGAACGCTGTGACGAATAGCACGGTGATCGCGAATGCTGAGGCGGCAGTCGTGCAGCTGATCAAAACGACGTACGGAGTCACCGTTTCGTCAGCGTCGTTTCTGACGGTCTCTTTTACTCCGGGGCAACCCGGCGCGGATGCGGATCTCGATACTCTGCAGACCAAGGGTGCGATTACTAGTAATGGGCAGTCGGCGGCTTCGTTGACTGCTGCCGCTACAGCGGCTGGAGCTGCCGCGCCGATTTCTAGTGGCAGCGGGACGGGTACTCCAACGGGTGGTACTGGCGGATCTGGAACGGGGAAGTAGACGAAGTAGCGGTTAATGGGGCCTGACAATCGATCTGCGCCGCGTTCTATTGCGCCCGGTTGCGGACACAACAGATTCATTCTGATTCGAGTCTGTTGTGTTCGCCAGTCCAGCAACCCAGCATTCAGTCAAAAGCTTAGTCTTGTCCGCCACTCTCGCCCCAATGCACTTCGAGTGGCTAAGCTATCGCTTGGTCCTCCGAGGGGTAGGCAGATCAACCCCGTAACTCCTCGGATTTTTGCCTGCTCCTCTCCCCGGACGAGCAGGCTTTTTTTTACTCGTGTCGAGCCTGCACAGACGCAATCACTGGCGCCTCCAGTTCGACCCGTTACATATGCAGCGCAGACAAGTTTGTCCCGTCTGGTCGCCAATCGCGACAGTCAGTTTTGGACAACAGGGGTAGATGCTCATCCAGGTACGCCTGAAACTCAACGCTTACTTCCGGGTGGCGCAGCGCGAACTCGACCGTCGCCTTCAGGTAACCGAGCTTGCTGCCACAGTCGAAACGCGTGCCGTGGTACTTGTACGCGAGCACCTGTTCGTCGGCGAGCAGCGACTGGATCGCGTCCGTCAGCTGCAATTCGCCACCCGCGCCCGGCTTCAGCGCGCGCAGATGTTCGAAGATCCGCGGCTTCAGCACATAGCGGCCCACCACGCCGAGATTCGACGGCGCCACCTCCGGCTCCGGCTTTTCGACGATGCCTGACATCTTGATGATCGAGTCTTCCCACTCCTTGCCGTCGACGATGCCGTACGACTTCGTGTCCGCGGCCGGGATCTCTTCGACACCGATCACCGAGCTGTGATAGTGGTCGAACACCTCGATCATCTGCGTCATCACGGGCGGCGTGCCGTACAGCAGGTCATCCGCGAGGATCACGGCGAACGGGTTGTCGCCCACCAGTTTTTCGGCGCACATCACCGCATGGCCGAGGCCGAGCGCTTCCGGCTGGCGCACGTAGAAGCAATCCACATGGCTCGGCTTGATGCTGCGCACCAGTTCCAGCAGCTTGTCCTTGCCGCGCGCTTCCAGTTCCGCCTCGATTTCATAGGATTTGTCGAAGTGGTCTTCGATTGCGCGCTTGCTGCGGCCCGTGACGAAGATCATTTCGGTAATGCCGGCTGCCATCGCCTCTTCCACTGCGTACTGGATCAGCGGTTTGTCGACGATCGGCAGCATTTCCTTCGGGCTTGCCTTCGTGGCAGGGAGGAACCGGGTGCCGAGACCTGCTACCGGGAATATCGCCTTTGTAACTTTTAGCATGAGAGATCCCGAATGTCATTGATGGGTTCGGTGTCGAAGTTCCGCATCGACGGGCTGCCGACAGCCGTCAGCTTCCCGCCCGGCCGCCGGCGGCTTGCCCGCGCAAAGTGCGCGGACTTCGAGCGCGTTATGGCATTCATTTGAAGTGCGAGCGGTGGAGATGCCAGTTCGAGGTGATCATTGCCGCGCGCCGCTGGCCACGACGTTAAAAAAGCTTGCTCGCTTGAGAAGCTGCAAGATCCAGCTCCGACGTGCAGCTGCCCGCCACCCGTACGAGCTACCCCTGCCGTTTCTCAGACGACCAGCGGACTGGATAGGCTCACCATATTGAAGGTAACCATAAGTGCTGGAAAGCATCCGGATTTTTTCAGAAAATGGCACGAAAGAGTGATTCTGTCGCACCACAATCTAGACTATTCACTGAAACTATTCAGTACTTTCAGATAGCAATCGTTTTAACGGACGTCGCAATCGTTTGCGTGCCACTCTTGATGCCATCCGACTCCTTTTCTCGTGGTAGTCAATTCAATAAATTGATGACGTGCATAGCCTCCTGATTTGAAGGCGTTACAAGTCGCAAATTATCAAAATGGCTTTAAGCAAAGAAAATTGATTATCGATTCTGTCGTTATAATGCGGCCTGTTATCCGTCATCGGATTGATGATGCCATTGCATCGCCGATGATCGAGCCCTTACGCGACCCTTACGCGACGCGAAACGATTACAATTTGCATTCAATACAGCGCGAGCCCGCCCAGCAGCGCTCCGTGCCGCCAACCGCAAAACAGGTTCGACACCCGGACAAATCGCTACCGCGGTCCTTACGACAACCGAACCAACATAAACTGATGGCTTACAGTCGCTGCGACGACGTGCTCATGGCCCGCTTACTGGCGCGATACTCGGTTGGCGTAATCGCAAGATGCTTGCGGAAGAGTTTCGCGAGCCAGCCACCTCCCCCGAGTCCACAACGACGCGCAATCTTGTCGATCGGTAGATTGGTCTCAACAAGAAGGCGGCAGCACATGTCGAGCCGCACCGACAACAGATAATCTGATGGCGTGACGCCCATTTCGATCTTGAAGCGCCGCAGGAAATTCCGCTCACTCATGGCGGCGACCTGTGCCGCCTCGTCAATGGCGATCGGCCGGTCGCCGTTCGCCTCCAGCCACTTGGCGGACGCCTGAATCTGTACGCTAACGTAAGCAGACGCGTTCTCGCCGACGACGGGGGTGAGGCGCGTCTGCAGAGCTTGCGGCGCGACACGATCGGCGATCTGGCGGGTGATTTCAGCACCGAAATCATCCTGAACGACCGCCAACGCATTGCGCAATGGACTGACGGAGACCGTCGAAAAGCCTAGACCGGGAAAGTTCTTCGAGATTTCTCGGGCGTGTTCGCCGCAGCGCTGGCCGCCGCCCGCGTGTCCGAATCCGACTGCTTCGAGGAGCAAGCGTCCTTCGCCGAACGGGAATACCAGTGAACTGCGTTGGCACGCGCGACGCAGCCAGGTAGTCAAGCGTTCGTCCCGCACCGCATTGCGCCCCCCCTCGCCGCCGCCGATAAATAGCGCGTGGAAATTGTCTGCGCAGCGGCGGGTTTCAACGCTTTCGGTCCAGACGAACACAGACGACGAACTGGCGACTCTGCCACCGCCAGCCGATAGGAGGCAAACGTTATAACGAATTCTGTCGTTCCGTGTTGCCCCGGCCTCGATGAGCGCATTCACCGACTCGAATATCTCCAGGATTGCAGCTGCCTCCGGCAGCGCAAAGCCGCTAGACAAGACGACGCCAATATTTCTCACCGTGCGCACGTCTGGCAAAACGTGTGGCTGCGCTACGCTGTTGCGGCACGTCTCGGCGAAGCTCTCCATGTCACTTTCCCCGGAATTTAATTGGACGTTTCCAGCTTGCTTTGAGCTGAATTAATTGATGGAATTGATCGTACATAAAGATCGCACGCGTCGTTATATCACTGACCGAATAAGCCAACATGTTGGCGGATACAGCCATTTCTGCGCGCACTGCATCGTTGCAGTACGCGAACGAGAGAACGCACCTGTTTCCTGAAGAACAGATATGAATTGAAACGCTCGTTCATAATATTTGCGTTGACATTATAAATTTTCTCAGTTTTAAATTGACGAAAGCGTGTCATTAATCAAAATGCATGGTCCTTTGCCGTCGGAACGATTCGCCGACCGTGAGATTTTCGTTCCGTGAGTGAATGCTGGCTTGAAAGCGTCAACGCGACGCAGCGCAGGTGGGTCGGTGAACGGCCCGTCCAAATCCGGGCGGCCATTTGACGGGCAACGGCTGCGTCGGCACAAGTTCGATCGCCTATGCAATCGGCATGCACCCGTTCTGCGAGACCGTGACCGCCTGATTACCGAGGACACTGCCCAGCCTATCCGTGTCGAAAACCGAAATTACGTTGTCGCGTGGCGCCACAACGTCCCCAAGCAAGTTTTCTTCAGTAAAGATGCATGCAGGTCGGACCAGCACTACGGCGGTCACGTGTAGCACGCGTGTATAAGCTCCCCTCTTCCCGGAAAATCTCAACCATTTTCGTCACCCGGATCCATGAAAGTCACTATCGTCGGAACAGGTTATGTGGGCCTCGTCACCGGAGCCTGCCTCGCAGAACTGGGTAATGACGTGTTGTGTCTCGATGTCGACGCAGCAAAGATTGACCTGCTAAACAGCGGTACTGTGCCGATCTATGAACCGGGTTTGTTGGAGATAATCGCCCGCAACCGGGACGCCGGACGTCTCAAATTTTCAACCGATATCGCAAAGTCAGTTGCACACGGCGATATCCAGTTCATCGCGGTAGGCACGCCGCCCGACGAGGACGGCTCCGCGGATCTGCAGTACGTGCTTGCTGCTGCGCGCAACATTGGCCAACACATGACCTCGTTCAAGGTTATCGTCGACAAATCGACAGTCCCGGTCGGCACTGCGGAGAAAGTGCGCAGCGTGATCGCGGAGGAATTGACGAAACGCGGCACAGATGTGCAGTTCGCGGTGATCTCGAACCCGGAGTTTCTGAAGGAAGGAGCTGCGGTCGAGGATTTCATGCGACCGGATCGCATCGTAATCGGCTCTGAATCCGATGTGTCTGGTCTGCGCGCAAAGAGCGTGATGGAGCAACTTTATGCACCGTTCAATCGCAATCATCAGCGCACGCTGCACATGGACGTGCGCTCGGCCGAATTCACCAAATACGCGGCCAATGCCATGCTCGCAACGCGCATTTCCTTCATCAACGAACTCGCGAACCTCGCGGATCGTGTCGGGGCGGATATCGAGCACGTCAGACGCGGGATCGGATCTGATCCCCGAATCGGTTACAGCTTCCTTTACGCCGGCTGCGGCTACGGTGGCTCCTGCTTCCCGAAGGACGTACAGGCGCTGATGCATACCGCTAGCGAGTACGACATGGAACTGAATATCCTGGCGTCGGTCGAGTCTGTGAACCACCGGCAAAAGACAGTGCTGTTCGAGAAGATCCAGCGTCACTTCGGGCAAATGCTCGACGGCAAGCGCTTTGCGATCTGGGGCCTCGCCTTCAAGCCAAATACCGACGATATGCGGGCGGCAACCAGCCGGCTACTGATTTCAGAGTTGATTCGCTGCGGCGCGTCGATTAGCGTGTACGATCCGGTTGCGCTTGAGGAAGCCCGGCGTAGGTTAGCGGAAGATCTCGACCCGGACGGCTACGAACGCGTCCACTTCTCAAAAGAGCGCGACGCGGCGCTGCGCAACGCTGACGCGTTGGTGATTCTGACGGAGTGGAAGGAGTTTCGCAGCCCGGATTTCGAGCAGATGAAAGCGGCACTGAATGACACGGTCGTATTCGACGGACGCAATCTCTACGACCCCGGTGAGATGCGCGATAGCGGCTGGACGTACTACACGATCGGCCGCGATGCGGCGGCCTGCACGACATACCCGCCAGCAAGCGGTGCTTCGGTTCATCCCATACGTCGAGTTCAAGATGCTCCGGAATCGCTCGTTGAAATGCGTGTGCCCGTGTAGGCGGATCGCCAACGAGGCGAGTGACTTCGATCCGTTGTGGTTTGCCGCTGACGGCGCCAATGGAGCTGATGGATCGACCTGTAAATGGGTAAGCCGCGTATGAAAATGAAAATCTTATTAGTGGCGTTAGCGTTGATGGTGACCGCCCTCTCCTGTGCATCGGCCAGTGCACAGAGCAGCTCGGACAAGGCACAGGACCAGCATTCTCGCCGCAGCCAATTGCGCAAAGCACAGTCCGCGCCAAAGTCATCCTTGAGCCCCCTGTTAGGTGCGCCGCATGACTATGAGAATAGATACCTGTCGGGCCTTAGCAACGAGCCTGACGAAGGCAACGAACCGGACGAAGACCAGACGGCCAGCTACAGGCTCACGCCGGTTGAACAATTGCTGTCGCCCAAGTTAAACGATCGCGGGAACCCTTCCTCGGCGGAAACGACAACACGCGATGATGTAAGTAGTGGGCGTCTCATCGGGGCGCCGCGCAAATCCCATGCGCTCGAACGGGCTGCTGCTACCCGATACTCATCGTCCACCTCGCAACTCGATTCATTCAGCAGTTCAACCGCCGTGCACACAGCGGGTTCCGTCTACAGATCTCCTTGGTAAGGAATTCGCTACTCGCCTGTCTTATCGCCTCGAGCGGCGGATCGAAGTACAAACACAAATGTTCAATTGAACCCAACCAGGATGCGCGTTAAAGCCGCCCATCCGGTAAGGGCTTGCAACCGGGATGCCATAAACGGCGTGCCCTTGCGGTAGGCAACAGAGTTTCGATCAGCGCGGACAGTTCGTCATCAATGATTGGCTTGTCCATCCCCTTGCTCCGTCTGTTACGACAGTCATGGTAGTCACGGCTAACAGCTCGCCGAAACTGATAACGGCCGCATCGGGTCTTTTTGAAGCCGTCTCTTGAAACGATTTCATGCAAAGAAATTCCGGAAAATCAATCGAATGTGGACCCCAACGTCCAAAGGAAACCTCATGATCCTGGTAACGGGCGGCGCCGGCTTTATCGGCGCCAATTTCGTGCTCGACTGGCTCAATGCGTCGGACGAAGCAGTGCTGAACGTCGACAAGCTGACCTACGCCGGCAATCTCGGTACGCTCAAGTCGCAACAGGCCAATCCCCGCCATGTTTTCGTGCGGGCCGATATCTGCGATCGTGCTGCGCTCGACGCGCTCTTCGCCGAACACAAGCCGCGCGCCGTGCTGCACTTTGCTGCGGAAAGCCACGTGGATCGCTCGATTCACGGCCCGGCCGATTTCGTGCAAACCAATGTGGTCGGCACCTTCACGTTGCTCGAAGCGACCCGCAGCTACTGGAATGCGCTCGGCGACGCCGACAAGGCCGCGTTCCGCTTCCTGCACGTCTCGACCGACGAAGTGTTCGGTTCGCTCTCCGCTACCGATCCGCAATTCTCCGAAACCACGCCGTACGCGCCGAATAGCCCCTATTCGGCCACCAAGGCGGGTTCCGACCATCTGGTGCGTGCCTACCATCACACGTATGGCCTGCCGGTGCTCACCACCAACTGCTCGAACAACTACGGTCCGTACCAGTTCCCCGAGAAGCTGATTCCGCTGATGATCGCCAATGCGCTGGGTGGCAAGGCGCTTCCGGTGTACGGCGACGGTCAGAACGTGCGCGACTGGCTGTATGTCGGCGACCATTGCAGCGCGATCCGCGAAGTGCTCGCGCGCGGCGTGCCGGGCGAGACGTACAACATCGGCGGCTGGAACGAGAAGAAGAACCTCGATGTCGTGCACACGCTGTGCGATCTGCTCGATCAGTTGCGGCCGAAGGCGGGCGCCTCGTACCGCGATCAGATCACCTATGTGACGGATCGTCCGGGCCACGACCGCCGCTATGCGATCGACGCCCGCAAGCTCGAGCGCGAGCTCGGCTGGAAGCCGGCTGAAACGTTTGAAACCGGCCTCGCGAAGACGGTTCAGTGGTACCTGGACAATCAGGCATGGTCCGACGAAGTCGCTTCGGGTGAGTACCGGAAGTGGGTTGAGACCAACTACGCGCAGCGCGCGTAAGGGCACGGCTATGGCGCGCAAAGGCATTATTCTCGCAGGCGGATCGGGTACGCGGCTGTATCCGATTACCCATGTCGTATCCAAGCAGCTGCTGCCGGTCTACGACAAGCCGATGATCTACTACCCGCTGTCCACGCTGATGGTGGCGGGCATTCGCGACGTGCTGATCATCTCAACGCCGCAGGACACGCCGCGCTTCGAGACCATGCTCGGCGACGGCAGTCAGTGGGGCATGAATATCCAGTACGCAGTGCAGCCGTCGCCGGACGGCCTCGCGCAGGCGTTCATCATTGGCCGCGACTTCGTGGGTAACGATCCGTCGGCGCTGATTCTCGGCGACAACATTTTCTACGGCCACGATCTCGCGAAGCAGCTGGAACGCGCCAATGACAAGGATCAAGGCGCGACCGTCTTCGCCTATCACGTGCACGATCCGGAGCGCTACGGCGTGGTCGAATTCGACAAGCAGTTCCGCGCGCTGTCGATCGAAGAGAAGCCGGTCAGGCCGCGCTCGCACTACGCGGTCACTGGTCTGTACTTCTACGACAGGCAGGTGTGCGATATCGCCGCCGATATCAAACCGTCGCCGCGCGGCGAACTTGAAATCACCGACGTCAACTCGCGTTATCTGGCGAACGCCGCGCTCAATGTGGAAATCATGGGGCGTGGCTATGCGTGGCTCGACACGGGCACGCACGATTCGCTGATCGAAGCGGCAACCTTCATCGCGACGCTGCAGAAGCGCCAGGGTCTGGTGGTTGCGTGTCCGGAAGAGATTGCATACCGGAAGCAGTGGATCGACGCCGAGCAGCTGCTGACGCTCGCCAAACCGCTCGCGAAGAACGCCTACGGACAGTATCTGCAAACCATTCTTACGGACCAAGTTGCATGGCCATCCAAGTAACCGCTACGGCGCTGCCCGAAGTCAAGATCATCGAGCCGAAGGTGTTCGGCGATGCGCGTGGTTTCTTCTTCGAAAGCTTCAATGCGCTTGAATTCAGCGAGCGTGTGGAGGCCGGCGTCGAGTTCCTGCAGGACAACCACTCGCGCTCGGCGAAGGGCGTGTTGCGTGGGCTGCATTACCAGATCCAGCATGCGCAGGGGAAGCTCGTGCGGGTGGTTGAAGGCGAGGTGTTCGATGTGGCTGTCGACATCCGCAAGAGCTCGCCGAATTTCGGCAAGTGGGTCGGCGTGACGCTGTCGGTCGACAATCATCGGCAGTTGTGGGTGCCGCCGGGTTTTGCGCACGGCTTTGTCGTGTTGTCTGAATCGGCTCAATTCCTCTACAAAACCACCGACTACTGGTTCCCGGAGCACGAGCGCAGCATCGTCTGGAACGATCCGGCCATCGGCGTCGAGTGGCCGATCGACTTCGAGCCGTTGCTGGCTGCGAAGGATGCGGCGGGCAAGAGGCTTTCGGAAGCCGAATGCTTTGCATGAGAACCTGTGGCGGCGTATCGGCACAAAAACGCGCGGCCTCTTCGTTCCGCGCGATCTTTCCGAGCCATTCGAGAAGTGTATTGCCGCCGCACTTCCTTGATTTACTTCGGTGCGTCGCTGAACTCGGGTGCCGGCAACACCTCGTCGCCGGCACCTGCAGTGAAATTCTGGTTCAGCAAGTTCGGCGCCATCGGCAGGTCGTGCTTGAAGGTGGCTGTCGCCCGGAACTTGCGCTTCTGCCTGCAGCGCAATCCCCGCTTTGCGCGCAACGTCTTCAGTCGCCCCTTCAAAACTCATTCAGCGAGTTTAAGGAAGCCACGTGAGGGATGTGAAAGCAGGCTCATCGCAGCGAAGTCGACGACCCCACGCAGGACCACCGCCGACCACGAGAACGAAAAAGCGGGCTTGAGGCCCAGTCGAGCGAACACGCGCAGCAACCAACTCAGGTTATAGCCGACGGCGCAGCACCGCACGCACGGCATCGCCGGTTTGTCCTTTGAGCCAGCAGTGTCGCATGTCCCGCTCCTGCTTCACGTGTTCGATGATCGATGGCCCGTCGCCGTTTCAGCCATCGCGGCTGAATGCCTGACAACGTTTTGCTCTTGACGCGATGCATGAGCTGCACTGGCGCAACAAATGAATTTATTGGCACTGCAAGACTAATTGTCTGACGATTTTTAAATCGCTTTGGCAGCACGTTTCCCCCAAACCTCTTTTTTTAAAAAAAACACAATCATGGCAGCGGTCAGCACAAACTCCGTAAGAATGACGCTGTAAATAACGCCAGGTACCCCCCAGTGCTTTATTGCCGGAATTGCATAGAGTAGATGGGCGCAAGATCCAATCACGTAGATCGTTCCAATGCTTTTACTGTATCCCCTTGCGACCATATACCATTGACCGAAGACCACAGCCAATCCGACTATTGCTGGAATTGCAGCCATCTTCTCAAAATAAACGGCAGCAAGTAAATTCCCGCTCCCAAAGTACACTGCTGCCAAATTGCGCCCAAACAACGCAATACACAAAGCTATGGAGATGGAAAGCAACGAAAATGGCAATCCGTATCTTTTTAAGCTTTCCAGAAATTCCTTATTATCTGTGTAGGCACAAATTTTCGGGAAAATTGCCTGAGTAAAAGGTAAAAATATACCCTGCACGGCAACACGTACTTTATCAGCGGCGCCATAGCTCCCAACACTGCTCGCCGGAAAATAAGCCCCCAATATAATCGTGTTGAATGTTGTATAAAAGCTGGTCGCGATTGATGAAATGAAAAGCGGAAATGCCAACCGATACGAACTTGAAATATCGGACCACGTCGGGATATATAAACGCGTTATCGTTCCGCGAAACGAATACACCACCAATATCACGCCGGGAAAGAGGAATGTAAAACTGTTGATAAATAGCGCAACTGACGTATCCTGCGGCGACTTAACGAATAGAAACGTAGATATCGTGATAATTGCTCGAGCGCCTACGGTGGTGACCGAAATTGGGCCCATGCGCTCGATTCCTTGATACAACCAGATAGGGTAGATCGCGTTTCCCAGGACTGCCAGGCTAGCAATGCCTCCGTAGGTCCATATAACTTTCGTTGCGTGAAGTTGGAACAAAGTTAGTGCGGCGAAGACTATCGAAACGCAAACAAGCAGCAGCTTTGCCGCGATAGTAATTGAAAAAATCTGGCTTATCTCGCTCGGAGAACTGCGTGCCTGAGAAATCTGCCGAGTGACTGTAAATCCAAATCCGTAGTCCACAAGCAAAATCGCATATTGCGTGTACGCCAAGATAAGAACATACATTCCATATTCAGAAGCCCCAAGCACACGGAGCAGATATGGTAATGTGATCATCGGAAAAAGATAATTTGAGCACTGCACAGCCAAGAGGAAAATGACATTTTTTCTCATAGTCTGCCCGGCGATACGGGAAATGAATTTTTATTAAATCGCCCGAATCGATCTTTCAACGCACGGGCAATCTTCATCTCGACAAATCGGCCGCTAAAATGAGAGGCGTTCAAAGTCGACCCAAATATCACAACTCTGAATAGCACAACCATTTCCGGGCTATTTATACTCATATGTAGTTTAAGTACGAGAGACTTTAAAAAAACCAACTATCGGATGCCAAAGATAGAAGCTATAGCTGATTGCCTCCATATATTGGAACGGCGCCGGTCCCAGCTACCTTGTTAAGCAGTTCCTTCCTGAATTGCTACATGAGCCTCCTCCCCCTGCACTAGCCAACAGTTGGCACACAAATATGTCGTGATACAGATAAAAACATAAAGGATCAACTTCCGCAGCACGCACCCAGTTTGCCGCCGTCTTCATTGACATTTAGAGCCCGCGCTGCCGCCGCACCAACGCTGTCGGTCATTGCGCGCTACACCACATCTTCACGAACTTCTTTTTTTTGTAGGCGGCATGGGGATCCGATTCATGTATGCCTCCATTCCTGATTTCCGGAATGTTGGTCTTCACTTTCGTCAGCAACTTCGCCCTACCGTCCCGTATTTTTGCAGAGCCACACGCGCCATCATCCGAAACCGAAAGCGTAATTCATGCACCACGAGAAGGCTGCTTTCTGAGACCTGTAACACCCGGGGGACGGCGCATTGGTAAGCGAAATTTGCTTCGAAAGCGCCAAAGACTATGTAAATGATACCGCCCTGCGCGACTCCAAACACCGGCAGAGGATTGTCGTTGGTGCTCATGCGTCAGCGACGCACCTGGGACACAAACCACCCGATACCCCGCCTGCCATACGCGCGCGCAAAGGTCTACATCCTCCATATAGAGAAAATATCGTTCGTCCATCCCGCCCAGGGTTTCATAAAGCTCAAAACGAACAATGAAACCGGTACCCATTATCCACTCTGCATCGAATGGAACTTCCGCAGACCACGCTTCGATCATCATGTGACGCTCAATACGCATTTTGAACCCACGTAGCCGCCCGAGAGAGGATCGTCTACCGATGATGTCAAGCAGAGAGTAAAAACGACGCGCCGAATATTGCCTACGCCCGTCTGGGTATATTAAATCCAGACCGACGAGCCCCACCTCTGGTTCCCGCCCAAACAGTCTCACCGCTTTCTTCACACTGCTATCTAGAAAATACGTGTCTGGATTTAATACCAAAACAAGCTCTCTTGAGCATGCGGCCATCCCCAAATTAACACCTGCACCGAAGCCTCTATTAAGCGACGCACGCACCAAACGAACACCGTGCGGCAGCTGCGAGCGCAACGTCCTGTACGATTCGTCTGGCGAAGCGTTCTCGACCACCACGATCCCTGTTACGTCCACGATCGAATGTTCAATCAAAGAATGCACACATCTCAACGTCAAGTCAGGAGTACGAAAATTAACAATGATCGCATTTAAAATTTCACTACCCTTCATGTTCTTCCCCAAGTTAACTTCTATGTCTTATTTTCCCAACCTTCAAAGCATTCCCTAGCGCGCTCACATTAGCGCGTCACGGTGCATTCTCCCTGCGGTAGCATCCATCAAAACGTTTCGCGACATCTGCGCGGTCTTCCTCCAGGAAAAGTCAGCAGCCCGCCGCAGTCCCGCTTCGCTCAACGTCCCACGCAATACGGGATCACGCACAAGTCGCACAATTCCATCCCCTATTGCGCTAACATCGTATGGATTCACCATTAGCGCCGCCCCGTTCCCTACCACCTCCGGAATCGCAGTAAGGTTCCCGGTCATGGTTGGAACCCCGCAAGCCATTGCTTCTAAAGGCGGCAGTCCAAAACCTTCGTATACGGACATATATAAAAAAGCTTCCGCAGCCGAATATAGAGCTGGAAGCAGTTCATCGGCCACATGACCCGTAAAATGCACTCGGGGAGGAACAACACCTAAGCCTGCATCCTGAAATACAAGCCTCTTACCCACTGTCCCACTCAATACAAGCCACACGTCGCCTGGAAGTTCACGATAAACCGCCCCCCAAGCCTCCAACACCCTCCCCAAATTCTTCCGAGGCTCTAGCGAGCTAACGCTCAATACGTATCTGCGACTTGGAAGGCCCAACGTATCAATTGCCATCCTTGATTCTTCAAATGATCGGGGAGAAAACCGCTCATCCACTCCGTTTGGTATTACAACGACACGCTCGGGATCCACGTTAGTGTGCGCAAGAATCCGAGACCGCGTGAACTCCGATATTGCAATCACACGTCGAACTCGCGGGATTAATCTAGGAAATAAAAACTTATACCATGCGCAAAATGACGAAGTTAGCCATTCCGGATGATCCAAAGGAACCATATCGTGCACAGTAAGAACTTGGTTCCTGACCAAGAGTGGACCACTATTACTTGGACTCCAAAGTAATGCACCTCTCGACCGAAAGGGAAGAACAAGCTGCTCCCATAGGTGCCCTCCAGCACCGCTTTTTATGACCGTTGGACTAACTCGACTAACGTCATGGTCCAAATGTTCTAGGAGCGCGCCCAAGTACCGTTGCACACCGGTTAGCGGGGGCCTAAGGATCTTGCTATTAACAACAATATGACTTGACATACCAACCCCTTTTATTGGTCACCGGGCGATATAAATTCCGAATCTACTACACTGTTTATTTATTTAAATCCTCGGAGATAATTCCCAAAGGCTAACAGACGTGGGACGTACATTCTGCAGCGGAAGTACAGCAGTACCATTCACGATGCGAACGATAAACGACGAGACTCTTTGCAACCCTACTTTCTCCAAGTCGACCTTCTTACCCTGTTTGCGATAGAGATACGCATTGCTATGATCGCTGTCAATTGAATACCGCACCACTTGAACCTCTGATCCAAATTTCTCCAAGCCACCAAACGAAACATTTAGCTTAACGAATCTGGCTCTATCACGAAAATTCGAATAATCCCAATTTTCATTGACCACAAGAAGGTCTACTTTTTTGGAATCCCCTGCACCGATAAAACTTAGGGAGCTTTTGCTAGCGATAACATCCAGTCGCGTGTCTGGAAGGCGCAAAAACATTCGAGCTACGTTGTAAAGTGCTTTTGGGGTCGTTTCGTCCGAAAGCAAAAAACCCGGCCAACCCCAGTTGTCTGATCGATCCTGTTGGTGAACGTGATCCCGAAGTATTAGCGGCATGGCTTCCTCAATACCACCCGATAACATCTCAAGTACAAACTTCGCGCTCCAAGCCGCGCCGACCTCGCTTCCGTTCGCAATACCCACTCGATCCTCCTCAGTACTGGTACGCGCCCCCCACTCCGTGACATAAATCGGGACATTATCTAATCCAAATCTAGATAGCGTGGATCGATAGAATTTAATTTCATCTAAAAAGCCAGGATAGGGACCAAATGCCAGCTCACCATCGAGCGGTGAATTGTTTCCATAAAAATGAAATGAAAAAAAATCCAACCTCAACTTCTCAACGGTAACATCTTTAATAAATTCAGAAGCCCAATTTAGCGATCCAAAATGTAGCGTATAGGGGGTAATATCCGGCCCGCCAATCCTAAAGGATAGACTCGGGTACTCCGCTCTGAGTCGCGTGGCGGCGTTTGACCAGGCGTGATATAAGTTCAAATACGCCTCATACATTCTCCGATCCCCCGCTGGCAATGTTCCGGACAACAACCACCTCGTCCCGTTAATATCAGGCTCATTGCCAATCTCAAAATCTGCCGAATCAAATCCTTGATCGATTGTTACAAATTTCAGGAGGGCGTGAGCGTATTCCTCGTACGTTTCATAATCACGAATCCCGAAGTAACCCTCATTCGTTAAATAGGCAATCGCGGACTGGGGACGCCCTCCAATTACCAAATGAGGCTTAAGATGGTACTTTCTGCAGTCCGCCAATCCTGGCAGCAGAGATGTAAAATTGAACACAAGATCGCCACCGCGCTTCGTTCCTTGCGTTGCTTCTTGCGATTCAATATTAATCATCCTAATTTTCTTAATATCAATTAAGCGAAGCGCATTCCAAGCCTGATCGGAAATCGGCTCCTCCCAGGAACCGCCGGAGAAATACGATTTAAGGCGGTGCATTCCTTCAGAATCGTTGAAACCATCGATCCTCTTGGATACGCGAACATCGACAACCGAAACTTGTGAGGAGTACAAGTTCGGTGATTGAGCGCTGGCCTCCGCAATAGTCGCGGCTATTAGCAGGCTGAAAAAAACGCAAACCGCAGAATTATCCATTATTCACCTCGCGACTTCGGCTAACACTTACATCTGCGCGCAGTGCTACAAGTACAAACAATCCAGCCCAAAAGGGGAAGAAATTCACATCGGGGAGGGCTATAAATTGAGCCGAAATGAGCACCAACAAGAACAATGATACGGCCCTTCTTTCTTTAAAGCCCTGACTATCAAGCTCGGCCTCCTTGAGAGCCGAAATTACCGTCTTGTAAAAAAATAAAACAAAAATAAAAAACCCGAAGCACCCGATATTTCCGAGTAGATTGAGCGCGAGGCTGGAGGTGCGATGACTTCCCAACCCAACCCCAAGGCCATAAGTATTAATAATTAGGTTTAACGTAAAAATGTCCGCCGCGCCTCGAACCTGCGCCGAACCCGACGATAGCTTATTAACGATCAGAACATCAAAAAGTTCGCCTAGCCCCGCCCAATATAGAAAAATGATCGATAGCGCCACAACAAATAACACTAGTGCGGCGCGGCGCGCGCCCATAACAGCGAGATATATTGCCGCCCCGAATGCCACTGCCCCGGCACCAGCTCCAGAAAAACTCGAAACAAGCATGGTCAATACCAGCAATACAGCGAATGCGTACTTTTTCCCCATTGAGAGCAACGCAAAAAATGCCGCCGCCATCACTCCACCAAAATACGAAGCCTCTGTAAATGTTGAATTAACTCTATTCAGACCCTCGACCACCTGACCATATTGCTGAGATAATCCTATGTTGCTATATAAAAAATCATCTGGAAATGGAAGATATCCATAATTTGAAGCGATTTTCCAAAAACCAAAAATCGTGGTTGTCAATAGCGCAGCAACGAACCATTTAAAAATACGAATCCCGCCGATCCTCTTCGAATTAAAGTAAAATAAGCATAGAGTGCCCACGTTCAAGGTGAAATATACGCATTGCGCTATATTCCCAACTCCGAATTTCAGGGGACTTCCACCGTAGAGAAAAGCATAGTCCATCCCTTTGTCCGGCACATAAATCGTGATCCCTGAGAACACAAAAGGCAACGAAAGCGCTGTTCCAACAGAAAAAATATCGAGTATAAATGCAAGTACCAACCAGACCGGCGGGCGCGACGGAACGCGCAGAGGCAATAACGCACATCGCACAATGAACGTTACCTCCGACACAACAAATGGCGACACACCTTTTTGCGCGAGATTGACAACGGCTGCGGCATGAAAGATGGATGCGAAAACCACCAGTGCTGCGCTTGCTCTAATAGGCAAGAGCAACGCAAACATCGAAATTGGAATCCAAATAACACCGAACGCCGTGATTTCCATACGGGATCCTTATACTCGACCAATACCGTCGCGAGTCTTTTTTACAACAGATCTAAATACGGAATCGTATTGATCTCCCATCAATTGAACATTCAACATCTTTTCAACCGATGGTCTTGCGTGGTTCGACAGGGTCTGCAGCAACTGGTAATTTTTCGTTAAGCTTTCTATAGCGTTTCCGAGCGACGTTCGATCTTGCGGATCACATAGAACCCCATTGACTCCTTCTCTCACAATTTCTGGAAGTCCTCCACACCGAGTTGCAACAACCGGGACACGAAAAGCACACGCCTCCATTGCAACCATTCCGAGTGGCTCAGGCCATAAAGAAGGAACGACGCATACGTCAATATTTCTATAAAAATTCTCTGCGTCTACTTGCCCAATGAACTCTACACGCGAAGGGTCCGCGACCCGCCTTAGATGAGCCTCATAATCCGTGTTCCCGCGACCTGCTATAATCAATTTTGAATTTGATTTAATTCTTTGGAATTCTGTAATGAGCCATTCCACGCCCTTATGTTCCGCCAGCGTTCCAATATAGCCCACTCTGATTCCCTGCCCAGAAACGGCACGGGAGCGTCCACCCAAATCCGAGATTGGTCGAGCGTTATAAATTATCTGACTTTCCACGCCCTCAAAATATCCTCTGTCGAGAAAAGCGTTCAGGATATGTCCACTAACACCCACAACAGCCGACACCCTCTTTGAGGCCATTTGATGGCTGCTTCTTAGGAGTGAACAGTCCATGCATTGCTTTTGGCAAACGCTCCCCTTTTTAAACATCGTGCTGCGTGCGCACAGCAAATAGAAATCATGCAGAACCTGAACAATCGGTATGCCCGCACTTCTTATTTCGTCCCAGACCGACATGGACCATCCGGTTAGATTGTGGCAACTTACGACGTCCGGCTTTTCAGCCATCAGTACTGCCCGGAGCGGTATTTTCATTGAACCGTTATAACAATCCCTCAAATGCCATACTGACCGAGAAAAGGCATTCGGACGGACTTTCCTGTGGTGCCAATAAATATTCTTTATCCCTGCTCGGAATACGCGTAAGCCGTCTACCTCGTCAAACTCGAGTCCCACATTCGGTCCCGTCGTAATGACCGCGACATCATGCCCCCTCCTGCGCATCTCCTCTATTTGGAGTTTCAGCGTAATCTCCGCTCCGCCACCAACAAATGGGGAAAATAGACTGTTGATATAAAGTATTTTCACAACGTATAGTCCGAATGTTGGCCCAAGCGCCCCGCCTCACCGTCAGCAAGCGCCCGTTCGACTAGTGCGAGTCGCGTATGCGCATTCCCGCGCCGACCGTAATAGCGAAGTATTGAAAGGAACACCGCACGATTGATGAGAAACAAGAGACGGGAACTCGCCCATTCATTCTTGTCAAACCATGCCTGATTTCGAGTGCCGTAATAGGCCCGCAGATCTGAGCCTCCGAAAAGCAGGTTTTGAAATACATTGGCAAACCTCGCCTTGATATTCCACGACCCCTCCAGGTCCTCCAATATTGCCTGCGTATCAAGAAAGATCTTGCCTCCCGCCTTGGTAAGGCGCCACGTGTATTCAGTGTCGTCCGCATAAAGAACTAGTGACTTCTTTGGCAACCCAATTTCTTCAAATACAGACCTGTGTGCCAAAAAACCTCCGTATGGTGCATAAGGCAGCAATACGGTGCTTTCCGGTAAAAGACGGGTTGGGCGCCCCCATGACGTACGCCGCCAGAGCTTATACGGAATGCGTCCCACATGGAAACCGAAATAGCTCGAGCGAGGTGGGCTAGCAAGTTTAGAGGGAACACCCATTGCAATATCGGATTGGTGGTCAGGACGAAAACCGACCATAGCCACCTTGTTTGCCCCGAATTTGGCAATGAATTGCTGCAAACTGTCGAATAGCTTCGACACAGCGCCTTCTAACGGAGCATTGTCGTCATCCATGAGCCACAAATATTCTGCCCCTGCCTCTAGCGCGGCCTTAATTCCTAGCAAATATCCATTTGCCGAACCACTGTTCTCCGAGAGGTAGATTATATCGACGCGATCACCCCATCTTTTCTCGATCTCATTGAGGTTGGAGGACGAGTTGTTACTGACGATAACGGCACGAGAAACACCTTCCACGACGAATGACCGATGTAGCAACTCTGCACAATATTGCATACGGTCACCGTATGTCACTGTGACTAAAGTAAGGTGCTCGCTCGAAACAGAGTTCATTGACTTGTCTCACCAAGATTCATGTCGTTGGCTGATTAACTGGAAAATCTATTGAGCCCTGCACATCTGGCGCTAGCTAAAAACAGAGCTTCGACATTCGAATTAAATTGTTGCGATCCGGCCAGAATACGTTTTTTATTCGGTGAAATCAGCGGCGTATTCTGCGTAATCGCAGAAAATAGAAAAGAGGCATTAAGACCCCCTTTCAACACGAACAAATAAAGCCCGTACCTAATTATGATGCGTTCAATTGCTTTGCTTGAAGCCTATGATTTTCCGCACTCATTCCGAAAGACTTTCGTATCCGTAGTAGTACGTGCCATAACCGAGGCGCCGCTGTGGCACGTCGGTGAACAAAGCACCTTTGAGCGTTACCCCGCCATTGCGCAAACGATTGGCGGACTCCAGAATTTCCTGCATGGCGTGTCGACCATGACGAACAACTAATAAGGTCGCGCCAGCGTGCTTTCCTATCAGCGTCGCGTCGGTAACTGCCAATACCGGCGGGGTATCAACAATGACGATGTCGTAGCGGCTCGAGAAGTCGTCTAACATCGCCTTGAAGCGCTCGCTCATCAGTAATTCAGCCGGATTCGGTGGTAACGAACCTTTAGGCAGCACATCTACTCCCGGCAGTGCGTTGTGCAAGACCGCACCTTCGACGTCCAGTCCGGCGATAACATCCGATAGTCCGGGCTGTCTCGACTTCCCGAAATAACTGTGAACGTCTCCGCGCCGCATGTCGGCATCGATCAATAGCACGCGCTTGCCGCCACTCGCGAGGACCGCCGAGAGATTCACGGACATAAACGATTTGCCGACTTCTGGAGTTGGGCCGGTAATGACGAGCACATTGTTGGCAACGTCTAGCAAACCAAACTGAAGCGCTGTACGCAGACTTCGAATCCCCTCGATCGCCACGTCATGCGATGCCACCGCCGCTAGAACGTGCTGGCCTCCGCGACCAAGTCGGATGCCTTGGTACAGGCGGACCTGCGCTTCACTATGCGGTACCGCCGCGTAGACCGGCAAGCCAAGCGCCTGTTCGATCTCCTCACTGTGTTCTACGCCGCCAAATAGCGAACTCTTGACGAACGCCGCTGCCGTTCCCGCGATTAATCCCAGCACCGCAGCCAGCGCGATCACTAGGGGCCGCTTGGGTTTGATCGGCGCGTCCCCTGCAACGGCATAGTCGACGACACGTACGTTGCCCACCTGACCTGCCTTGACGATGCGCAACTGCTGCGCGCTGTTCAGCAAGTTCGTATACAACTCTGTATCGACTCGGACATCGCGCAGCAACCTCAAAGCCGACTGCTCCGTATCCGGCAAGGATGACACTCGCTTGTCCAACTGGTTCTGCTCTGCCTGCAGCGAGCCGATCTGCGCGGTCAGCGCTACAACGGCCGGGTGCGACTCCGTGAAGCGCTGTGCCATCTCGACGCGCTGCTGCTGCAGATCGACAAGCTTTGTCTTGTCGCCGACAATCTGTTGAAGCAGCAAGCGGCTCTCTTCGGTCAGATCGACCGTGCCTTTCTGGTTTCGGAAAGCATTGTAGTGGTCCTCTGCCTTGTCGAGCTCCCTGCGCAGTTGCGGTAGTTGCTGGTCTAGAAAACTAAGCGTGTGCTCCGCTTCCGCGGACTTCCGGTCGATGTTTTGCTGGACGTAAGCCGCTGCGATTGTATTGATGACTTCGGCCGTGTGCTTGGCGTCCGCACCGTCGAGTGTGACGCCAATCACCCCGGATTGCTTGGTCTTCTCCGCAATCACGAGTACGTCCCGCAATTTATCAATAGCTGCAAGAGTCGAACTGCGCTTCAGTACGAACTCCGTACCCGTCCGAGCCTCAAGCTGCGCGACCCGCAATTCCACCTGACCGGCGGAGTCTTCACCGTGGGCCAACTGGCCAACCTGCCCCCGAAGGACTACATCGCCATCGGGATTGACCAGATCAAACTTGTCGCCGCCGCGCGCCACCAAGGTGTACTTAGCGTCGTATCTCTCTTTTTGCACATTGAATTGAGTGACGTCGATCTTCTCGCCGCCCCATGCGAAACGCTTCAAGCCGAACAGCGGCGACGCCAACTTATCTTCGTCGGCATGCCGTCCCAGCATTTCGCCAATCAGCGGGAAATATCGCGGCTGCGCACTGATATCGAGGTGTAGGGTACGTACAGTCTGCCCAACCACCAGGCGCGAGCGGATCAACTCGATTTCGGCGTCAGCCGTCTGCTTTGTGTCGAAAATCGACGACAACTCGCCCAGCGCCTCCTTCGCCGAACTGGCACTGTCTTCAACCTGAATCATCGCATCAGCGCGATACACCGGTGTCGCGAGAAATGCGTAGAGCGTCCCGAGCAGCAGCACGGCTAACGCAATAGCGACGATTAGCCTCCAGCCATCTACGATTACCACAAGATAGTCAGAAAGACTAAACTCGTCGCCGTTCGACGTATCACTGAATCTATTTTGATTTAAGGATGCCATGAATTAGTTAGCCAATCGAACCATTGCGTCACGCCAGCGAACCAAGCCAAGCTCGATCTGCGCCAGAGCCATCTCGAACGCTGCGCGTCCTTTGCGGTATGGGTCTACTACGTCAATTCCTTCGTACTCGCCGATGCGATATACCTTTCCTTTCGCGAACGGATAGCTCGTCTCAATTCTTCTGCGTTGTACCTGGGTCATCGCCAACACAAGCTGCGCCGAGCGCACTTGCTGCAAGTTAAGGTTCACCGCGACATGCCCACCGATGTCAATATCTCGCTCGGCCATCAATTCGATTGCCATTGTGTCGGCACCACGTCCAACCAGAGCAGCCCATCCTGCAGACATCACGCTCACATCGGGCAACTGCTTCGCGAGTAGCCCCTGCGCCATCGGACTGCGACACACGTTTCCTTCACACACGACGAGGATGCTGTCGATCATTTCGTCACAATCGCCCCAGTCAGACCCGCATTGATAGCCGGCAACAGCAAACTCAGCACCCGGTTGAAGCGCACCAGACCGTTGCCGTCCACATAGATCACATCCTTCGGCTGCAACTCGAACTGATTCGCCAGCACCATCGAAACCGGCGAGTGCGCATCGAGACGGAAAACCTGCGGTACCGCATCGGACGAGCCACGAATCACATAAAGCTGGGCAGCGTCAGCGGTGCCGCTGTTCAGGCTGCCGGCTTGGGAAAGAGCGTCACTCAACGTGAGCTCGCCGTTTTTCATCGGAACGGCAGTCACAGGCTTGTTGACCTCTCCCATTACGAAGACACCGTTGGCGTCACGCGAAACAACTCGCAGCAGGTCGCCGTTCTTTAACAGAATGTTCGACGGGTTCTCGCCGCGCTCGAGCATGCGCGACAAGTTCAAGCGATACGACACGCCATCGCGCACGAGGATCATCCTGCTTTGATCTGCCGTTGGATTAAGGCCGCCAGCCCGATTGATCGCTTCATACAGCGTCATTGGAACGTCGTTGATCGGCACACCGCCGGGCGCCCGCACCTCGCCGTCAAGATAGACCTGCTTGGCGCGGAATGAGGCAACCCGGACCGTCACCTGCGGATTGACGAAAACTTTGACCAACGCGGTATAGACAGACTGCTGCGCCTGATCGACGCGCTGGCCGGCAACATGGACGCTCCCCGCATACGGAACCTGCACATCACCGTTGTTGTCGATCACGAACCCCACGGATGGATCATACGGGCGGCTGTTCGTTTGAGTCTGCGTGCCCAGTGCCGCCGCCAGTTCAGGGTGATCCCAGACGGTAATCTGCAACACGTCGCCCACGCCAAGCGTGTATGGTCCCGGTTTGCCGATCAGCTGATGAAGCTGCCCCGCGCTTTCCTGCGCCTCACCCTCGCGCATTGTTTTGATCAGGGCAGTGTTGATATCAGTGATAGGAATCTGCATTTCGAGCGGTGGCGCGTGTTCACCACCGCTCGTGACCGGCAATGTCGCGGGAGTAGTCATTCTCATACCAGGCGCAACGGAGCACGCGGACAGCACCGCGCTTGCTGCCGCGCTTGTCAGCAGGCGTACAAAGCGACGACAAAAGGGCTTCGTACTGTCGCCAAGCCACTTCCACAAAAATCCCATCAGATTTTCCTTAACTTATTCCGCGCTCACGTTTTCTAAAAACGTCAATACGCATTGCTATTCATCAGTCCCTTGGCCACCGTCGCAGCAACAATCCGCATATCCAGGGCGAACGACCAATTGCGTAGGTAGTAAAGGTCATGCTCTACCCGCTTCTGCATCTTCTCAATTCGATCAGTCTCACCGCGAAATCCGTTCACTTGCGCCCAACCCGTAATGCCGGGTTTAATCCGATACCGATGGATATAGTCGTTAACAACCATTTGATAGAGCTCATCATGCTCGATCGCATGTGGGCGAGGCCCGACCACCGACATGTCGCCGCGCAGCACGTTGAAAAACTGCGGTAGTTCGTCAAGACTGGTTCGCCGTAAGAACCCGCCCACACGCGTAATACGCGGATCGCTCCTGGTAGCCTGCGTCACCACGCCCGCCTTTTCGACATGAGGGCGCATCGTGCGGAACTTGTAGATCTTGAACACACGTCCGTCAGCCCCTTTGCGGAACTGTGTAAAGAACACCGGACCATGCGACGAAAATTTCACCAAAATGGCAATGATCATCAGCAAAGGCGCCAACGCGAGCAACGCCACAGCTGCGAAAATGCGATCAAAGATTTCCTTCTGCACCAGCGCGTGCGGCGGCAGAGGCGAGGCCATCAGGTTAATTGCAGGCTCGCCGATCAGATCTATCATGCCGCCATCAAACAACGCCACGCTTTGCACGTCAGGAATGAAACGAATGTTCACGAGATCATTACGAAACTCGTTGACGAAGCGCAAGATCGTCGACTCTTCCAATAACGGAAGCACCAGCCAGATTTCCTGCAGGTCATTGCTTCGCACGTACTCCGAGAACTTATTCAAATCATCAAAGACCGGTACGCCCGCCAGGAGGACAACGCTCGCTTCCGGGCGCACGTCGAACGTCGCGGACGCACGAAAGCCGCTAGCCGGCGACGCCTCCATCTTGCGTACGACGCGCTGGCAATGTGCGCCATAACCGACCACGGCAACGTTGCGCAAATTCATGCCTGCGTATCGCACGCTGCGCAGTATCGAATACGTCGTCAGTCGCAACGCGATCAGCGCCCCGCCGGTGATAGCAGTCCAGTATGCGAACCACAAACGCGAGATGAAATCGGTGCGATGCAGCGAAAACATCAACACCACACCGCAAACCTGCACCACTAGCCACGCCAGCGACACTCGACCGATTAGCCGCCGCATCGAACGGCCTCGCCACGACTCGTACAGACCAAAGACAGGAAACGACGCAAGCGCGAACGCCACGGAGAACGTGATGAATGCCCCATCGAGTCGACTTTGCACCAGGTCCTCAAAGCGGATGTGCGACGCCAGCAACGCCCCAGCAACAATGAGAACGACATCCACAAGCCGTGTCAGTAACCCTTGTATGCCAGGCATTTTCCGACTCCCGCCTAAAGTTGGACTGCATCACACGTCAGCGCATCACGCGCGACCGTACGTATCGTCAAACCGAACTATGTCGTCCTCACCGAGATACGTTCCGGACTGCACTTCGATGACCTCGAGCGGCAGCTTGCCCGGGTTCTCCAGGCGATGCGTTACGCCGAGTGGAATAAACGTAGACTGGTTTTCGCTAAGCATGAATTGCTCGTCCCCGCGGGTGACAAGCGCCGTGCCGCTGACCACAGTCCAGTGCTCCGCACGGTGATGATGCAATTGCAGCGACAAGCGTCCACCCGAATGCACGACGATCCGCTTGACCTGAAAACGCTCTCCACGATCGATCGAGTCGTAGTATCCCCACGGACGCCGTACCTTCCGGTGCGCATCCGCCTCCGGCGCTTGCTGCCCCCTGATCCGGCTGACCAGGCTCTTGACGTCCTGCACTCGCGAACGGTCCGCTACCAGAACTGCATCCGCGGTCTCAACGACGATCACGTTGGTGACACCGAGGCATGCCACCAGACGTCCTTCCGAATGCGCAAAGCTCGACGTCGCGTCTTCGAACACGACCCGTCCGCGCGCGACGTTGCCATCCGCATCCTTGTCGAGCGCGTCCCACACCGCATCCCACGAGCCGAGGTCGGACCACCCCGCTTCGAGTGGCACGACCACTCCCGGTGCGAGCGCGTCGTTCGATCCGAGGCGCTCCATCACCGCGTAGTCGATCGAGTCGGACGGCGACTGCCTGAAGGCGTCAGCGCCCGGCCGGAAGAATCCGTCACCCGTCGCGCCCTGCGCGTGCGCCAACGCACACGCGTCATACATCGTCGGTTGCAGCGTTTTGACGGTGGCAAGCCACACGCTTGCGCGCACGATAAAAATTCCGCTATTCCACCAGTACTGTCCCGATGCGAGATACTGTGCAGCCAGTTCCGCAGCCGGCTTTTCCACAAAGCGCTCGATTCGATGTGCACCGGCGCCAAGAACCGCACCGAGCTTGATATAGCCAAAGCCGGTATCGGGCCGCGTCGGCGGCACGCCAAGAGTCGCAATCGCACCGTCCTGCGCATGCTGCACAGCGGTCGCAATCGACCGCTGAAACGCGGATACGTCTGCAATCGCGTGATCCGCCGGCATCGCAACGACGATCGCATCCTCACCGTCCGCACATGCAGTCACGGCGGCAAGCGTTAGCGCCGGCGCCGTGTCACGGCGCGTCGGCTCGACCACGATGCGCGCGTCGATGCCGCTCGCACGAAGCTGCTCCGCGGTCACGAACCGGTGTTCGTCACCGCATACGACAATCGGCGCGCTGACAACGCCTGCTTCTGCCGGAAAGCCATTCATCCGATGCACAGTGGTCTGGAGCAACGAGTCAGGTCCAAGTAAGCCAATCAGTTGTTTGGGATATTGCTCGCGTGAAATCGGCCACAACCGAGAACCCGATCCGCCCGCCAACACAACAGGAGTGAGACGTACCGTCGCCCGAAGTGGCGCTCCAGCAATCTTTTCTCCAGTTTGGACCGCCCGATTAGCGCCGCCGCCATGGTCAAATTCATTTGTCAACGCCTCCATTATCTGTAGTCCTATTCATGCGTTGAACGACACCAGCGGCGAGCACCTTAACTTTCCGGAAGAGTGCGTCTACTGCTGTCTAGAGCTACAACGGTTCATCTTGGAGCTGCCCGCGGCTGCGCATGCGGTACTCGGACGGCGTAAGCACCATGCGTTTGCGGAAGATCTTCGCCAAGCGGTCACCGTTAACCCATCCGCAACGTTTTGCGATCTTGTCAATTGGAAAATTAGTCTCCACGAGGAGCCGCGAAGTCATCTCCAGGCGCGCCTGAAGCAGGAATTCAGACGGTGTCACACCCATCTCATGTTTGAAGCAGCGCAGAAAGTTGCGCTCGCTCATTGCGACGACGCGCACCGCGTCGCTCACGGAGATCGGCCTTTCACAATTTTCTTGCAACCAGCGCGCGGCCGCCCGTACCTTTGCGACTGGCGTCACAGTGCCCACATCCGACAACAATGTAGTGGCGCCGCTTAACGACAGGCGCCCTGCTATCTCCCGCGCGACGTCAATACCAAGGTCGCGTTTGACCAGCATTAGAGCCGTCTTTGCCGGCTCGTAGCGATCATCGGCGTCGTAGGTATCCTTTCCTGCGCTCGCCACACGCTGCTGAGGCAAATTTGCGTGGACGCGCGACTGTCCAAGGCTATCGACGCCGGCAGTCTGTAGTAGCATCCGCCCTTCACCGATCGGCTTGACCACTTCGCTGCGTGGCAAGACCTCACGCAGCCAACTGATTACACGCTCGTCACGGGCCGCGATTTTCGCCCCCTCTCCGCCTGCAATAAATAACGCGTCAAAGCCGCTAGCGTTTTCCGCACCACACTCATACGTCCATACACTGATGGACGATGAACATGCCACGCCGCCCCCCTTGCTCGAGTACAAGCGGACTTCATACAAGGCAGCCCCCTTCAATTTCGCTGCAGAGATTTCATTGGCCATCTGGAATACTTCCGGAATCAGTCCAGCGCTAAGCAACGAGAATCCTTCGAACAGTACAACGCCAATGCATCGAACCAAGCGCTTTTGCTCTTTCCCCGCGGCGAACACCCCTCGCTTATCCAGATTGTCGAGACCAGCTGACGCCATGAAGCTCCCGTAGACGTTAAGCGGTTTAGAGATGATTTGTCAGCAATGAGAATTTTCTGCAGTTGCAGCGCATCATACATAGACCGCCAACTGGCGTAATGTGGCTGACGGAAACGGCCAACATGTTGGCGGATTAGCTCACGAGACCCTGGTTGGCGGATCAGGCCAAGAGCGCCCTTGCGGTATCAATTTACCGAAACGTACAACGGCCGGAAGTCATACGGCGCCTGCCCTTGCCCGCGAAAAGGCAGATACATTTGCGCTTATGAAATTGTCTTCAGCATCTTTTCGCAACACGTGCCAGTTGAGCGATAACGTCGGCATTGCGACACCGCAATGCGAGGCGCGAGCGATGTATAACGCAAACATAGTGGACACGTTTTAGTGCCGGCGGTTGTGGCTGGCAATTCCGCGCGCGTCAGTGCCACAGGAGAGCCGCGGCCAGCGGGCCTCTCCCGGCCGCGCGGGAAGTTCCAAGATGTTTGCGCCCGAACTTCCTACGATTGACGCGCACATGGTTATTCAATGTCGTTCGCTGCCTTGATGAGAGATCGGGTCGCCCTATCGGCACGCCATCACACTGGTTACTTACTCAACCCGTATATATCGGATTCCTACATACTTAAATCAAATTAAACAATGCTGAAATCACCGAGAATATCCGTTATATGGCGTTGATAAAGGCATAGACGAGCAAGTGATTGCTCATCGGGCGATCCATTTTTCTAGCATCGTCCCGCCAACTTCAGGTGCGTGCTGCAGTCTTCTTGCCGGGCGGTGGCATAGTAATTGACCGCCATCTGGATACGCCCCGAAAAAAAGATGCGGCATCGCACCATGAATTTGCCGCTCACATTGAGTCAATGGATAAATCTGACAAATGGCGTCTTACGCCAATCATTTGGCGGAATAGAAGCTATGCCGCCTTGTAACATCAAAGAAAAATTCTAAGACCTTTCGATCGCCTCTCATGAGCATTCACGTTAAACACACAACAATTCGCGACGTCAAGGTGATCGAACCACGCATCCTTGGCGATGCACGTGGTGCCTTCTTCGAAAGCTTCGACCAGAGTGAATTCGAGGAAAAGGTGACGCGCGGCTACACGTTCGTGCAGGAATATCACACAGTGTCGACGCGCAACGTTCTATGTGGCCTGCACTATCAGATCCAGCGACCGCAAGGCAAATTGATTCGGGTGGTAGCAGGCGAGGTGTTCGTCGTGGCGGTCGACCTGCGGCGCTCCTCGGCCACGTTCGGTCACTGGACCAGCGCACGGTTGTCTACATCCAACTGTCATCAGCTATGGATTCCGCCGGGCTTTGCGCATGGTTTCCTGGTGCTATCGGACTTAGCCGAAGTGCTAGTCAAGGCCACTGAAAGACGCTCTGCCGAGCATGAACGCACGTTGCAGTGGGACGACCCCGACATCGACATTGCATGGAATCTGAACGAACGCCCAATTACTGCGGCCGCTGATGCCGGCGGCGTGAGCTTTAGCATGGCCGAAGTCTACTGATAGAAGACGCCATCGCCGAAATGGCGGCCTCTTCCACCTCTGACGCGCGCAACACCACGCCCGGCGAGACCTCCCACTTTAGTCCCACCTTGAAATAGCAGCCGAAAACTGCGAACTCAAGTGTGCGCCAGCTTTCACGCATTTATGTTTCAAGCTGCTCCGTTCGGGAGAATCGGCTTTGCAGTGGGAGAACCTCGCGGCCTCCCGCTGTCATGCGGCAGTGCTCAGAACGGCACTAATGCGCTTTGCATATCCGCGTGATGTATCTTCCTGCCTAGGCAAGTTCGACGCGCGAAAACCACGCGACGTGGTCTAGCCAATACGAATATTGATTTGGCATCGTTCGGTGAGCAACTTCGGTGGATATTACTCGATCGAAAGATATCCGCTTGTCCGATGATGGCAAGCTGGTGCACGTCGTCGCTGTCTGGCACGATCGCGCAGTACAGTGCACTATCTCCCGCGAAGCGCTCGAAGAATGCTTCCGGGTTCCAAACCGCGCTAACAGCGAGCGCTTATCCAGGACATTCTGGAATGGGCGCATGCGTATTGCCGCAGTAGTCGAGAGGCAATTGTTGCGGAAGCATTCAGAGCCGATAGTTCTTGTCGCAAAGCATTTTTCTCGCGGACGCTCCTAGACGGGCCTCATTGCTTCGCTCGCGAGCCGCGCGCAGACACAGCCCGGCCACGATCCGCCGCGAGCCGCCGGCGTGTACTTAACTCGACGACGAAGCCTCGGAAGATAAAACCACTCAAAACCATGCGTGTATGCACAACGCAAAATTCGTCCGCGCCCGCCAACGCATTAGCCTATTCGGCCAATCAATAACGTTACGCGAAAACCCTGTGTAGGATGACTCAAAAAGGAAGAGATCGGCTCCAAGACAAGTCTGAGGAGGCCAGTTGTTTACGGGGGATTCTCAGATGGCAGATTTTTTGGAGGGCTGTTGCTCGCGTGCGGCGCAATCTCATGTCTTACCGAATAATTACGCCGTGAAACGCGTTGGCGTCGTCTTGTTTAACGGCTTTGCATTGCCGGAAACAGCCAAAGTCGTGGAAGTCTTCCAGTCGGCGAATGCTCTGGGCGAGCCCACCCGGGACGGCGGAGTACGTTACGACGTCTGTCTGTTATCGGTCAGCGGCGGCAGGATCGCGAGTTCGTCATCTGTGTTCGTCTGGACTGACAAGATTGATTCGCGCACTCAGCCGGACAACTTCCACGCACTATTCATTGCAGGCGGCAAGGGTGTGAACGCTGTGCTGCGGGATGATCGGCTGATTAGTTGGCTGCGACACATTTCCCTGTACACCGAACTAATATTTCCCATCGCTGAAGGACGCCTGCTGCTCGACGTCGCCGGATTTGGACACGTTATCGGCGACCTGCGGTATGGCGAAAGGGCCAATCAAGTGATACAGATGGGCTTAAGAGCCACCTTGCCCTCGTACGCCAGCAGTCCGCTGCAAGCGGCGCTAGCGGTGGTCGAGACTGATTTCGGCGCTGGAATCGCCCACCAGATTGCCAGCCGCGTCGAGCTCCAGTCGGAAACGCGATTCACCGCAATCGTTCGCAAGAGCGTGTCAGCCAACGTCAGCGAAAAGATCCAGACCTCGGCACGATGGCTCGAAATGAACGGCGACCGCTCGATCACGATCGATGAAGCGGCGCAGGTCGCCGCGATGAGCGAACGGAATTTCTTGCGGCGATTCAAGATGGAGATGGGTGTGACGCCGTCGGACTACCTTTTGTACGTGCGACTTGACATGTGTTGCCGGCTGCTTGCTGAAACCAACCTGCCGGTGGACAAGGTGGCGCGACGTTGCGGCATCGGTAGTGGTGGGCGACTCTCGAAAATATTCCGGCGGTATCTTGGAACAACGCCCACTGAGTATCGCGCGAGTAAGCTGCAGTCAATCACATCAGGGTAATGTCCCAGAGAGAGCCGGCGCCGGGCGAGATCGAAGGCGGTTGGGGCGAGCAACAGGGATCGGTAGCCGATGGTCGCCGCGGTTGGGGAATTTGAAGCGGAGAGCGGAGTATTGGACCGATGGCGCCAACTATTCGTAGCCAAGCCGGTGACTGACAATCGGCGCGCAGAAGAGCGCGATCGCACATCCGGCGGCCTTACCTTCAAACTCCGCTGCCGCAATACGTGCGCGGTACAACTCCATAAGCATATCGAACAGTTGCGGCACGCAATACAGTATCGCTATGGCAATGAAACTCCTTTCCACGACCGCAATGCGCCAGCCCCGTTCGAAGGCGACGGCTGCACCGATGATGCGCAACACGCCGAATATCACGAGCGCGCCGACCGCCGCCTGTTCGCGGATCAAATATCCAGGAAGAAATTCGTCCATTGCTTTTCGCGCCTTTAAGGCGTTATCAATGACAGAAGCGAAGCGGCCAGGTGTGGGGCCGCCATCAAATGACAAGTTGTTTGGGTCGATCGAAAACGAGTCTCGCGCAATCGACGATTGCATGTTACATAACCATCTCTAGAGCGAATATCGAGTGGCTGAATGCGTCATTATGTTGGCGGATGCATTCCAGCCTCTTAGCAAGTCAGCGTGGCGCCTCGTGCGAGTGTCCCGTGCATCCCCCTTGACCTCAGGATTACCCACTTCACAGATGTCGATTCCGCAATAGCTCAAAGCAGCCGCGCTCAAGGCCGCATAGGGAACGTGACTGCTTGTCTTTCAAACGACTCGCTGCGACAACCCGCGCGAAGGATGTTTGCTCGATCGATACCCGGCTGGCGTCGTCGCAAGATGCGTGCGGAAAAGTTTAGCGGGACGTCCGCCACTGCCGGTCCCGCATCGGCGCGCAATCTTGTCGACGGGGAGGTTAGTTTCAATAAGAAGACGGCAGACCAAGTCGAGCCGTACGTACAAAAGATAGTCGGACGGGGTCTGGCCCATTTCCATTTTGAAGCGGCGCAGGAAGTTCCGTTCGCTCATGGCGGCGACCTGTGCCGCGTCGTCGATCGAGATCGACCGATTGCCATTGGCTTCTAACCATCGCGCTGACGTCTGGATCTGCTCGCTCACAAAGACCGAGGCGTACTTGCGCACAATCGCGGTGAACTCCGATTCGGTCGACTACAGCTTGCTCGCGCGATCCTGAGACATGGGCCGGGTTGAAAAGACTGTGGACGTAGAAACGCTACGGCGCCCCAAAGCATGAATGTGCGCAAGCGACTGCGCGCTGCCGAGCGGTTTCTCGAGGCAAATGTTTGCGCCGCTATTCAGTCCCGCGGCGATCACTTGGCGCGACGTGCGCGACGTGACGCACAGGATTACGGGGATCGCGGATCCATGTCTGCACAGACAGCGCAAAGTATCGTATCGGAGAGCATCCGGCGCCACCCAATCGAGTATCACCAGATCGACGAGCACCTGTTCGAGTAGCCCGTGCAATGTTTTGTCGCATAGCGCGCCAAAACAGAGATGCCCAGCGGACGACAGGATTTCGAGCGCACAGTCAAGCGCTATGGTATCGGATTCCAGGATGGCGATTCTCATGTGAACAGGTGCGCTTGCGGAGCGCAGCAACGAGAGTGGTCGGTGGCGAGCGGGTGGACGAATTGATGGGCAACGCCTGTATGATCGAATGCACTTCGACGGCCGAGTCTACGCGAAAGCACTCAACAAAGTTGTTAAGAAATGTCAGCACGAGAAAAGGGGGCCAGAGCCATCGCACCAAACATTAAGCGCCATTCAACAGCGTGAACTCTGTGACCCGGTCACGCCACGCCACTCTCTGCACCTGTAATGGCCAAAGCCGATCGACCCTGCTTAATGCGTTCTGCGGCCGATCTTCATAGCCGACCGGGACGCACGATCGCGCGATCCCTTCGCGAGGACACCTCTCGCGCCGTCCATAGCCGGCAACATAGGTCGTCGCCCGACTGGCCCCTAGCTGGCCTGACTGATTCCGCAGTCGTGAATCTCTATGAGATCACCACACCGACGACGAATGTCGCAATACCCAAAGGTAATGCCAAGGCCGCGCATAGCGCCATTCGCTGCAACAAGCTGGCCTTGGCGATCTCCCTTGTGTCACGCGCACGATGCGGCTGAAACTCAAGAAAGACGAGTCCCTTGCTATGTCGAGTAGCGACCGATATGGAGGAATGGAAACTGAAAATCAGATAGACAATGATCCAGACGAAGCAGAGTCTCGAGAGAACCGAAAGAGCGATTACCATGCGACCCTACGTCCTCTGTACCGCCCGGCAGAACGAACGGAATTTAGTCTGGATAGCAGAGTTTATGTTTCGACACCGCTTCTTGATCGCCAATGTTGTGGCGTTATCCGCCGAGGAGACGGGCCACGCAGACGACTACAGGAAGCGCGCGCAGACGCCGGGCGAATACCGCTCGATCAAAGATTGAAAGGGCGCGTGGTGTCCGTAGGCTATCCCAGATACCAGCAGAAGTGATGTAGCAGCAACAAAGGTGCCTCGCAGTTCAACGTGTGATTTGTCGAGCACGCGCACGAAGGCCAATGCGACGGTTGAGCCAAGCGCCCAACCAACGATGACCTCCGACAGGGTGTGCGCTTCTTCGAACACGCGAGCAACACCAATGAGAGCGCCGCTCGCGAGACCCAGAGCTATACCGATGGACAGGTGCCCGGTACGGCGGAGAAACAACGCGACGCAAGTCGTCCATACCGCTGACGAGAGCATCGTGTGCCCGCTGACCACACGGAATCCTATTTCGCTAATCTCTATGCCGCAGCCGGCGTACAGGATCTTCGTTGCCCCGACGATTGCCATCCCCGCTGACAGAAGAAACAGCCAGTAAGCTGCCGCGAGTCGATTCGATGAGGCGATCCATATTGCGCAGGCCATTGCCAGCGGCAGGGTAACGGCAGCGTCGCCGAAGTTGCTGATCGCATTCCACATTTCGTGTGCATGTCCAGTTGAATGCGTGACAGATTAGCAGATGGGGCCGTATTCGCTATAACGCCCAGGGTCTGGCGCCCGACATAAAATTTATCCGCAAGTCTGATTGCGGAATGCTCGACCAGTCCCACAATACTGACAGCAGGTGCGCAGGCAGAGATGTCTGCGAACGTCACCCTGGTTGAAATCCGGTGACTCATTTTGTAGTGTCGACGGTAAGCGTGTGTTAATCGATTCTGTCGCGAGGAATATCTACGAAAGAATCACGGAGACGACGGCCGATGCGATACCGACTGGCAATGCCAAGGCCGCGCACAGGCCCATCCGCTTCAGCAATCTAGCTCTCGCAGCCTCCCTCGCGCCGCGAGCGCGACGCGGCTGAAACTCAAGAAGAACGAGAGTTCGGCCGTGTCGCTTCCCGACCCACGAGGCAGACAGGAAACTGAAGAACAAATAGACAACGATCCACGCAATGCAAAGTCTGGAGAGAATCGAAAGAGCAATGTCCATGCAACCCCGCCTCCTGTGTACCGCTCGCCGGAGCGAGCTGCATCTAGCAATCTGGTATCACGGAGCTTATGCTGCGGCGCATCAGACTGATGGACAATATTTTGGCCTTATCCGCCGCTTTTCTTTCGGCATATCTCACCGAGACATCGCACGCACCGCGCGGTCCCAATCTGCAAAACCGAACGTCAGGCAATGCTCGACTTGCCGGGGAAGGCTAACTGCCCGGGGAGATTGGCCGCGCAGACGATAAAGATTTCGATCACCGCTGGAGACCCGAAGTCGAGGCGCAGGCCACCGAAAAACGCGCCTTCTATCGTTTTCGCGTCGTACCTTCTTTGCCAGGCCCATGCTACATTTTTCGCCAGATATTGCGCACGGCAGGCCAGCGTCACGCGCTGCAACCAGTCGGCTTCGCGACCGTTTAACCGCAGCCAGAGACGTGTGGACTCGACAAGGTATTCGACCTTGGGCCATCGCCCGGTCTTCTGACGCTTTGCCAATTGCGAAGCAACAAGATAGGTCAGCAGTTCCGTGCGCGCTAGCAGGTCGAAATCAAGCCGCCGAGTCATGATGAATAGCGTGTCCAGACGGAGTCATACCGTACTGTGTAATGGGCGCGGCATTGCCAATGCATGTGCGCAAAAAAGCGGCCATCACTGTCGCACAGGCGGCTGCATCTAGTTAACGCCAGTAGAGATCGAAGACTCCAAGACAGATAATCCGCCGTCCGATCTAACTGCGTCCGCCGAAACATTGACGGATTCCGCCGAGCTTCACTTGATGGTGCGCTACGCGTATTCGCGACTGTGAGTTCGGCGCGGTCGGCGGCTGGACACTGTTTGTTGCGTGACGTGCAGTGTCGCGGCGACCATCTTGTTATCGGCGCCATCAGCACAGACCAGCACGATGCGCGCTCGCTAAACCAGCGCCTTTCCCGTCTTGCGGCGCATCGTCACCGGCCCCCCTCCCCGAACAGGACAACGGGCCGCATCCTTAAGGTTGCGGCCCAACAGTCTGCGCCCTATCGGAACACTGCCGCGCGTCGGTCGGCTCCTTTCGGTTGCCCGTCATACGCTCCAGTCGAACTCGGTAATCTCCGCGTGCCCCAGGCTGTCCCATTGCCGCATGTCGGGATCGCGCCAGTAAGTGCCTTTACCGTTGGCGAGTCCAATGTTGTCGCGGAAGGCGGCTGCGCCGTGCAGCAGGCGCGTGAGTTCGCCGGTGGCACCGCGCAGCGGTTTGGCGACCGCCACGCCGATTTTACCCACCGTGATGTGCGTCTCGTCCGGTCCGCTCTGGATATCGATCGGCGCCTCCTGGGTCGGCAGCCATTGCTTGACGAGCTGCCCGACGACTTCGTAGACGCCGCCCCGCTGACCCTTGAACAGCGGCTCGAGCGTGGCCCTCTGTGCGGCCGAAACCGCGGGATCGAAGTAGATGCGCCCGACGCCCTCGCCGCCCAGGAAGCCTTTGGGCCAGTCAGCAACGAAAGCCAGCTTGACGCCGCTCACGTCGACGCCATCGACATCGCCACGGTCAATCTGGATCCACTGACCGCCCGAGCACCAGACCTGATCGCCTTCCATCTCACCCAGGATGCAAGGGCAGCCAACCTTGCAACTGCATGGTGCGTAGTAGGTTCCCACGATATGCCAAGCCATAGCATGCCTCCTTAATTTCGCTTGTTGTCGAACGCGACACGGCTCGCGCTCGCGAGCCGTGTCGCCGCCTTCCTTTCTGGCTACGGGATTCTGCCGAGCCAGGGTATCGCCAGCATCGCGAGCCCGCCCGCGATCAGCGCCGTTCCCAGGGGCCGAGCGACGCGATGCCCGCCAGGCAAGGTCTTCTCGATGAAAATGATGACCGCCGCCGTGAGCATCCACGCCATATTCATTGCGCCGAGCGCGACGAGCGCGAGCATCAGACCGGCACAGCATCCGATGCAGTCGGCCGCATGCAGCACACCGAGACGCAAAGCACCGCGCGCGCCCGGCCGCCAGTGCCGCATCAGGAAAAACAGCGGGTTGCTGCACCGCGTGTGGCAACTGCGTTTGAGCCGCGTGAACTGATAGACACCCCCCGCGAGCAGCAGCAAACCAGGGACAATGGCCACTCCTTCACCCATGTGGTCGATGATCCGCTGATACGCATACACCGGCAGCCCGGCGGCGGTCCAAAGCACCACATAGCCCGTGAACAGCGCGGCCATTCCCGACCCCGCACCGGGGCGTCCTGGACGCTCGCGAGTGGTGGCCCGATAGAGCAGCATCAGGGGCAGCGCGGCCGGGAGCATCATCGCGACCATCATCGCTGCCCAGGCCACGAGAAAGAACACGATGCGGCCGTCCATTTGCCCGGCCATGCCCATCTGGTCCATGGCGCGGCCTTGCTGGAGGGTGTAGGCCCAGCTTGCCGCCGCCAGCAGCAGGAGCACGGCACCCGGAAGAAGGTTTTCCCGCCTGGCCAGAACGGCCCATCCGACGGCAACCGGTCGGCCGGACACCTCCGAAGCGCGAGGGGGGGACATGGCGTTCTCTTCGTGGTCGCTTACGTGGGCACCGATGCCCGCCTGCGGATCCGCAGACGGAATCCTGGAATCGAGGTGTCGCGCGGAGGGCTCAGGCATTGCTCCAGTCAAGCTCATTGAGCTGAGCGTTCTGCGCGAAGCGCAGGCCATCGAGACGGGTGCCGCCGTACTCGCCCGCCTGGATCCCGGAACCGATGACTGCCTCACAACACCCGTCGGTGGGCAGCGCATTGAACTGGCAGGGACAGCCCCACGCGCAGTTGCAACTCGCCACCTCTTCGCCGGCCATGCGCCAATTCGTCGGCATCGGGTTGTTCATGTTTCGTCCCTCCTTTTCCTGCCGCCTGCAGTCAATCACCGGACCAAATTGTCGGGCCGACCGTCAACAATACGGCCCCTTGGCCATGCATCCAACCCGAGGATTTGTAATCGAAGTCGTTACGGCGGATCTATTACGAAGCTTGCGGAAGGATCTTGATTAAGATTAGATGCCGCACTAAGCGAAATCCAGCCGATCGTGTGCCGGAGCGGCAGCAGTATGCATCGGCATCGAAACCTTGGGGTTGCATGTTGTTGTAGCGGTTTATTGATCCAGCGTTTTTTATTTGTGATCGACCCATCCGGGCGACACGATGCACGACCCAGGCAGACTTTTGGGCAAGAGAGAGCCGGTGGCGCCCCTGACCGTCCGTTGCAGGATAGGTTGAATCGTCATTTCGACCGGCAGCTTTTGAGCAGGTGGAACACCGGTACTTCAGGTGTCAGCACACACGCAGCCGATGTCAAAGCCTCAGAGGCGTTAATCCGGTTTCTCATGAAGAAGCCCGAAGCGTCCTCTGTGCTTGAGGCAAAAGGCCTGGAGCGCGTCAGCCAATAATCAAGCCGGATCGACGCGGCGTCCCAAAGCGATTTGGTGAATGTCCGTACGTGGACTCCCCCGGAAATCCCGGCACCCTCCTCAACTCCTCACACGGACCACCAGAAAAAGGCTCGTGACTGGAAGGTAGAGGTGACGCCGGCCTCCAATGGAACGCTGGCAAGCCGTCTGCCATTTCGGGAATTTGTCTGTGCGCTTCCGCACATACAGTTGCGGAGTTTCATCAACAGTAGACCTGAATGGCGCTTTCGGCTTTGTCACCTATCTTCAAGACTACGGTCCGATCTCACGTGCCCGGATAAACGTCTCGGCGGCCTCGCGGAATGTGGCCATGACGTCTGCGGCAGTCTCAAGTAGCAGTTAGTGCTGCTGCTCCCTACGTACGTGCCGCCCGAGCTGCGTGCGCAGGATGCGTTGGCGGCCGGCGATTATCTGCGCACATTACCGGACGTGCGGGCAAGACTCTCTCAGGGGGTCTGCAGCGTTCCATCCTTCAGCCGGGTCTGCGTCCAGGTGGTCGCCGTGTTTTCGCACGGATATTTCGCCGCTTCGGCTTCGTCGATGTCCACGCCCAGGCCCGGTTTGTCATTGGCATAAACGTGCCCGCTCCTGAACTCGGGCAGGCCCGGGAAGACGTCAAGCAGCGCCGCCCGCGGGCCTTTCAGATCCTGGATCACGAAGTTTGGCGGCTCGGTCCCCGACCATTCCTGCACGCCGAAATTGCGCGCGGCGAGATCGATATGAATGTTCGCCGCATGCGCCAACGGCGACATGTCGCCCGGGCCGTGCCATGCGGTCCTTACCCCAAACTGCTCGGCAAAGATCTGCAGTTTTCGTCCCGCCGTAATCCCGCCGATCTGGCTGAGATGCACGCGGATGAAGTCGATCAGGCGCTCGGTGATCAGAAACCGCCATTCGTACGGGTTGTTGAACAGCTCACCCTGCGCCAACGGCGTGGTAGTTTTGGCGCGTAGCTGACGCATCCATTCGCCTTCTTCGAGCGCAATCGCGTCTTCGAGAAAGAGCAGCTCGTACTGTTCCAGTTCGCACGCGAAGCGGATCGCTTCCACCGGCTTCAGGCGTTCATGCACGTCATGGCACAACTCGACGTCGAAACCGACCTTGCTGCGAATGCCGTCGAACAGCTTGAGCGTCTCCCGCATGTACTTTCTGCTGTCGAGATACACGCCGTCCGCCGCGCCTTCGGGTGCGCTCGCGGGTGCCCTGCCGAAGCCTCCCCCGCCGTATCCGCCGCTCTGGCAGCGGATGTGGGTGATGCCCTGCTCGCGATACTTCTGAATGTTCTCGCACAACTCGTTCAGATCGCGGCCATCCGCGTGTCGATAAATCGGCACGCCTTCGCGGCACTTGCCCCCGAAGAGCTGATAGAGCGGCATGTTCGCCATCTTGCCCTTGATGTCCCACAGCGCCATATCCACACCAGAGATCGCGTTGTTCTCGATCGGACCATTCCGCCAGTACGCGTTCTGATGCATCAGTTGCCACAGTTCCTCGATCGCCTCGGCATCGCGACCGATCAGCAACGGCCGCAGATATTCCTCGATGAGGCACTTCACCGCCAAGTGCCGGTAAGCAAACGTCGCGCATCCGAGACCCACCAGACCGGGCTGGTTGGTCTCGATCTTCACGACGATCAGGTTGATGCCTTCCGGCGCGGTCAGGATGACCTTTACATCGGTAATCAGGGTTGCCATGTTCAGTTTGCCAAAATCGAATCAATGAATCGGACGCACGTTGCCGGGTTCTTCATCAGAACGTGATCTGCACTTTCATCTGCGCGCTGCGATCCGCCGCGAGATCGAAGGCCTCAATCGCGCGCTCGATAGGCAGCGTGGCGGTGATAATCGGTTTCACGTCGATGCGACCTTCCTTGATGAGCCGCGCGGCCAGCGCATATTCGCCGTGAAAGCGAAACGCGCCCTGCAAGCGGATTTCCTTGCCGACCAGCGCGTTGATCGGAATCGGCACGTCGCCGGTGACCCCGACCTGCACGATGGTGCCGCGTGGACGCAACGCCGGGATCACGTCCTTCAGCACCGCTGCCGCACCGGTACATTCAATCGCGACATCGAAATAGCCCTTCTCCGCGGTGAATTCGTCCGCCTTCAGACCCGGCTCCGTCGAGACATTGAGCGTGCGGGTGGCGCCCATTTCCGTGGCTTTCGCGAGCGGCGCGTCGTGGATGTCGGTGGCGACCACTTCGAGCGCGCCGGCATAGCGGGCGGCCGCCACGACCAGCGCGCCGATCGGGCCAGAACCGGTCACCAGCACACGCTTGCCGGTCACAGAGCCGGCCTGACTGACCGCATGCAACGCGACGGCCAGGGGTTCGGCACAGGCCGCCTCGCCAAGCGAGACCGCGGTCCCGACCGGCTCGCATTGATATGCCTCGGCCGCGATCAGCTCGCGAAACGCGCCTTGACTGTGCGGGACTCGCATCGCGCTGCCGTAGAACCACATGTCCGCGCAATGCTGCTGTTCTCCGGCCAGACAGAACCTGCAATGTCCGCACGGGCGGCTCGGGTTCAGCGCAATGCGATCGCCGGGTTTGACGCGGGTGACCTTGCCGCCGACAGCCTCCACCGTTCCCGCTACCTCATGACCGAGCACGATCGGCTGCTTCACGCGTACCACACCGAAGCCGCCGTGCAGGTAATAGTGCAGGTCGGACCCGCAAATTCCGCCGGCGCCGATGCGAACCAGCACCTGGTTCTCCCCGATGTCCGCCACATCGACAGCTTCTATCCGTAAATCCTTTTCTGCGTGCAATACGCAAGCGCGCGCTTCCATGAAAAACTCCTGTTTCAATCATTTCGTTGGCGCCAAAGACCTCGCCACTTCCCGCGACTCATTCGGGCAGCACGATGCGTTCGACCTTGCCGACGATAAACACATAAGACAGCGCGCCGACAAGCGCCAGCGCCCCGATGAAGACCAGCGCCGATTCGAAGTGTCCGTCCTTGACCAGCACGCCGATCACGATCGGCACCGCGATGGCCGACAGATTGCCCATGAAGTTGAACATTCCGCCGGTGAGGCCAATCAGGCTCTTCGGCGCGAGTGCGGAGACGAACGCCCAGGTGATCGACGCCATGCCGTTCCCGAAGAACGCCAGTGACATGAAGAGGATGATGGCGGTCTGGTCCTGCACATAGTTGGCTCCGACGATCGACGTCGCGAGTACCAGGCCGGAAATGACAGGCAGCTTGCGCGCAAAACCGACGGAGAACCCGCGCCTAAGCAGAAAATCCGATAGAAAACCTGAACAGAGAATGCCGACATAGGCCGCCAGAAACGGTACCGACGCCATGAATCCCATCTTGAGGGTCGTCATCCCGCGATACTTGACGAGGTAGGTCGGAAACCAGGTGAGGAAGAACCATAGGATCGACGACAGGCAAAACTGGCCGATAAATACGCCCCAGATATTGCGGTTCTTCAGCACATATTTGAAATCGGCCCAACCGCTTTTTCGGATGCCGCCCTGCTCGCCGGCATCGACCAGTCCGCCGCCCTGCCGGATGTAATCGAGTTCGGCGGCGTCGGCCTTGCTGTCCTTCGGGTCGCGATAAAAAATAAACCACACCATGCTATACACGACGCCTGCAGCGCCAGTGAAAAACAGCATGCCGCGCCAGCCGAACGTCGTCTGAATATAGACGAGCAGCGGCATGAAAAATGCAATGCCGACAAACTGGCCAGAGGTGTAGAACGCGATCGCAGTGGCGCGCTCGCGCTCGGGAAACCACGTGGTGACGACGCGGTTATTGACCGGATACGAAGGCGCTTCGAATGTGCCGAGCAGCACGCGCAAACCGAAAAGGGCCGAGAAGCCGTTCACGGCCGCCTGAAGGCACGTCGCCACCGACCATCCGCAAAGCAGGATTGCATACAGGATGCGCGGCTTGACGCGATCGACCAGCATGCCGCCTGGAATCTGCAGAATCGCGTACGACCAGCCAAATGCCGAAAAAATCAGACCGAGTTGCACAGGGCTCAGATTCAGGTCGCGTCCGAGTAACGGAGCCGCCAGCGACAGATTGCTGCGATCCATGTAGTTGACCGCGATGCCGAGGAACAGCAGGAAACCGACAACGAAACGTTTTTTCGTGGCTTTGGCCGCGACCGCGGATCGCGCCTGCCCGGTGCTCAGGGTGGATGTGCTCTGGAATTTCATCAGCATTCCCTTTGATTTGGGTGGCCCGCCGCACAGGCAGGCGGCTGCCAGTCCTGCCCGGCTCGAAGCGCCGGGAGCGCAGGGCTGGTGCGGGCAATTCGTTACGCTTACGTGCGGCGCAGCGTGAGCGGTCCTTCACGTTTTGCCAGTTGGTCAGAACGCGCCGGTACGGTGATCATCAGGATGACGGAGAGCAACAGAGCGACCGCCATGAAGATGTACGAGACCGCGGGGCTGCCGGTCGCGCCGTTCAGATAACCGACCACCCACGATCCAAGGAATGCGCCGAGGGCGCCGCATGCATTGATGAGGCCGATCGCGCCACCCAGCACGTTGCTCGGAATCAGCTCCGGCACGAGCGCGAAGAACGGGCCATACGGTGCGTACATCGTGGCGCCCGCCACCACCAGCAGCGCGAACGAAATCCAGAAGTGCGATCCGCCGATCAGGTACGAAGCCACGAATGCGACGGTCCCGATCAGCAGCAACGGCCAGACGAACAGCTTGCGATTGCGCGTCTTGTCGGAGAGCCAGGACGCGAGCAGCATCAGGATAATCGCGGCGAGATACGGAACGGCGGCCAGCCAGCCGACCGACACGATATCGATCGTCGAAGCGGCCTTGAGAATCGACGGCAGCCACATGATGAAGCCGTACACACCGACGCTCCACAGCGCGTGAATTGCGCAGCACTTCAGCACGATCGACGAACGGAACGCCGCCTTGTAATCGCGCACCGGCGCGATGTTCGCCTGTTCGGCCTTCAGACGCGCGTCGAGTTCCGTCTTTTCGGCGTTGGTCATCCACGGCGCGTCGGCCGGGCGATCCTTCACAGTGAACCACCAGACCACCGCCCATGCGAGCGCGGGCAGGCCTTCAAGAATGAACATCTCGCGCCACCCGAAGCTGTGCACCAGGTAGCCCGACACCACCGACATCCACAGCACCGTCACCGGATTGCCGAGAATCAGGAACGTGTTGGCACGCGAGCGTTCGCTGCGCGTGAACCAGCGGCTGATGTACATCAGCATCGACGGCATGACGGCCGCCTCCACCACGCCGAGTATGAAACGCAGCGCCATCAGCATCGGAATGTTGCTGACCATGCCGGTTGCCGCGGCGCACAGTCCCCACAGGATCAGGCTGAAGAAGATCAGCTTCTTCACACTGTTGCGCTGGGCGTAGATCGCGCCGGGCACCTGAAACAGGCAGTAGCCGAGAAAGAACAGAGAGCCGATCAGCGACGACGTGCCGTGCGTGATGCCGAGATCCTTGTCGATGCCGGCCGCCGCGGCAAAACCGTAGTTCGCGCGATCGAGATAGGCGAGGCTGTAGGTGATGAAGATGATGGGCATCAGATACCACCATCTTTGGGTTGCTACGGGTTTGACGCTTTCCATGATGTCTCCAGATCGGTACGGCGTACGGACTATTTGGCGCGAGTCGTGATTTGTTTTGATGTGCCCGCGCGGACCTGCTTCAAAGCTGCGTCAAAGTACGGCCAGCCAGCCACCGTCGACGTAGATGATCTGGCCGTTCACATAGCTCGATGCCGGCGAAGCCAGATACACCGCCGTGCCGACGAGTTCTTCCGGCTTGCCCCAGCGTTGCGAAGGATTGCTGCTCCTGACCCAGGCGTCGAAAGCGGCGTTTTCGATCAGCGCCTTGTTCATGTCGGTCAGGATGTAGCCCGGACCGATCGCGTTCGCCTGAATGTTCGAGGCCGCCCACTCCGCGCTCATCGCGCGGGTCAGCATCTTGATGCCGCCCTTCGCCGCCGTGTAGGCGCCGACTGTCGCGCGCCCGGCTTCGCTCGTGAGCGAGCCGATGTTGATGATCTTGCCGCCGGTGCCGCGCGCAATCATCCGTCGTGCAGCCTGCTTCGCAACGATGAATGCACTCGTCAGATTCGTATCGATCACGCGTTGCCAATCATTCAGTTCGAGTTCGACCAGTGGCTTGCGAAACTGGATACCGGCGTTGTTGATGACGATGTCGATCTGCACGCCGTCCTTGTCCCATTGCGCAAACGCTTCGGCGACCGCCTGTTCGTCGGTGACGTCGAACGCGCGGCCTTGTGCGTTGAATCCTTTGCTTTTGAGCCGGTCGACAGCTTCGTCAACCGTATCGGCGCGTGTGCCATTCAGGACGACGCTGGCGCCCGCAGCCGCCAGTCCCTCTGCCAGTGCGAAGCCGATGCCGCGCGCCGAACCGGTGACGAGCGCCGTGCGGCCGCTCAGATCGAATAACTGTGTCATGTGCTGATCCTCTCGATTCAGTTGCGAGGCGCGAGTGCGCCCCTCGCGACCATTGATACGTTCGCGATAACGTTAGTGTGGGGTCGCCGCTGGCGAGGCTGCCGGGCAGCTAGCCAGGCAGTCTGCTAAGCGGGCTGGTCGTTGGCGGTGCGATTCAGGGCGGCGCGGTCCTCGAAATCCTTCTCGGCACGCTCGATGAGTGTCAGGACAGCCTGTTCAGCCGCTGCCGGATCGCCATTCTCGATCGCGACGCAAAGCGCTTCGTGCATCGGCAGCGAACGGGCCGGGCCACCGGCGATCTCAGAGCTAAGTTCGAAGCTCGTACGCAAGATCGCCGACAACGCGTTCTGCATCTGCTGGATGAACTGGTTGTGGCAGGCGGTGAGGACGGCGCCGTGAAACGCGAGGTCGGCGGGAACGTACTCGCCGTGGCCCGCGACGGCCCGTTCCATCTTCTTGAATGCGCGCCGCACCGCGATGCGATCCTCTTCGGTCGCGCGCTTCGCGGCGAGTTTCGCGGCATTCGGCTCGATGATCAGGCGCAGTTCCATCAGGTCTTCGACGAGACTCGGCTCGATGGCGCCCGCTCGCGCACGCCACGTGATCACGTCCGGATCGAACAATTGCCATTGCGAGCGCGGCAGCACGACCGTGCCGTAGCGGCGGCGCACTTCGAGCATGCCCTTGGCGGAGAGCGATTTCATCGTCTCGCGGATGGTGATGCGGCTCACCTGCATCTGCTCGGCAAGAACGGGCTCGGCCGGCAGAATATCGCCGGGCATGAATTTGCCTGAGCAAATCTGCTCGCCCATCTGATTTAGAACCTGCCTGTGCAAGGTTGCCACGATTCGCCCTCTAGATCATACGTATGATGTAGAAAGATAGTGGCATGGACGCCCTGACGCAATTCGGGTTGACCCGAGGTCCGGCTCTCCCACTTGTCGTCGGCCACCCGAAACAACAAGCTTGTTAAAGCGTCGGGTGTCCTCGGCTATTTCGATACGGAACGGCCTGCTACGCCTGTGCCGGAGCTTATCGGTAGCTCAATCAATCTCCGACTGAAGCGAAGTCGCTGCAACACCCGAGATCCGGGATGTGACGCTATGGGTTAGAGAGCGCACGAAACGGTGTTGCACTTCAGATTTGAGGCCGCCGTTCCAAATCGCCGATCAACGGTGCCCAGAGCTTTCCCATTGGCAGTTCTTCGGCCGATACGGTCATTGGTTCTGCGGCGCAAAAAAGCCCCGGAGAGGCATCGCCCCGGGGCCCGTTGCCGTTTAGAACTCCTGTACCGTCGGTCGCAAGACAATCTCGTTGATATCCACATCTGCGGGCTGCTCGATCGCGTAGGCGATGGCGCGCGCCACGGCATCGGACGGAATCGCAATCTGGTAGAAGTCGCGCACGAACTGCGCGCTCGCTTCGTGCGAACTGCCCAGTTTCAGTTCCGAATCGACTGCACCTGGTTCGATCGTCGTCGTGCGGATCGCTCCGCCCACTTCATGGCGCAGCCCTTCCGAGATCGCACGCACCGCAAACTTGGTGCCGCTGTAGACAGTCCCACCCGGGCTAAAAACCTTGATGCCGGCAACGGAGGCGATATTGATGAAGTGCCCGCTGCCCTGCCGTTGGAATACAGGCAACGCCGCCGCAATGCCGTACAGCACGCCCTTGATGTTGATGTCGATCATGCGATCCCACTCGTCGACCTTCGCCTCGCTCAGGGGTGCGATGGCCATCAGGCCAGCGTTGTTGATCAGCACATCGACCTTGCCGAACACGCGCACGGCGGTATCGATTAGCGCGTGCACGTCGCCCTGGCTAGTTACGTCGGTCGGCACAACTTCAACCTTGCCACCCGCCGAGCGGATCTCTTCGGCAATGCCTGCGAGCCGGTCCGCACGACGTGCTGCCAGTACCACGGATGCACCAAGCGCAGCCAAGTGGCGCGCGGTGGTTTCGCCAAGGCCACTGCTGGCGCCTGTAATCACCACCACTTTCCCTTCGATGTTCTTGCTCATCTCATCTCCTTGCGAGAAATCTCGTTGCGATGGAACGAGTATCGGCGCGACCATTCTTGCTGAAAATGGAAATGTTAAGATTTCAGAATTCCTGAAAGTGGAACCATCGCCACCATGCTTAATCGACTGGAAATGCTGCGCATCTTCGTAGCCGCTGCAGAATCCGGCAGCTTCAAAAACGCGGCGGTCCGACTTGGCATCTCGCCACAGGCGGTCACGCGCGCCATCCAGGAACTGGAGCGCATCCAGGGGGAATTGCTGTTCCACAGAAACACACGTCAGATCCGAATTACCGCGTTTGGAGAGCAACTCGCCACACGTGCCAAGGACGGTCTTCTGCAGGTCGACAGCCTGTTTGCACCGCACCTCCATCGGGACAGTTCCGAACTCGCAGGGGTCGTCCGTGTTACGGCGCCCAAAGCACTGGGTCGTATCGGCGTGTTGCCCACCCTGACCGACATCGCGATACGTCATCCCGGGTTGTGCATTGATCTCGACTTGAGCGACCAGCCGGCCGATGTCATTGACGAACGAATCGATATCGGCGTGCGATTCGGTTTCCTGCGCGATAGCCGCTATGTGGCGCGCAAGGTCGCAACACATGCCTTCCACGCCGTTGGCGCACCGGCGTTGATCGAAAGGCTCGGACGGCCAACGCATGTCCGCGATCTGGAAGAGCTACCCACCACGGTCATGCATGACGTCACAACGGGGCGGCCATGGCCCTGGTGGTTCGCGGACGGCCAGCAGTACACACCATCGAAACCGGTCTTCACTAGCAACGACTCCGAGGCCGAGCGCGATGCGGTGTTATCGGGGCTGGCCTTCGGCCAGCTCGCCGGGTTTTTGGCTGACACGCATATTGCTGCTGGTGAACTGGTACCGGTGCTGCTGGAGTTTGCACCGGACCCCTGGGACCTTTGCGTCTATCGTCCACAGCGGGGACCTGTTCCCCTACGCGTTCGTCTGGTATTTGATAGCTTGGTGAAGACGCTGTCCGACCAGTAGCCGTAGCTTGGCTCATCGGGCTCTTGCTCGTACTTCGCCAGCCAGCGCAGATACAGTTCTATCTGACTCTTGTACTCGGCCTTGAAGGCGCCTAGTTTCAGCTCGATAGCCACAAGCCGTTTGAGCTTGCGGTTGTAGAACAGCAGGTCGATGTAGAAATCGTCATGATCGATCTGCACGCGCTTCTGGCGGGCCACGAAAGTGAAACCGGCACCGAGCTCGAGGAGGAACTGCTCCATCTCGCGCAAGATGGCATCCTCGCGATCATTCTCCAGGTAGCGGTCGTTAAGCCCGAGGAAATCCAGCACATACGGATCCTTGAGCAATACGTCCGGCGACACGCGCTGCTCCTGCCGCAGTTGCGCCAGGTCGTGCTGCACCGCTTCTGCCGGTTTTCGTGAAATTGCGCTGCGCTCGAACAAAGCCCCGGCAAGCTCCGGGAGCGTCCTGGCGGAAGGCAGCCGGAGTCGAACCGACCTGAGAGCGGCTGACGCCCTCAACTGGGTTTGAAGCCCAGCCGCACCACCGGATACGGATGCCTTCCTACGGTGATCAAATCAGTCGCTGTGCGTCAGAGCAGATCGAGCCAACGACTGTCCGTGCGCATCAGATGCAGGCCACGGTGGAAGCGAGTATAACCAACCCGGTCGAAAAACTCTAAGAGCTGAATCGCACGCTTTCGTCCAAGGCCCGTGACATCGCGAAACGGCGCGGCGGCCACTGTACCCGCATTCTTTCGCGCTTCAGCGGCAGCAATCGAAGCCAGTTCGCGAATCGCATCAGGATGATAAAAGAGGTCGCGCACGACCTGAAAAATCTCGCCTTGCCGCGCGAGCTTGCGCATCAACTGACGCACGCGGTCCTCGGATACGCCATGCGCGCTTGCAAGATCGCGGACCCACGGCGGATCGAAGCGCCCCTCCTTCACCGCCGGCAACAGCGCCGCCGCGAGCGAGCGATCGGCGTCGTCGAGCGTCACCGCATGGTCCGGAAGATGCAACCAGGGCCCGCGCCGGACGATCTCGCCGCGCGCCTCAGCATCATCGACCAGCGCGCGCCACAGCGCCTCATCCACGAGCGGTGCCGCGATCCGCCGCAAGCGTGACGCATCGGGGCCCAGTTCGTCCGGCACGCGTTCGTGGTATTGCTTCAGCGCCGCCGTCAATCGCGCAGCCAGCGCCTGCCATGCCGCGTTCGCGACGAGCAATGCGTCGTTGCCGGGAAGCTCGACCACGCGCGTGTCGAGCGGCAAATCAAGCGCCGCGGCCGGCATGCCCGTCAGGCGCTCCAGCAGCGACCGTGACAAGCCATGAGGCGCGCGCGCGAGCATGGCGTCGAGCGGTCCTGTATCGAGCATGGTCTGCAACGCATCGAGCCACGCGAGGCGCTCAGCCGAGCGGCGCTTGCGCGCCGGCGCAAACGGATCGAGCACATGACCGCCGCCGATGGTGCGATTCGCCTGCGCATTCCGCACGACAAAACGGTCGCCGGGAAGCGCGCACACCGGCCGTTCGAACACGAGTTGCACACGCCCGCTCTGACCTGCGGCAAGCGCCGGACCGTCGAGCAGCGCGACATGCGCGACCTGATGCTGCGTGCCCAGATGCACGTGCAGCGGCGCCCAGTGCGCCAGCGTCGGCGCATCGGCAAGCAGCGTCAGCATGACATCGACACGTTCCGACGCTTGCGACAGACGCGGGTCGACGATCCAGTCGCCGCGATCGATCGCACTCTTGTCGATACCCGCAAGATTCAGTGCGCAGCGCTCCCCTGCCCGCCCAACGGCAGCCGGACGATTCTGCGAATGAATGCTGCGCACGCGCACGGGCTGACGCTTCGGCACGAGCAGCATCGTATCGCCGACATTGACGCGCCCCGACACCACCGTCCCCGTCACAATCGTCCCCTGTCCCGCGAGCGTGAAAACCCGGTCGACCGCGAGCCGGAACAGACCGTCGTCGCGCTTCATCCGCCACGCTCGCGCCGCTGTACATAGATGCGTCTTCAACGCAGCCACGCCGGGATCATCAGCACGCATGGCGCAGGTATCGAACACGGGTGCGTCCTGCAACACGCTGCCGCTCAGAAACGATGCAATCTCTTCATGCACGTCCTGCAGCCGCTGTGCGTCCACGCGATCGATCTTGGTCAATGCTATCGCACCGCGCTCGATGCCGAGCAGTTGAACAATCGCCAGATGCTCGCGCGTTTGCGGCATCACGCCATCGTCGGCAGCGATCACGAGCAGCGCGAAATCGATGCCGCTCGCGCCGGCGGTCATGGTGTGGACGAGCTTTTCGTGGCCCGGAACGTCGATCAGGCCGAGCACCTCGCCGTTCTCGAGCGGCATGTACGCATAGCCCAGTTCGATCGAGATGCCGCGCGCCTTTTCTTCCTTCAGCCGGTCCGTATCGACTCCGGAAAGCGCTCTTACCAGACTCGTCTTGCCATGATCGATATGTCCTGCCGTACCGACGATCATGCGTGTGCGCCCTTCGGTTGCTCAAGCAGTTGCTCGAGCAGTTGCGCTTCGTCGGCGGCTTCGAGACAGCGCAGATCGAGGCGCAGCGCATCGTCCGCGATCCGGCCGATGATCGGCCGCGCCATGTCGCGCAGCACCTTTTCCAGCGCAAACAACTGACGGCCGCCGCGCTTTCCGTCAGCCATCCTGACGACAAGGCCGTAACTCGCCAGCACATCGACAGGCAACGCGCCGCTGCCGATCTGGCTGAACATGGGCTCCACTGCCACCGCGTAGCGTTCGCCGATCGCGCGCTGCAACGCGGGTTGCACGCGCTCCGCGGCGAGCCGGATCTCGTCGGCGGGACGCGTGAGCAAACGCAGCGTAGTCAGCCGCCCGGCAAGCTGCTCCGGCGAACGATAGAGTTGCAGCACCGGCTCCAGCGCCGCGAGCGTCAGTTTGCCGACCCGCAGCGCGCGTTTGAGCGGATGCTTCTTGATCCGCGCAATCAGGTCGCGCCGCCCGACGATCAATCCGGCTTGCGGGCCTCCCAGCAATTTGTCGCCGCTGAACGTGACGAGGTCGGCTCCGGCTTCGATGGTTTCCCGCACTGTGGTCTCATGCGGCAAACCCCATTGGGTCAGATCGACGAGCGTGCCGCTACCGAGATCCACGGCCACGGCGAGACCTCGCGAGTGAGCAAGCGGCGCGATTTCACCGACCCCGACCTCTTTGGTGAATCCGTTAATCGCGTAGTTGCTCGCGTGAACTTTCATCAGCAGCGCGGTGCGCGGGCTGATGGCTTCCTCGTAGTCCTTCAGATGCGTGCGATTCGTCGTGCCGACTTCGCGCAGCTTCGCGCCCGCGCGGCTCATGATGTCGGGAATGCGGAACGCGCCGCCAATTTCGACCAGCTCGCCGCGCGACACGATCACTTCCTTCTTCGAAGCGAGCGCCGACAGTGTGAGCAACACGGCCGCGGCGTTGTTGTTGACCACGGTTGCTGCTTCAGCGCCAGTCAGCTCGCAGATGAGTTCGTCGATCAGATCGTCGCGATCGCCGCGCTTGCCGGTCGCAAGATCGAACTCGAGGTTGGCCGGTTGCGTGAGCGCTTTCATGACGGCGCGCACGGCTTCGTCGGGCAACAGTGCGCGGCCGAGATTGGTATGCAGCACCGTGCCGGTCAGATTGAAAACGCTGCGCAAACGGGGCTGATTGCGCTTGCGCAGCGCCGCTCCCACCGATACCGTCAACTGCTCCACGTCGAGCGCGCGCAACGTTTCCCTGGACGTATCGCCCGACTGCACGCTGGCGCGCCAGCTATCGAGCGCATCGCGCAACGCGCTCAAGACCTGCGTGCGACCGAACTCGGCTACGAGCGGCGCAAACTCAGCCGACGCCATCACCTTCTCCACCGATGGCACGCGCCCCATTAGCGCCCGCAGTTCAGCGCCCGTCACATCGCTCACGAGACAATCCTCTTTTAATCGGACTCGCCGGAAGGGTCCGCTGCGGTGGCGGCCTGTTCAGGCCAGAGCCACGGGTGCGGCGACGCCCGCCTGTAACCTTCCTCGCCCATCAGCAAGTCCAGTGTGAGGCTGGCGAGATCGTCCGCGAACGGATCGAAATCGTAGTCCTTGGACTGGTAGCCGATCTTCCGGTAAGTATGGCATTCGTCGCACGATTCCGCTTTCAAAGCCGCGTTGGCGGATTCTGCTTCTTTCGTCGCGGCATCGGCGTCCGGCGATCCAAGCGTGTGATACGCAATGCCCTTGGTCGAATCGCAATTCGAACATTTCGACCGGACCATATGCCACTCGGTCGCGCACAGGCCGCATTGCAGATAGCGGTAGTTGTCATACACGCCGCCTATGCGCACCGTGCTCGCCACCGGATGCGAGCCGCACACGGGACACAGGCCGAGCGTTTCCAGGTACGGGACGTCGCGCTTGTCGATATCCGCGGCGAGGTCGGTCCAGACCACTTGCAGCGCGGCCATGATGAACGGCGCACTCGCCGGATCGACTTCGGCGAAACGCTGCGCGAAGATCGCGTCGGCCTGGGATTCGAGCGTGGCGGCGTCGAGCGTTTTCACCCTGGCGATGAGCGCTTCGAGCGGCGGCGTCAGCGGTCCGGCGGCTTGCAGCCTGTCGAGCAGTTGAATCAGAACGTCGTGCCAGGCCGGATCGCGCACGCCGGACAGCGCCGGTATCAGCGGCATCGAATGCTGCTGCGCGCTCGCGATCAACTCGGCGCTGGGCGGCTGCGCCTTGAAGCCGGCCATGACGGCCTGCTGCGCGTCGGCGAGCGCGGCCATCAGGCGCAAGTAGCCGGCGATCGGATTGCTGAGCGCCGCCAGTTGACGCAGCCGCGCGGCGCGAGCCGAAAACACCGCCAGGCGCTCAGGCGTACGAATGCGAGGAATGGCCGAGTGATCGAGCGACTCGATATCGCCGGCTTCAAGAATGCGTTGAACCAAAGTATCGACCTCTGAAAACTGAAGAGCCGCTGCGGTTCGTCGAACAAAGGCGGCCGCCCGGATGCAGCGCGGTAAAAAAACGCGCTGCACTACTTGCCGATCATCTCCTTGAACCAGTTCGGATGATGCTTTCTCGCCCAGCCGTACGTCACGGTGCCGCGTGTCATCGCGCCGACCGATCCCTTGATCCACAAGGCCGCATAAATATGCACGACGATGCCGACGATCAGCACGAACGCCGCAGCAGCATGAACCACCGCCGCGAGCCGGATGATGTCGATCGAAAAATAGATCGAGAAATACCGGCGCCAGATCACAATGCCGCTTGCCAGCAACAGCAGCAGGCAGATCACATCGTGAAAAATAGCAGCTTTTGACCGGCATTGTACTTGCCGATCGCGGGGAGTTTTTCCTCGCGATTGTTGAGCACGTCGCCGCAAAGTCCTGCCGTGAAGTTCACGGGTGCGTGGCACCTGGCTCAGCAATTGTCAATTGCTGTAATTGCTGCGGTGCGACAAGATCAGGCTGGCGGGGCCGGGCAGCAATAACAGACAGCTCAGCTCGCCGCATGCCGGCCGAACGCTCCGCAAGCGGAAGCCGTGAGGGGGCGTGCAGATGATTGCATCCACAACGGTCCGTGGCCGCCACCCTGCGCCTCGCCGAAACAACCATCATAATGCGGTCATACCACGCCCGAAATCCGCACCAATGACCGATACCACCGCCAACAAGATCGACTCGCCACGCCTGACCAGCCTCTCCCATGGCGGAGGCTGCGGCTGCAAGATCGCCCCCGGCCTGCTCGCCGACCTGCTCAAGCGCAGCGCGCCGCTACCTTTCTTTCCAGACCTGCTGGTCGGCAACGATACCGCCGACGACGCCGCTGTCTACAAGCTCAACAGCGAGCAGGCGATCGTCGCGACGACCGATTTTTTCATGCCGATCGTCGATGATCCCTTCGACTTCGGCCGCATCGCCGCAACCAACGCCCTTTCCGACGTTTACGCCATGGGCGGCAAGCCGATCATGGCGCTGGCGATCGTGGGCATGCCGATCAACGTCCTGCCGCATGACGTGATCGCGGCCGTGCTGAAAGGCGGCGAATCCGTGTGCGCTGAAGCCGGCATTCCGCTCGCGGGCGGCCATTCGATCGACTCCGTGGAACCTATCTATGGCCTGGTTGCGCTTGGCGTGGTCCATCCCGAGCGCGTCAAGCGCAACGCGGGGGCTCGCCCCGGCGACGTGCTGATTCTCGGCAAGCCGCTAGGCGTGGGCGTTCTATCGGCGGCATTGAAGAAAAACCGGCTCGATTCGAACGGCTATGCCGCCATGATCGCGGCTACGACCAAACTCAACCGGCCGGGCGCCGAACTGGCAACGCTGGACGGCGTCCATGCCCTCACCGATATCACCGGGTTTGGCCTGCTGGGCCATACGCTGGAGCTGGCCCGCGGCTCGAATTTGACCGCGCGCGTGCGCTACGCGGATTTGCCCTGGCTGCCGGAAGTGGCCATGTTTGCGGAGGCCGGCATTTTCACCGGCGCGTCAGGACGCAACTGGGATGCGTACGGAAACGACATCGCCTTGACGCCGTTCTTGCCGCCGACGGCCCGCACCCTGCTCACCGACCCGCAAACCTCCGGCGGCCTGCTGGTCTCATGCGCGCCGGAAGCGGTCGGCGACGTTCTCGCCATTTTCCGCGCCGATGGATTCGACGAGGCGTGTGTCATCGGCGAGATGATTGACGGAGCAGGCCGCGTTGAAGTGATCTGAGCGGGCGCCCGTCATGGGTGCTGCGCGATGCCGGTCCGGCGACGCTTCTTCGCGGCTCGCCGGCCGGCAATGACGCTCCATGCGATAATTTCAGTCCGCCAGCTAGTCAGTCTCGACCGCATTTCCCTTGAAAAACCTTCTCGTCAGCCTCGATAAATCAGGTGATTTCGATGAAATCATCGACGTGCGCACGCCGCTTGAATTTGCGGATGACCATATTCCGGGCGCGCTCAACGCCCCCGTTCTGAGCAACGAAGAGCGCGTGCTGATCGGCACCATGTACAAGCAGGTGTCGCCTTTCGAGGCCTCGCGGGTGGGCGCGGCGCTGGTGGCGCGCAACATCGCGCAGCATCTGGAGACGACCTTCGCGGACCGACCGCGTCAATGGCGGCCGCTGATCTATTGCTGGCGCGGCGGCAAACGTTCCGGTTCGGTCACGACAGTCTTCAATATGATCGGCTGGCAGGCGCGGCAGCTGGACGGCGGTTATAAAGCTTACCGACAGGCGACGCTCGACACGCTCGCCTCCTTGCCGAAGACCTTCCGCTATATCGCGCTGGTGGGACCGACCGGCAGCGGCAAGACACGCCTGCTCGACGCATTGCGCCAGGCAGGCGCGCAGACACTGGACCTCGAAGCGCTGGCGTCGCATCGCGGCTCGTTACTCGGCGCCTGGGCTGGCGTCGCGCAGCCTTCGCAAAAACGTTTCGACACGCTGCTCGCGACTGCGCTGCGTGCCTTCGATCCCGCGCGGCCGGTGTTCGTCGAAGCGGAGAGCCGGCGGATTGGTTCGATTACGTTGCCGCTCGCGCTCCTCGAAACGTTTCATCGGGGCGCATGCGTCGAGGTGTTGTCGCACAGCGAAGATCGCACGGCGTTTCTGCTGCACGACTATGCGCACCTGTTCGACAATCCCGAAGCGCTGAAAGCGCAGTTGCAAAAACTGGTCGGTCTGCACAGCCGTGAGCGAGTGACCAGCTGGCAACTGCTCGTCGATGAAAACAGGCGCGCCGAACTCGCTCGCGAACTGATCGAACGGCACTACGATCCGGCGTATGCGCGCAGCAGCCATCAACATTTCGTGCAGCTTCCACACGCAACGCCGATGCATTTCCGGCCCAATGACGCCGACGCCGTCGAACAGGCGAAGGCACTCCTGGCCCGGCTGGACAGCAACACGCTCGCCTCGATCTGATACGAATCTATAGCGAAGACCACCATGCAAACAACGCTTCGGCAACCCCGTGTCGCGCTCGGCTGGATCGTGTTCCTCCTGATCGCCGTGATCGGCCTCTTTTATGTGAAGTGGTTCCCTTACTACAACCGCGCTTTCGTCGCCGCGAGCCATCACTCCATCGGCAAGTCGATCCTGATGGGAACGTCTTCGAGCGCGCCGGCGGCGTCGTGGCAGGCGGCCGTCGACTACGCGCTAGCCTACGGCAAGGCGATCTGGCAGGCGATGGTGCTGGGGCTTCTGCTCGGCTCCGCCGTGCAGGCGCTGATTCCGCCGCAGTGGGTTGCGCGCGCGCTCGGCCGGACCGATTTCAGCAGCGTGGTCAACGGCGGGCTGATGTCCTTGCCCGGCATGATGTGCACCTGTTGCGCGGCGCCGGTCGTAGCGGGCTTGCGCGCCCGTCAGGCCGCGCCGGGCGCGGCGATCGCGTTCTGGCTGGGCAATACGGCGCTCAATCCGGCCACGCTGATTTTCATGGGCTTCGTGCTCGGCTGGCAATGGATGGGCTTGCGGCTGGCGCTGGGCCTCGTGATGGTGTTCGGCCTCGGCCACCTCGTGAACAGGATGGTCACGCCGAAGGAAGCCGAAGCATCGCGCGAAGCCATGGCGCAACTCGTTGCCGCCGACGATCCGGGCACCGCTTTCACGCGCTGGGTAAAAATCCTCGGAAGGATGACGATCCGGCTGATTCCCGAATACATCGTACTGGTGCTGATTCTGGGCGCCGCGCGCACGTGGCTGTTTCCGCACGTCGGATCCAATATCGACAACAGCCTGATCTGGATCATCGGGCTCGCTATCGCCGGGACATTGTTTGTGATTCCGACCGCGGGCGAAGTGCCGATCATTCAGGCAATGCTTGCCTTCGGCATGGCGGCCGGTCCGGCTGGCGCGTTGCTCATGACGCTGCCGCTGATCAGCGTGCCGTCGATGGCCATGCTCGGGCGCTCGTTTCCCAAGCGTGTGTTGACCGTGGTGGCTTTGGCGGTGGTGGCTTGCGGGATCGTGAGTGGACTGTTGGCGATCGGCCTGGGGTTTTGAAACTTGCCTGTCCCTGCCCGTTTTATAATCACCACTTCGCAGCACAACGCATTCGAGCCGCCGCTCACCGCATTGACGTCATGAAGCACATCGCAGCATTCACTATCGCGACCTGGTCGGCCGCGGCCATTCTTTACTTCGGGCAGCACTCGGTGTCGCTGATCGCCGTAAGCGGGGTCGTCGCGCTGGCCGGCTTCGACCTGTTCCGCCCTTAATGCAGTTAAGGCAGCCGCAAGCGCTGCACGGCTTTCGCAAAGCGACGCTGCTCCGGGTTCGCGAAGCAGATCGACGCTCTGTCAGCGACGCCTCTCCGAAACGTATCGCCAACGTGGCGGCGCCGACCGATAGGCGCCGCCACCACACTACGCGATCAGAACCGGTGAATGATGCCTACACCCGCAGCAAACTGACTGCGTGACGAAGACGGCGCGCCGTTCTGGCCATCGCCGATATCGGCCGTTGCGTTGATGATGCTCGTCGCTGTACCGGTCTTGTTCGGGACCAGGGTCTGGCCACCCGCACGTTGATAGGCCTCCAGCGCATACAGTCCGGTCCGCTTGGAGAGGCTGTAGTACTGCGAGAGATTGAACTGCTGATAGCGAGCCGAGCTCGAGATGCCGTTCGACTGCGTTGCTCGCGTGTAGCTATAACCGGCCGCCAGATCCAGCACCGTCAGCGGCTTGTAATGCAGCACTGCGCCGGCGGTGTTGAAGATTGCCTCGTTGTGGAACGCCGAGTGGATGCCCGGGATGTATTGCACGTTCGAATACGAGAACGAGATGTCCCATTGCGACGAGAATGCATAACCACCCGTCACCGCAACGCGCTGCTGCGCCTGTGCGGTCTGGTAACCGTTGTTGATACCCGACACTGCCGTCTGGAGGCCCGCATTCGATGTCGTGGAGTCGGTGCCCCACGCACCGCCGCCAGACGTCGAGTTATTGATGCGCTGGAAGCCTGCCGCGATGCCGAACGGACCGTTCAGGTATTGCGCCGCCGCGCTCCACGTCGAACCGGCATTCGTGCTGCCCGCCACGCCGCCTAGCGCATACGATCCGCTCACGGTCAGGCCGTGCAGGCTCGGGGACGTGTACACCAGCGAGTTGTTCACGCGGTACAGCGTATCGAGCGAGTCGATATCGCCCGGGTGTGCGCCGTAGGCGCCGGTCAGCCACGTGGTCGGGCTATACGGTGACAGCAGCGTGTAGTACGACGTGTACTGGCGGCCTGCCGTCAGCGTACCGTAGGTGGGATTGGTCACACCGACATACGCCTGACGGTTGAACGCCAGGCCGGGGACGGACTGTGCACCGGTTGCGCTGTTAAAGCCCTCTTCCAACTGGAAAATCGCCTTCGTGCCGCCGCCCAGGTCCTCCCCGCCCTTCAGGCCGAAGCGGCTGCCGGCCCAGATACCGTTGACCATCTTGACGACCGAGCGCCCGCCCGAGGTCGAACCGAGCGATGTCTGGCTGCTCTGGTAGCCGATCCCCGCATCAACGATCCCGTACAGCGTGACGCTGCTCTGAGCGTGCGCGCCGAGGGCGACCAGCCCAAGGGCGGAGGTTGCCAATGCCTTTTTCATTTTTACTCCTGTTTAAAAAACTTATTCTTCATTTCCGGCGTTGTCTTGACATCGCCGACCCCAGATCCGCTCGTCAAAACACCGGATGCCCATTGATGAGGCTAGGCAACCACGTCGAAAACATCGGAACATAGGTCACGATGTTGATCGCGCTGAAGATAGCCAGGTAATAAGGCCATGCCACCTTGGTAGTTTCCCCAATCGACACATTGCCGATTGCACAGCCAATGAACTGCACCGAGCCGATCGGCGGATGAACGAGCCCTAATGCGCAGTTCAGCAGAATCATGATGCCGAACTGCACGGGGCCCACGCCGCTGTGCATCGCCATCGGCAGGAACAACGGCGTGGTGATCAGGATGTGCGCCGCCATGTCGACGAACGTGCCGAGGAAAATCTGAATGATGTTGATGTACAACAGCATCAGCCAGGGGATGCTCGTCGCGCCATCGAGCAGATGTTCGATGGCGTCGGGAATCTCCAGATACGCCATCTGGTAGCGCAGCATATTCGACACGCCGATCAGCAGCAGCACCACGCCGGTGGTTTTAGCCGCCTTGGAGAGCGCCACGAAAAGCTTTTTCAGCGTCATCGTGCGATAAACGATGAAGGTCAATACCAGCGAGTAAGCCACGGCAATCGCCGCCGCCTCCGTCGCGGTCGCAATACCTCTCGCCACGCAGACCAGAATGATCGCGATCACCATCAGGCCGGGCAATGCGCCGAGGAACGTGCGGCCCACCGCGAACCAGCCCGGAAACCGTTGCAGTTCGGTCGAGCCGTCAGCGCGGCGCGGATAGCCGAACTTGACCGCCTGCCAGTACGCGGCGATGAGCACGAAACCCATCACCCACAGCACCGGCAGCAGGCCGGAGAACAGCAGATCGCCGATCGACACGCCGCTCATCGGGTGTCCGTTCAAGGTCCCCGTGATCCCCTGGGCGGCGAACGCATAGATGATCATGTTCGTCGACGTCGGCATCAGCGCGCCGGCCAGCGACGAGTGTGTGGTGACATTGACCGCATAGGCCGCGCTATAGCCTTCCCGCTTCATCAGCGGAATGACGACGCCGCCCATCGCTGACGTATCCGCCGTAGGCGAACCGGACACGCCGCCGAACAGCGTGCACGCGACCACGTTGGCCATGCCGAGGCCACCGCGGAAATGCCCCACCGTGGCTTGCGCGAAACGCAGGATACGGTCGGCGATGCCGCCGTGCAGCATCAACTCGCCGGAGAAAATGAAGAACGGGACCGCGAGGAACGAAAACGCGTTCATGCCCGAAATCATCGACTGCATCGCCGTGGCAGCCGGCAGGCCTTCATACAGATAGGTCAGGACGCACGACAGTCCCAACGCGAAAGAAACCGGAACCCCGAGAACGAGGAAAACGAGGAAGCTAACGGAGAGAATGGCAAGTTCCATGATGTTCTATTTTTGTTTCTGTGCAAAAAGCGCCAGCAGGTGCTCGAACGAGAACAGAGCAATGCAGGCGCTGGCCACGACCGGAATGAAGTAGCGCAGGGCTTCGGGCAAGCCCAGGATCGGAATCCGGTCTTCCATCGTGGTCTCCGCCATCTGCAAACAGCCGAAGAAAATCGCCACGGACAATGCGATCAGGCAAACATGCTGGAACGCTTCCGCGATAATCCGGCCTTTCGGCGGCAATTTCTTGACAAGCGAGTCGAGCCCGATATGGCCGCTCTCGCGAACTTTGAGCGCGGCGCCAAACATGGCGATCACGATCACCAGCAGCAAGGCAATGGGTTCGACGAAATCCGGTGCATCGCTGAAGACATAGCGCATCACGACGCTGTAGATGACAAGCAGGCTCAGCGCGGCCAGGCTGATAGACGCGATGATAGCCAACACGCGAAAGAGAAAGTCGTTTGGACGTTTCATGAATCTCATTGCCCCCATCCTTGCACACGACGGACTTATCGTTAGTCTTCAGAAATCCTGTTCGACATCACGATTCAGGAAACTTCGCTGTTCTCTGCGCAGGAAACTGCGCAGAGAACAGCCGGCAGATCATTCTGCCGGTCTCTTCACCGCTGCCTGACTTCCGAACCTTATTTGACCGCCTGGATTTCGTCGACGAGCTGCTTCATCTGCGGCGTCTTTTCGTACTTGGCCCATACCGGCTGCATGACCTTGACGAATGCGGCACGATCGATCTGCGACGACGCGAGGATCGTCGCACCGCCCTTGGTGACGGTCTTGCTCGCGTCGTTTTCGCGCGCAGTCCACAGCTTGACGTAGTAAGGCACAGAGTCAGCCGCAGCCTTCTTGATGACGTCCTGCTCCTGAGGCGTCAACGTATCCCAGACCTTTTTGGAGAACACCAGCACTTCCGGCGTCATCGAATGCTGGGTCTCGGAATACACGGGCGCAACTTCGAAGTGCTTGGTCTCTTCGTAAGACGGGAGGTTGTTTTCCGCGGCATCGACCAGCCCCGTCTTCAACCCCGTATAAACTTCGGCGAACGGCATCGGCGTCGGCGTGCCGCCCATCGCCTTGATCTCATCGACCATCAGATCAGAAGGCTGAACGCGCACCTTGAGGCCCTTCATGTCGGCGGGCGAGTGGATGGCTTTTTTGGTGTAGATCGAACGCGCACCGCTCTCGTAGAACGTCAGCGCGATCATCCCCTTCGCCTTGAAGGCGTCGAGAATCTTCTGTCCTTCCGGGCCGTACATCACCTTGCGGAAATGATCGATGTCGCGAAACAGAAAGGGCAGCGACGGAATCATCGACTCGGGAACGATCTCGTTGAATGCGGCGCCGTTGCAGCGGGCCATGTCCAGCGCGCCAATGCGCACCTGATCGATCGTGTCGTTTTCGGAACCCAGCGAGCTGTTGCCGAAGACCTTCACCGAATCCTTGCCGCCGGTCGCCTTGTTGATCGCTTCGCCCATGTATTTCACGGCCATGTTGGTCGGATAAGTGTCACCGTGCACATCCGCCACGCGAAACACACGCGCTTGTGCCGCGCCGGTGCTGAATGCCAGCACTGAGGCCGCGATAATCATCGAAACATGGGAAGAGGCAAATTTATTTTTCATCTTGAAATTCCTCGAAAATTAGACCATCCAATCGATTGCGGATGCGACATGTTTTGATACGTCTCCGGCGTGACGCTTGCCGCCCTTGCAGGTAGCGAGCGCTTTGCCGTGCCGGCCTGTGCGACGTCCCCGGCACAGATGCCCAGCACTCCTGTCAGACAACTCCACTTCTCTATTTCGACTGCATCGGCATGAACCCAGCGCGAGCTGGTCACGCGCACAAGGAACACCGCACTATTTGCCCAGCGCGGTCCAAAGGTTCGCAGAAAGGAATTTGTTTGGACTCGTACGTTGTACGACAACATACGAAGTCTATAAAACACGGTTTGAGTTGTACAGCCGGTATTTACCCGCACCGCGCACGGTTTGGCGCAATAGCTTGCGTATTGCAGCAGGCACCAATGCCATTGCCAGGCGTGGCGCAGAGGCCCAAACAAGGCGACGCGGATTTATATTTTTCTTGGCAGCGAGTGGAAAAGGAAAGTGGTTTTTACGCCACTATGTTGTACGACGAGTGATGAATTGGACACGTTAAACGAATAGCGCCAGCGTGAATGGCACCCCGGCGCCTTTCAAAGGCACTAATTGTTTATAGTTCGCCCGCGTATTCCGGTTCGGGCAAACCGCTCACGCCAGGACGCACCGCGAAGAGATGACCGTCATGTTCATTCGCGCCCGCCCCGGGACGAATCGACGTGACGAACAACGTATCCAGATCCATGCCGCCGAACGCACACATGGACGGCTTCATGGCGGGCACTGCAATCTGCCGGTCCAGCTTGCCTTGCGGTGTGAAGCGCAGCAGCAGACCCGCGTCATTCGCGCAAATCCAGTAGCAGCCGTCGGCATCGACCGCAGCGCCGTCGGGGCGGCCGGCGTGGTGATTCAGATCAGCAAACACGCGCCGGTTAAGCGGCTCGCCCGCTTCGATGTCGTAGTCGAAGGCCCAGATCTGCCGACGCAACGGGTGTGAATCGGACAGATACATCGTCGTCCCATCGGGAGACCAGGCAAGGCCGTTCTGCGTGATCAATGCGTCGACAATCGGCTCCGACAACGCGCCCTGCGCGTCGAAGCGATACAGCGCGCCAGCCGGGTTGGCCGCCGCCATGTCCTGCACCATCGTGCCGGACCAGAAGCGTCCTTGCCGGTCGCAACGGCCGTCGTTGAAACGCATATCGGCAAACGGGAAGAACGGCGCGGCGAGTTTTCTGCCGGTCACCGCCACCGGTTCGCCACCGATAGCGCCTTCAGGCAGCGTGACGGCAAAAAGTCCCGTCTCGCAGCCGGCAAGCACCGTGCCACGACGATCGAACGCCAGGCAGGCTACCTTCTCCGGCAAGACCCACTCGGACCGCTCGGCCGCATCGAGCCGCAGCCGCACGATCTTCTGCGCCGGGATGTCCACCCAGTAGAGCGCCTGTTCCGCTGCGCGCCACACCGGACTCTCGCCGACCAGCGCGGGCGCCTGCCCGGCGGCCTCGATCCGCTCCACCCGCGGGTTAGTCGCGGCGCTCACCGCTTCGGCTCCATCGGACCGGCCAGCACGAACGGGCCGCCCTGGAAGTGCTGCGTGGGGTCGTCGAGATTCGCGGTGGGCGCCGTGACGGGAAAGAGGTGCTCGAACTCGATCGAACTGTCCTGCGGACGAAAGCCGAGGAACGCCGCTTTGGTGTTGTCCACCCACTTGGTGCGGTTATCCGATACACCGTAGACGATCGCGTGGCCCACGCGATTGGTAAACAGCGAGCAACGCACCAGTTCGATGAAGTCGCGATAGCTCAGATACGTCACGAGCATGCGCGGATTCTTAGGCTGCTCGAACGACGAGCCGATCCGCAGGCACACCGTCTCGAGACCAAAGCGATCGAAGTAATAGCGCGACAGCGATTCGCCGAAGCACTTCGTCACGCCGTACAGGCTGTCCGGACGCAGCGGCGCGTCGATATCCACCACCGACGTCACCGGATGAAAACCCACCGCGTGATTCGAGCTGGCGTACACGATGCGCTTCACGCCCTGCTTCTGCGCCGCCGAGTAGAGGTTGTACAGGCCACGAATATTCGCTTCGAGTAAATCTTCGAACGGCGCCTCGACTGAGATGCCGCCCAGATGCACGACCGCGTCCACGCCCTCGAGCAGCGCGTGAACAGCGGCCTCATCCGCGAGATCGACGATCGATGCTTCCTCATGCGCCGCCAGTTCGCCGAGCGGCACGATATCGGTCACGCGCACAATATCGGCCCAGGCGGCGAGCGCGCCGCGCAGTTGACGGCCCAGGTTGCCGGCGGCGCCGGTGAGCAGCAGGCGTCGGAAAGGTTGACGTGTTAAAGGGCGTTCAATCGCTGAGTCGGTCATGTCTCTATCTGTTTTGTGATTACATCAATCAGGTCACCGGCGCCGGATTGAACAGCGTCAATGCATTGTGCAGCTTGAGTTTTTCCGCGCAGGTCTGCTTGCGCCCACTGGCCACGTCGAGCATCAGGCGGAACAGCTCCCAGCCCACGTCTTCTATGGTCGCAGTGCCCGTGGCGATCGTGCCGGCGTTGATGTCCATCAGGTCGTGCCAGCGGCGCGCGAGATCCGTGCGCGTCGCGACCTTGATCACGGGCACTTCAGCGAGGCTGTACGGCGTACCGCGACCGGTCGTGAACACATGCAAGTTGATACCCGCGGCGACCTGAAGCGTACCGCAGATGAAATCGCTCGCCGGCGTGGCCGCGTAAATCAGGCCTTTCTGCCGGACCTTCTCGCCCGGCGACAGCACGCCGGAGATCGCGGAGTTACCCGATTTGATGATCGAGCCCATCGCCTTTTCGACGATGTTCGACAGGCCACCCTTCTTGTTGCCCGGCGTGGTGTTGGCACTGCGGTCCGCGCCGCCGCGCTTCAGATAATCGTCGTACCACTGCATTTCGCGGATGATCGCCGCCGCGACGTCCGCATTGGCGGCCCGCGCTGTCAGTTGATCGACGCCGTCGCGCACTTCGGTGACTTCGGAGAACATGACCGTTGCGCCGGCCCGCACGAGCAAGTCGGTCGCAAAACCCACCGCGGGATTCGCGGTCAGGCCGGAGAATGCATCGCTGCCGCCGCACTGCACACCGATCACGAGATCGGAGGCCGGGCAGGTTTCGCGCCGGCGATTGTTCAGCCGCTTCAGATGACCGTCGGCCATCCTCATGATCGATTCGATCATCGACTGGAAGCCGACGTGCGCCTCATCCTGAAGCACGACGACGTCGCCATTCAGGTCCGCCTCGACATCGCCAATGCCGGCGACTTCGGCGACCTTCGCAGCCGCGGCAATAGGAATCGTGCCCGGCGGCATCAGGCGCTCAGGCTGCAGCTTCTCGCAACCCAGACTGACCATCATGACTTCGCCGCCGAAGTTCGGATTCAGACTGATATTGCGCACCGTGCGGATCGGCACCATCGCATCCGGCGCGTCGATCGCGACGCCGCAGCCGTAGGTGTGCCCAAGGCTCACCACGTCGTCGACGTTCGGGTAGTTCGGCAACAGCTCGGCCTTGATCCGCGTGACCGCATGCTGAACCACGTCGGCCACGCATTGCACCGTGGTCGTGATCGCCAGAATATTGCGCGAGCCGACCGAGCCGTCCGCGTTGCGATAGCCCTCGAACGTGAAACCTTCGAGCGGCGGCATCTCCGGCGCCTTGATGGTGGCGATCGGCAGATCTTCGAGTCCCGGCGGACTCGGCATGCGGATCACGTGTTCGTTGATCCAGCTGCCCTTGGGCAACGCCTTGAGCGCATAGCCGATCACTACGTTATAGCGAATGACTTCGTCGCCTTCCGCCAGGTCGGCCAGCGCGACTTTGTGGCCTTGCGGCACACGCTCGCGCAGCACGAGACCATTGGGAAACACGGCGCCCTCACCCAGCCCGCCGTCGTTGACGACGATCGCGACATTGTCATTGGGGTGAACGCGAATGTAGAGCGGGGAATTTTCCATTGCATCGATCCTTATGGCGTGTGCACGACTGCTGCGCCAGCTATTCATACGTCATCCTACAACACGAAAGAATGTGCAGACGTTCCGTATTTACCCTATGACAGGCATTATGCTGTGAAAACCCCGTTGAGTTAGCCGATTTGTTGTTGTACGATGACGTATAAGAAATCTTCATTTCTAACAATTTGACGCCCGGATACTCATCATGACGACACCGCAGGAACTCAAGCAGATCGTTTCGGAAGGCCTCCTGTCCTTCCCAGTCACCGATTTCGACGAACAAGGCGAGTTTCGCGCCGACACCTACGCCGAGCGCCTCGAGTGGCTCGCCCCTTACGGTGCTTCGGCACTGTTCGTCGCCGGCGGCACGGGCGAATTCTTCTCGCTCACGCATAACGATTACTCGAACGTCGTGCGTACCGCGGCGGAAGTCTGCAAGGGCAAGGTGCCGATCCTCGCCGGCGCGGGCGGCCCGACGCGCGTGGCGATCGCCTACGCACAGGAAGCCGAGCGCCACGGCGCGAACGGCATTCTGCTGATGCCGCACTACCTGACGGAAGCCTGCCAGGAAGGCATCGCCGCGCACGCCGAAGAAGTCTGCAAGTCCGTGCCGAACATGGGCGTGATCATCTACAACCGTGCGAATTCCAAGCTTAACGCCGATATGCTCGAAGGTCTGGCCGAGCGCTGCCCGAACCTGATCGGCTTCAAGGACGGTGTGGGCGAGATCGAAAACATGGTGTCGATCCGCCGCCGCCTCGGCGACCGCTTCTCGTACCTCGGCGGCCTGCCGACCGCGGAAGTCTACGCAGCAGCTTATAAGGCTCTAGGCGTGCCGGTGTATTCGTCGGCGGTGTTCAATTTCATTCCGAAGACCGCGATGGACTTCTACCGCGCGATCGCTGCGGACGACCACGCGACCGTCGGCAAGCTGGTCGACGAATTCTTCCTGCCTTACCTGGCAATCCGTAATCGCCGCGCGGGCTACGCGGTCAGCATCGTAAAAGCCGGCGCGAAGCTGGTCGGCCACAGTGCCGGCCCGGTGCGCGCGCCGCTGACCGATCTGAGCGAAGAAGAAATGAGCAAGCTCGACGCGCTCATCAAAACGCTCGGCCCGCAGTAACGCTGTAAGCGCCCGACGGTCGTATGAACCCGTTCCACGGGCATGGCACCGCCAGAAGCGCCCGGGATGGCAACGTCGCCGGGCGTTTTTTACGGCTAGCGTCAGACTGCCGGGCGGCACTTCCGCACAGCGCCGCTTGCCCGCCGAACACTGCCGCGGCTGATTGCACGACAAAGCCGGGGAGACGACTCCCTTGCATAAGATTCAGGAGATGACCATGGAAGTGAGCCGCACGGCGAGCCCCACTCTAGCCGCGAAGCGCACCAAAGTCCGCTACGCGATTCTGCTGCTGATCTTCCTGATCACGACGTTCAATTACGCAGACCGCGCCACCCTCTCGGTGACCGGCTCGGCGATGCGCGCCGAGTTCGGCTTCGACGCGATCAGGATGGGCTACATCTTCTCCGCGTTCAGTTGGGCCTATGTGCTGTCGCAATTGCCGGCCGGCTGGCTCCTCGACCGATTCGGCGCACGACGCGTCTACGCAGCGAGCATTTTCCTCTGGTCACTCTTCACGCTGTTGCAAAGCTCGATTGGTTTGCTGGGCAGCACGGCTGCCGCGGTCACCGCACTGTTCGTGCTGCGTTTCGCCATGGGCGCCGCCGAATCGCCGGCGTTTCCGGCCAATGCCAAGGTGGTCGCCAGTTGGTTTCCCACCAATGAGCGCGGCACCGCATCGGCCATTTTCAATTCGGCGCAATACTTCGCGGCAGTCGTGTTTACGCCGCTGATGGCCTGGCTGACTCATGCGTTCGGCTGGCACATGGTCTATCTGGTGATGGGCGCGACCGGGCTGCTACTTGCCTTCACCTGGCTGAAGGTGATGAAGAATCCCGCCGACCATCCCGGCGTGTCGCGCGCCGAGCTCGACTACATCGAACAGGGCGGCGGTGTCGTGAACGAGCACAAGAAAGCGCGGCCCGGGAACATCACGAACGCGGGCGGCTGGTCTCTGGTGCGCCAGTTGCTGACCAACCGCATGCTGCTCGGCGTCTACCTCGCCCAGTACTGCATCAACGTGCTGACCTACTTCTTCCTGACCTGGTTTCCGATCTACCTCGTGCAGGCGCGCGGCATGACGATTCTGCAAGCCGGTCTGGTGGCTTCGCTGCCTGCGGTCTGCGGATTCTCCGGCGGCGTGCTCGGCGGCACGCTGTCCGACGCGCTGATCCGCCGCGGTCATTCGCTCACGCTGGCGCGCAAGGTGCCGATTGTCGGCGGCATGCTGCTGTCGGTGTGCATCATCGGCTGCAACTATGTTTCGACCGACTGGATCGTCGTCGCGCTGATGTCGCTTGCCTTCTTCGGCAAAGGCATCGGCGCGCTCGGCTGGGCTGTCGTGGCGGATACGTCGCCGAAGGAAGCGCTCGGCCTTTCAGGCGCCATCTTCAACATGTTCGGCAATGTGGCAGGCATCGTGACGCCGATCGTAATTGGCTATCTCGTCGCGAAGACCGGCTCGTTCAACGGCGCGCTCGTGTTCGTGGGCCTGAATGCATTGCTCACCGTGTTCAGCTATCTCGTCATCGTGAAAGACATCAAGCGGGTCGAACTGCGCCGTTCATAATCGTCGGACAGTTATCGTACTTCCTGGGGGGGCTGCGGAATGAACCGCAGACGCCCCGTCCGGCGCGCATTGCCACCCGCGACGCCGCATCGCGGCTACGTGCGCTCAAAATGATCCGGCGTTTATATAATCAGTCGTCAGACGACGGTATAATAGAACGCAGGAAGTATCTGCAACTATCTGATTCGAGGGGCGTTTTCGATGGCTACACCACTGGCTTCCACAGCACCGCCACGACGCGCTCGCAATCTGGCCGAGTTCGTCGTCAGCTACGTCACCGACCAGATCGCGTCCAACGCCTTGAAGCCCGGCGACAAACTGCCGACCGAATCGCAGTTGATGGTCACGCTGAGCGTGAGCCGCACTGTCATCCGCGAAGCCATTTCACGCTTGCAGGCCGGCAAGATCATCGAAACGCGTCACGGCATCGGCAGCTTCGTGCTGGAGCCGCCGCGCGAAAAGCTGGGCATCGACATGGTGCCTGCCACCACCCTGCGCGACGTGTTGTCGATCCTGGAACTGCGCATCAGCCTCGAAACGGAATGTGCGGGTCTGGCGGCGCAACGCGCTAAACCGGACGACCTCGCGCGCATGCGCGCGGCGCTCGATGCAATCGAAGCAACCCGCCACAATGGGCTGGATAGCGTCGATGCCGACTTGCAGTTTCACATCTCCGTGGCCCGTGCAACCGGCAACCGCTATTTCGTCGACATCCTCACGCAGATGGGTAGCGCGCTGATTCCGCGCAACCGCCTCGACTCGGCGGGTATCGCGCGCGCGGAACCGGACGCCTACCTGTCGCTCGTCAACCTCGAGCACGAAAGCATTCTCGAAGCGATCACGCGGCATGACGCGGAGGGTGCGCGCGCGGCGATGCGCATGCACCTGTCCAATAGCCGCGAGCGGCTGCGGCGCGCCAACGAAACCGCTGAGGCGAACAGCTGATCCGCACCGCAGGCACCCAGGAAAAATGGCCGGGAAATCCCGGCCATTTTTTATCCCAGTCGCCGCTCAGCGATGGCCGAGCGGCGATTCAGTTGTCACTCAGCTACGCGTGATTTCGCCATCGCGACGGCGCCACAAGTCCAGCGGGTTGGCGTCGGCCAGCGACCCGGGCAGCAGATCGGCTGGGAAATCCTGATAGCACACCGGACGCAGGAAGCGCTCGATCGACGTCGTACCGACCGACGTCGCGCGGCTATCCGACGTTGCCGGGAACGGGCCGCCATGCACCATCGCGTGCGAAACCTCGACGCCCGTCGGGAAACCGTTGACCAGGATCCGTCCGGCCTTGCGCTCGAGGATCGGCACCAGCTTCCTCGCCGCCGGCAGATCGCTGCCGTCCATCTGCACCGTGGCCGTCAGTTGACCGGCAAAGTGTTCGGCCACCGCAAGCATTTCCCGCTCGTTCTTGCAACGCACGATGGTCGACACCGGCCCGAAAACCTCGTCTTCGAGTGCTGGCGTCGCGAGGAACGTCTGCGCGTCGGTCACGAACAACGCCGCGCGCGCCTGGGTCGGACCCGTCGCGTCGACGCCGCGCGCCACCGCTTCGACGCCCTCGATCGCTTCCAGCCTGTTCTCGCCCTCCTCATACGCTGCGTGAATGCCGGCGGTGAGCATGGTTTGAGCCGGCTTGGCGGTCAGCGCGCCGGACGCCGTTGCCACAAAGACTTTGAGTGCATCGCTGTCGACGGCAATGGCGAGCCCCGGGTTGGTACAGAATTGCCCTGCGCCCAGCGCCAGCGAATCGACGAAGCCACGCGCGATGCTGTCGCCACGCTGCGCTAGCGCGTTCGGCATCAGAAACACCGGATTGATACTGCTCATCTCGGCGTAAACCGGAATCGGCTCGGCCCGAGCAGCCGCGACGCGCATCAGCGACGTGCCGCCCGCGCGCGAACCCGTGAAGCCGACCGCCTTGATCGCCGGATGCGCGACCAGCGCTTCGCCGACCGAATTGCCAGCGCCGACGATCAGCGAGAACACGCCTTCGGGCAAGTCCATGTCCTGCGCGACGCGCTGAATCACGCGACCGACCATCTCCGACGTACCGAGGTGGGCCCGATGCGCCTTCACCACCACCGGACAACCTGCCGCGAGCGCCGCAGCCGTATCGCCACCCGCCACCGAAAACGCGAGCGGGAAGTTACTGGCGCCGAACACCGCGACCGGGCCCAGCGGAATCTTTTGCATGCGCAAGTCGGAGCGCGGCAGCGGCTTGCGCTCCGGCAACGGCGAATCGAGCGTCGCGGCGAGCCATTGCCCCGCGCGCACCACTTGCGCAAACAGTTTGAGCTGGCCCGTCGTGCGGCCGCGCTCGCCTTCGAGACGCGCCTTCGGTAAGCCGGTCTCTTCGTGCGCGCGCTGGATCAGCACGTCGCCCAGCGCCGTGATGCCGTCCGCGATACGCTCGAGGAACTCGGCACGCACCGTCAGCGGCAACGCGCGGTACGAGTCGAATGCCTTCTGGGCGAGCTCGCAGGCGAGTTCGACATTGGCGACCGTGCCGCTACCGAAGACCGGCTCGGCGATGTCGGATCCCGTGGCAGGATTGAACGCAAGCAATGGTTTTTCCGCGCCGCGCACCGCTTTGCGACCAATCAGCATTTCGCCGGTAATAGACATTTCGCTTTCCTTGGGTGACCATCTAAGATATATGTCATCCTATAACATAGGCGACTTCATGCGCAACCGTCGCACACCCATCCGAGCCAAAATGCGGGTTTACGTGCCTGTCGCGAAGAATCATGCCGAGCTAATCTTTACCAAGACGTACGACGACTTATAACGCTTGGTTAAATAACCGTTGGAGCGCGCCCGATTCATTGCAGTTTGAGGAGACAGCCTATGTCAGCCGCCACGCCGTACCGGACTTTACCCAATAGCTTCCGCCGCGCGGTCCGCGGCGGCGAAACCGTGATCGGCTGCTGGGTCTCGCTCGCCAGCCCGATTGTCACGGAATTGCTCGGCATCGTCGGCTTCGACTGGATGTTGCTGGACGCCGAACACGCGCCGAACGACGTTCTCACGCTGATCCCGCAGTTGATGGCGCTCAAGGACAGCCCGAGCGCGCCGGTCGTCAGGCCGCCGGCGAATGACAGCGTGTTCATCAAGCGGCTCCTCGATAGCGGTTTTTCGAATTTTCTCGTGCCGTTCGTCGATAGCGCCGAGGACGCGGCCCGCGCTGTCGCCGCGACTCGCTACCCGCCGCAGGGCATCCGCGGCGTCTCCACGAGCCAACGCAGCAATCGCTATGCGACCGTGCCCGACTACTTCGACATCGCCAACGACAACGTCTGCGTGATCGTCCAGATCGAAAGCCGCAAAGCCGTCGACTCGATCGACGAGATTCTCGCCGTCGACGGAGTCGATGCCGTGTTCGTCGGACCGTCCGATCTCGCTGCCGCCTACGGCCACATCGGCAACCCGAGCCACCCTGACGTGCAGCAGGCGATCGCGCGCGTCTTCGAACGCGCGCAGGCGGCCGGCAAGCCGAGCGGCATTCTCGCTCCCGTCCAGGCCGACGCCGAGCGCTATATTTCGATGGGTTGCCGCGTCGTCGCGGTTTGCGCGGATATGGGGCTGCTCAAATCCGCCGCGCAGTCGGTGCAAAAACACTTCATGCAGAAATGAGCGGACCAGCAGCAAAGCCGCCGCGATGACATCTTCGGAGCATTCCATGCAAAAAGCAGGCTTTATCGGACTCGGCATCATGGGTAAGCCCATGGCGGCCAACCTTCTCAAGAACGGCGTCGCTCTCGCCGCATTCACACGCAGCGGCGTGCCGGACGATCTCAAGCAGGCCGGCGCGGTCGCTTGCGACAGCCCGGCCGCCGTTGCCGCGCATGCGGACGTGATTTTCATCATGGTGCCGGACACGCCGGATGTCGAGCGCGTGCTGTTCGGCGAAAACGGTCTCGCCGATGCATTGCGCGCGGGACAAACCGTCGTCGATATGAGTTCGATTTCGCCGATGGCCACGCGCGAGTTCGCGGCACACGTGCGCGAGCGCGGCGCCGATTACCTGGATGCGCCGGTTTCCGGCGGCGAGGTCGGCGCAAAGGCCGGCTCGCTGACCATCATGGTGGGTGGCGCTACCGCGACTTTCGGTAGCGTCAAGCCGCTCTTCGACATGATGGGCAAGAACGTCACGCTGATCGGGGAGGTCGGCGCCGGACAGGTGTGCAAGGTGGCCAATCAGGTGATCGTCGCGGCGACGATCGAGGCAGTCGGAGAAGCACTGCTGCTCGCGTCCAAAGCCGGCGTCGATCCGGCGCGCGTGCGCGAAGCGCTGATGGGCGGATTCGCGTCCTCCCGCATCCTCGAAGTGCACGGCGACCGGATGACTAAACGTACCTTCGACCCGGGCTTTCGCATTGAGCTCCACCAGAAGGACCTGAATCTCGCGCTCTCGACCGCGCAATCACTCGGCGTTTCCTTGCCGAATACGGCCACCTGCCAGGCACTCTTCAACGCCTGTGTGGCGCATGGCGGCAAAGCGTGGGATCACTCCGCGATGGTGCGCGCGCTCGAAATACTCGCCAATCACGAAATCGGCCAGCCGAGCGCGTAAATCAGTCGCCCCGACCGGGGCCAACCCCACCCGCAACGCCGCTCCGCTGGCTCTGAGCAATTAGAGAAAGCGGAACGGCGCACGCGCGCACGCTCGGCAACAACCCTCCACATCCATTGATCAATGATTTACTCAAAACATTAAGGATGACTTACCTGGACTTTCGATACCCGTACACATAAACGCAGAATCGACAAACCGCAGCACATGCAGCACCAGCGATTACTAATAGAGCCAGCAAAGGGCAAGGAGACATCCGTGGCAACACAAGACAAAAAGAACAGCAGGCAGGCGACGTCGAGAATAAGCAACCAGCGCGAACCGAATTCACCTGCGCGCAGAGCGTTTATCGTGCTCGCAGGCACATCCGCGGGTGCGACTCTGCTGGGCGGACTGTCCGCCTGCGGCTCCTCGGTCGACTCCCCATCCACGCCACCGGTCGTGCAGGATCCGATCTGGGGTACCTCGGGCGCAGCGACGCAGATCATCGCGTCGCTGCAGGGCATTACCCAGTCGATGTTTCCGGCCCGCGATTATGTGGTCACCCAGTACGGCGCGCAGACTTGCGCGGTGGTCGCCACGACCAATCCGTATACGGGCGCGTCATCGCTGACGAGCCCCGGCTCGACACAAACCAACGCAGCAAATGCCTTCGACTCGCGACCCGCGTTTCTCGCCGCGATCCAGGCGTGCAATGCGGCCGGGGGCGGCCGCGTGGTCGTGCCGGCCGGCACGTGGTACTGCGCCGGACCAATCGTGCTGCTCAGCAATGTGAACTTCCACCTCAGCGCGAACTGCACGATCTATTTCAGCCCCAACCCGGCCGACTATGCGAAGGACGGCCCCGTCAACTGCGGCGCGAACGGCAACCTCTTCTACAGCCGCTGGCAGGCGAACGATTGCCTCAACTACGGCGCGCCGGTCTACGCGCGCAATCAGACCAACATCGCGCTGACAGGCGAGGATTCCACCTCGATTCTGAATGGCCAGGCCATGACGCCGTTCGCCGGAAGCGGCAACACCAGCACGTGCTGGTGGACCTACAAGGGTTCGAACGGCGCCTACGGCTGCGTGAATTCGTCCACGCCGTCACAAGCCTACGGCAATCCGAAGAACGTCGATCTGAGAACCGCCGCGCCCGGCATTTCCGATGCGCTCTACGCGCTGCTCACGAGCCCCACGACACCCTGGCAATTGGACCAGAACTACCTGCCGGCGCTTTCCGAAGCGGGCGTGCCGATCGCGCAGCGCATTTTCGGCATCGGGCATTATCTGCGTCCGTGCATGGTCGAGTTCATCGGCTGCACCAACGTGTTGATGGAGAACTATCGGACCAACAACACGCCGTTCTGGCAGCATCATCCGACCGATTGCAAGAACGTCGTGATTCGCGGAGTGACGGCGGACAGCATCGGCCCGAATAACGATGGCTTCGATCCGGATGCCTGCAACAACGTGCTCTGCGACAGCGTCACGTTCAACACCGGCGACGATTGCATCGCGATCAAGTCCGGCAAGGATCTCGATACGCAGTATGGCCCCGCGCAGAATCACGTCATCCAGAACTGCACGATGAACAGCGGCCATGGCGGCATCACGCTCGGCAGCGAGATGGGCGGCGGTGTGCAGAACATCTACGCGCGCAATCTGGAGATGCTCAACCAGAACTGGGCCACCAATCCGCTGAACATCGCGATTCGTATCAAGACGAATATGAATCGCGGCGGCTTCGTGAAGAACTTCTACGTCGATACGGTCACACTGCCCAACGGCGTGAGTCTGAAAGGCAGCGGATACGGCAGTGCGCTGTTGGCCGGTAGTCCGATCAACGGCACGGTGCCGCTGGGCGTCGTCACGGCGACGGCGGGCAATCCGTCGGCGGCACAAGGCGGCCTGATCACGTTCGACTGCGACTATCAGCCGGCCAACGACGCGATCCGCACCCGCCCGGCCATGATCCAGAACGTCAACATCTCGAACGTGCAGGCGGGCAACGTCACGCTCAATGGCGTCACGGGCTCCTGTTTTCAGGCGATCGTGGCGCAGGGGCCGGTCGCGTTCGACTACAACGGCCCGAGCCCGGCGCCGGCCGTACCGCCTATCAGTAACGTCACGATCTCGAACTGCAACCTGGGGACGGCGGTTTCCGCCGGTCCGGCGACCGCAACGACGCCCGGACCGATCTATGCGTACAACGTCAACGGCATCACGCTGAACAACGTGGTGATCGGCTCGACGACTTACAACACGACAGTCGTCGATCAGCGCTAATCGGGAAGCAGAAAGGAGCGAGGATGAGTCTTCGCCCCTGCGCAGACGAGATAGCCCGGATACTCAACGCACCACACGCATCGGACGGACCATAAACGCAAAGCGGCGCCCGTGGGCGCCGCCAATTCAACACACTGAACTACGCCGTTTCCTCTCGGGCCTCGCGATTGTTTATTTGACCGCGGGGTTCGCTACGGCCCAGCGCAGCTCGGGCGTACGGTCGCCGCTTCTAGCCAGCAGACACACCACGACGGCGGCCGCGATGTCAAATACCGCCAGCACGACAAATAGCGGGCTGTAACCGACCTGCGTCACCAGCACACCAAACAGTGCCGTGAACGCTGCGGCCCCGAGATAGCCCGCCATGCCGCCCATGCCCGTGGCGGTTGCGACTTCGTTCTTACCGAACATGTCGGAGGTGATGGCGTACAGCGCGCCCGACAAAGTCTGGTGAGCGAAACCGCCGACGCACAGCAGCGCAACGGCCGCGTAAGGACTGGCGACCAGTCCGACGCATGCCGGTCCGATCATGCACAAAGCGCCGAATACGAAAACCATCTTTCGCGACGTGAACAACGACACTTTTGCGTACTTGTGGAACAACGGACTGAGGTAGCCGCCGAGCACGCAGCCGATGTCCGCAGCCAGGAAGGGCATCCAGGCGTACAGTGCGACTTGCTTCAGGTTCATGTGACGCTCGGTCATCATGTACAGCGGAATCCAGGCGTTGAAGGTTTGCCAGGCAGGTTCGGAAAGAATCCGCGGGATGCCGATCGCCCAGAAGTTGCGGCTGCCGAGCATTTCAGTCCAGCGGCGCCTGGCGCTGCCGGCATCGCTGTGCTTTGCCTCCTGCCCGCTCAGAATGTAATCCCGCTCCGTCTCGCTCAGCAGCTTCTGGTTGCGCGGGTGCTTGTACAGAAGCATCCACAGCGCGCTCCAGACGATGCCCGCCACACCGACGATCATGAACGCCAATTGCCATTGCCCGTGCAACAAGGCCCAGACGACCAGCGGCGGCGCGAGCAGTGCGCCGATCGACGAGCCGATGTTGAACCAGCCGATCGCGACCGAACGTTCCTTGGCCGGGAACCACTCGCTTGTCGCCTTGACGCCGGCCGGGATGCCGGCCGCCTCGGCAATGCCGAGCAACCCACGGAAGAACGCAAGGCTGCGCCAACCCGTGGACCATGCTGCCGCGGCACAGGCCACCGACCAGGCCAGCGCAAAGGCCGCAAAGCCGATCTTGGTGCCGACCGTGTCGAGCAAATAGCCCGCAACCGGCTGCATGAACGCATAGCACAACTGCCACGCAACCACGACATGCGAGTACTGCTCGGTGCTGATATGGAGGTCCTTCATCAGCGTCGGCGCCGCCACTGACAGCGTGTTCCGCGCGAGATAATTGATGATCAGCCCGGCCGCGACCAGGCTGACCATCCACCAGCGAATGCCTTTGACTTTCATTGCGTTGTCTCCTCGTCGTCTCTGTCGTCAATCAGTTGGGCCGGGCAACAGGGGCGGCCGAACTGTCGGCCTCACCGCCGTCGCGCGAGTAGTCCAGGCCGACGAAGCTGCCGCCCTGGTAGTGTTGGCCCAAAGCATCGAGCGGGTTCGGATTGACCAGCACTTCCGCGGCGTAGACCTCGGCGTCCTGTTTCGGCTGATAACCCAGACGTTCGGCGCCGCTGTTATCCCACCAGCTGCGCTGGTTGGCCGAGACACCCCAGACGGTCATGAACCCCACGTCCTCGGCCTCGATACAGCGATCGAGGAAATGCAGCAGGTCGCTATGCCCGAACCAGGTGCTCAGGTGCCGGGGCTCGGTCGGCCGCTCGAGACAACTGCCGATGCGCACGCAGATGCTTTCGATGCCGTGCTTGTCCCAATACATTCTTGCGAGGGCTTCGCCCCACACTTTGCTCAGGCCGTAAAAACCATCCGGACGCAGCTCACAGTCGAGGCTGAGGTGTTCGGTGACCGGGTACATGCCGATCGCGTGATTTGAGCTGGCGAACACGACACGCCGCACACCATTCCGCCGCGCACCTTCGTAAACCTCGACCAGCGCGCGCAGGTTGTTCTCGATGATCTCCGGCAGCGGACGTTCGACGCTCGTGCCCGCAAAGTGGATCAGCACGTCCACGCCGTCCAGCAGACGATCGACGACCGCAGGCTCGCGGAGGTCGCCGTGCATCAGGTCCTCGCCTTCGACCAGAGGGGCCAGGGGCCGCGAGCCCGCAGCCGACCGCAAAGGGATGCCGCGCGCGATGAGCGCGGTCCTCACTACGGAGCCGAGCTGGCCACCGGCCCCACTCAGGGCAATCTTCTTCATAAGGTTCCTTTACAGCGTTTCAGACGAATGAGCTGTGGCGCGAGGGGCGACACTCAGCAAGCGGGTCTCTGCGAAGGGAGGGGGCGCGCTCGAACTGGCAATCGGTAGCCAATGAATGTGCGATGTTGTACGATAACGTACTATCACAGATGCCAGGATGGATTTCAACTAGGCATTTACCCGAACACTCAGCGAGAAAACCCGCCAAATATTCGATGGAACACGGACAAGGCGATCATTTTAGTTATGCGATGTCGTATTACATAAATGGCTATTGGCGTCGAAGACCGTTGCGTCTGATGACGGCCGAGCAAACCCGGGCCTCGGGGGTTTTCATCCGCGGCTCAACGCGCCCCTCAATCGCCGGGGCCCGCACAATGCAAAAAGTCCGCCGCGCCTTTGCCGGCGACGGCGGACTTTCTCAACTCTCCCAACCTGCCTGACGAAGCAGCCTGCGGCTCCGCTCAGCTCTGCGCCAATGCCGCGGCCCGTGCCTCGTCGCGTACGCCTTCCTGCCGCATGCGCGTCACCAGTCCCAGCGCCCAGAACAACGTGATCGGCACGTGCACGATCCCAAGCGCGACAACGGACAGAATGGTGCCGGTCGCGCCAAGCAGGTACTGCCCAAGAATCGGCGTGGTGCCGGCGAACACCATGCCGCAAATCTGATAGGAAAGCGAAATTCCGGTGTAGCGCACTTGGACCGGAAACGACTTCGCCAGAATGCACCACCGTCGCCAACAGATTGCCCGCAGGCGAGCCCTGCCCGGTCATCATGATGCTCTGGATCGGCATCGTGTACACGGCGACGATTCTTGCCTGGAGTTGAACAAACATCCGGCTCGATCTGGAAACGCGTGAAGAAGCCGAGCACTTCATTGCCGCCGATCCGTTCTCGCTGGTCGACTTGTTCGAGCGCGTGACGATCACGCGCTGGCGCAAAGCGTATTTCGATGGCGAGTGCCGCCTGTAAGCGTGGGAACTCAGAGAAAAGACGGCTGCGCGATGAAGACGTGCGCCGATGCGATGCGAGAACATGACAGTAGGCGGAAGCTGAGCAGCTTCCGCCTACGTCACCTATGCGTTGGTAGGCTCGATTGGATTCGAACCAACGACCCCCACCATGTCAAGGTGGTGCTCTAACCAACTGAGCTACGAGCCTTTAGAGGCGCGAATTATAGAGACTCCCCACGCGCAGCACAAGCCCCTCTTTTACTCGCGAGCGCGTCCGCGCGTGCATTGGTGCGCCATTCAACCTGGCTTCGCCCATTCGGTGTGCGCATCCAGCGGATAGACCGGCCGCTTGACATGCTCGAAGGTAAAGAGTCCATAGTCTGAACTCGTCACGCCGCGGCTATCGCACTCCACCAGTGCCGCGGCAATCGGTACAAAAACCGGCCGGCAATACATACGCGACTTGAGCAACAGAAACCGCGCACGGCGCGGGTCGATACCGACGCTCTCGAACACACCGAGATCCCAGGGTTCGTGCGTGCGCTCGGTCATCACGAGTTTCACCGTACCGGTATCGAGCACCGCCGCGCGTCCCATGAAGGCACGCTGGCCTGTGTAGGTCGGACCGCTGATCACGTATTCGCCGTCGGTCAGCGCGCGCACTACGCCGGTCACAGAAACCGGCAGTCGTGGCGTCACCGCTTTGCCGGAGACCTTGTTGCCGACCGTCACCGTCACCGTGCTGCCGACGCCTGCCGCCATCAGTGCCGCGACCGCTTGCGGATCGCACAACGGTCCGCTTACGACATCCTCGAGATTCTGCTTGAGCGCTTCCTCGAGCAAGTCCATCGTGTCGCACGTGCCGCCCGACATGCAGTTGTCGCCGTGATCGAGCAGCAGCACCGGCTTGTCGGCGCCCTGCGCGAGCGCCGCCGCCTGCGCGACCGATTCCGCCAGCGGCGCACTGCGGCAAACGAAATCTTCGCGTTCGGCCCAGATCTGCCGCGCGATGCGCTCCGCCACCGCTTCCGCCTTCGCGCGATCGCCATTCCCCACGACGACGACGCTGATACACGGCTTCTCGATGTCGGCCAGCGAGAACCCGGACAGCACAGACACCGCGAGCATGCCCTCGGTCTCGGCAGCGCGCGCGGCGTCCACCGCGCGTTTCATCGCGCCTTCGGCGGTCGCACTGCGCAGCGTATGCGTGAGCAGTGGCGGCTGACGCCATGCGATCACCGGCTTCGTCTTGCCGTGAACCAGATCGAACATCAGGCGCGCCGCGTGCGCGCCGGTCTCATACATATCGACGTGCGGATAGGTCTTGAAGCTGACAATCACATCGGCGTTGTCGATCATTTTCTGCGTGACGTTGCCGTGCAGATCGAGCGCGACGGCGATCGGTGCGTTGGGCAACGCGGCGCGCACGCGCTCGAGCAGACCGCCTTCGCCGTCGTTCGAATTCTCCGCGACCATCGCGCCGTGCAGGTCGAGCATCACTGCTTCGCAGCCCGCTGCAGCCGCCACGATCGCATTGCAGATCGCATCGTACGCGGCGGCGGCGACCGGCCCGCTCGGATTCGCCGACGCCGACACCGGCGTCACGATCTCGGCCTGTTCGCGCTCGGCTGCGTCGATGAACGCGGCCATTGCCGTCTGCATGCCCTTGTTCTCGTTGAACGCGTCGTCGCCGTAACTCGGGCCGTTGCGTCCGAACGCTGCGAGTGGCGTCTCGACCGGCGAGAACGTGTTGGTCTCGTGGTTCATCCTTGCGATCAGGACTTTCATGGCTTTGCGCACCCTGCCGTTTGCGCCGCGTTCAGCATAGCCTGCAACAGCACGTTGCAACCGGCTTCCAGATGGTCCGCGCGTGCGTCCTCGATTTCGTTGTGGCTGATGCCGTCTTTACACGGCACGAAAATCATCGCCGCCGATCGTCGTGTCATGTGCCTCCAAAACGGGACCCTGCTCGATACGCGCTTCGAAATATGCGCCGACCGCATGCGGCTTTTCATCCTTACCCGCATAGCCGATCGCCGCGAGTGCGTCGCGCACCGCAACGCCCTCGCGATCGCGTTGTTCGAGCGCATGCTCGAGCGTGAATGCACCGGCGAACACACCGGAGCCCATCATCACCGGCACGAAGCGCGAGCCTTCCTCATTGGTCCATACGGCGACTTCCAGCGGTGCAACCGTTTGCACGCTGGCATCGGCCAGCGTGCGCAATACCTCGAGACCGGCGAGCACGCCATAGTTGCCGTCGAATTTGCCGCCGGTGGGTTGCGTGTCGATGTGGCTGCCGGTCATCACCGGCGGCAGGTCGTCACGCAGACCGGCACGGCGCGCAAAGATGTTGCCGATCGCATCGATCCGTACGCTGCAGCCGATCTCCTTCGCCCACGTGACAAAAAGATCGCGCGCCTCGCGGTCCAACCCGGTCAGCGCGAGCCGGCACACACCGCCCTTCTCCGTCGCGCCGATTTGCGCGAGTTGCATGAGACTGTTCCAGAGCCGTGACCCGTCGACGCGCAAATCGGTGAGCGCACAGACGGTGGTTGATTCATGAACTTGCATCGATGCTTCCTCGTATTGAAGGCAGAGCGTACGTCAAACTACGCCGACACCCAGATAGCGGTCCTTGATCGATTCATCGGCGGCGAACGACGCGTTATCGCCTTCATAGACGATCACGCCCTGTTCGATGATGTAGTGACGATCCGCGAGTTGCGTGCAAACCTCGAGGTTCTGCTCGACCAGCAGAATCGCAACGCCCGCTTCGCGGATCAGCTTGAGCTGCGCGACGATCTCTTCGACGATCACCGGCGCGAGACCTTCAACCGGTTCGTCGAGCATCAACAGACGTGGATGATTCATCAGCGCGCGGCCGATCGCGAGCATCTGCTGTTCGCCGCCCGAGAGTTGCGCACCGCCGTTCGTGCGCCGTTCCTTCAGACGCGGAAAAATGCGGTAGATGTCGTCGAGCTGCCACGGCGAATCCCTGCGCGCGCCGAGCCGCAAGTTTTCTTCAACCGTCAACAGACGGAAAATGCCGCGATGCTCGGGCACGAAACACACGCCGCGCGAGGCGATCTTGTGCGGCGGCATGCCGCCGATCACCGCGCCATTGAACGTCACCGTGCCGCGTTGCGGCGCGACGACGCCCGCAATGGCTTTTAGCGTCGTCGATTTGCCCGCGCCGTTGCGGCCTAACAGGGTGACCGTTTCGCCGTCGTTGATCTGCAGCGTCACGCCCTGCAGGATGTGGCTCTTGCCGTAGAAGCCGTGAATCCGCTGCACGTCGAGAATCATGCACGGCCTCCGGTGATCATATTGCCGAGATAGGCGCTGCGCACGCGCTCGTCGCCGCGAATGTCGTCGGGACGGCCTTCCACCAGCACCCGTCCTTGCTGCATGACGGTGATCGTGTCGGAGATGTCCATCACGATGCCCATGTTGTGTTCGATCAGAACGACCGTGTAGTCGTCGCGCAGACCGCGGATCAGTTGCTTCATATCGTCGAGGTCGTCGATACCCATGCCTGAAGTAGGCTCGTCGAGAAAGATCGCCTTGGGCCGCGCGGCGAGCGCCATGCCGACTTCGAGCCGCCGTTGCTGGCCATGCGAGAGCGCGCCTGCCGATACGTCGCTAAAGCGCTGCAACGCAAGCCGTTCCAGCACGCTGTCGACCGTGTCCGCATGCGTGAGCGCACCGTGCGGCGGAGTCCATGCATTCAGCGCGCGTACCGCGTCGACACCTTGCGCGGCGAGCCGCAGATTTTCGCGCACGCTCAGATTGGCGAACAGACTCGTCACCTGGAACGAGCGCGCGACGCCGCGGCGTACGCGCTTATGGTCCGGTTCATGCGTGACATCGCGACCGTCGAAAACGATCTTGCCCGCCGTGACCGGCACCGTGCCGGTCAACACGTGAAAGAGCGTCGTCTTGCCAGCGCCATTCGGACCGATCACCGAATGCACGGTGCGCGGCATGATGCGCAGATCGACTTCGGAGAGCGCCGTGAATTTGCCATAGCGTTTCACTACGCCGTTCGCTTGCAGAATCGCTTCGCTCATACGCGCTCCTTGCCCGCATCGACGGGGTTGCGCCGCAGCGATTGCCAGACGCGTTCGCCCAAACCCCACAGCCCACGCTGCATGAAAAGGCTGACAGCGATCAGTACGATGCCCAGCAGCAACAGCCAGCGCGGCCATAGCGTCGACAGCCAGTCGGCGAACAGCACATAGAACGCCGCGCCCAACACGGACGCGAACAGATTGCCTGTGCCGCCTATCACCGTCATCACGAGGATCATCTCACTCGTGTGGTAATCGATGTTGGAAAGCGGCGCGATGCCCGTCATCAATGCATGCAGCGCGCCGGCGAGGCCCGTCACCGCGCCGGAGATCACGAACGCCATCAGCTTGAAGCGCTTGACATCGTAACCGACCGCGGCTGCGCGCGCTTCGTTATCACGAATGGCCAGCAACGTGCGGCCGAACACCGAGTGCGAAACACGCATCAGCAGCCAGAACACTACCAGGAACAGCACTGCGACGAAACCGTAGTACTGCCACGGCGACGTCAACGGTACGAGTGCTTTGCCGAATAGCGAGAGCGCCGGGCGCGGAATATCGAGCAAGCCGTTGTCGCCGCCGGTGAGATCGGGCGTCGTGTAAGCGAGGAAGTAGAACAGTTGCCCGAACGCGAGCGTCAGCATCACGAAGTAGGTGCCACGCTGGCGGATCGAAAACCAGCCGACCAGCGCAGCCGCCACCGCACCGATCGTTATCGCGGCGAGCAATGCCACCGCTATCGGCAAGGCTGTTTTCGTGAGGACCAGACCCGCGCAATAACTGCCGAGACCGAAGAAAATACCCTGCCCGAACGACAGCAAACCGGTATGGCCAAGCAGCAGATTGCAGCCCAGTGCCGCGAGCGCGAACACCAGCACTTCGGTGGCGAGCGATCCCGAGCGCAGCGTCAACGGCAGCACGCAAACCACCAGCAACGCAAGCAGCAGGAAACGATAGCGATGCAGAAAGTGCCGCAGGCTGCGTTTCATCGCGTGGGGAGAAGCGCCTTGCGCGATAGGCTTCGACGTATCGATCATGCCGCTCTCCCGAGCAAGCCGTTCGGCCGCAGCAACAGCACCGCGGCCATGGCGACGTATATCATCAACCGCGCGCCTTCCGGCCACAAGGTACTCATCACGCTCTGCACGATCCCCACCAGCAAGCCGCCGACCAGTGCGCCGAGAAAATTCCCCATGCCGCCGACCACCACTACCACGAAGGCAACGCTAAGCGCCTCGATGCCCATGAACGGATCGACGCCACGAATCGGCGCGGCGAGCACGCCGGCCAGAGCGGCGGTTGCCGCACCGAGCGCGAATACGAGGCTGAAAACGCGTAGCACGTTGATGCCGAGCAGCGACACCATCTCGGTCGATTCGCTCCCCGCCCGCACCGCACTGCCAAGCCGCGTACCTTCTAGCACCCACCACAGCAACGCGGCCAGCACGGCCGTGAAGCCGATGACGAACAGACGGTATTTCGGATACACGAAGCCGCCCCAGATCACCACGCCGTTCAGCATCTCGGGCACCGGTACGTTGTCGCCGAGCGGCCCCCAGATCAGGATTGCGCATTCCTGTACGACCAGCGCAAGGCCGACCGTCACGAGAATATGAAACTCGTGCTGTTGGGCATAGACGTGCCGCAGGATCACCTTTTCGACGACCCACGCAAGCGCGCCCACCACGATCGGCACGACTACCAGCGCGGTCCAGAAACTCATCGACCACTGCATCGCCTGATAGCAGAAATACGCGCCGAGAAGATAGAACGCGCCGTGCGCAAAATTCACGAAGCGCAGCAGGCCGAACACGATCGACAAACCGACTGCGAGCAGGAAATACAGCATTCCCACTCCGATGCCGTTGACGATCTGCAGGAGATAAACGTTCATGGCGTCCGTCTAAAGGGTGTTGCGATGGGGCATTGCGGTAACGTGCAGCGCACGCGGCGCGAATGCATCAAGCCATCTTGCAGCCGGTCTTGTCGAGCGGCAGGAACGACTGGCCCGAACTGACGATATCCGCATAGTCGTCGGCGTTTTTCATCTTGTTCTTCGCCTTGCCCTTCAACAGATAGTAATTCTTCAGAACCTGATGATCGCCCTTGCGCACTTCTTCCGGGCCGGTCAAACCGTCGTATTTCATCCCTTCGAGCGCTGCGACCACCTTCTTTGGATCGACGTTGCCGGCTTTCACGATACCGTCGAGCAGGATCTTGGTGCAGATATAGGAGCCGGCGAAACTGTAGTTCGGATTGGCTTTGAACGTAGCCTTCGTGCGTTTGACGAGATCGCGATTGAGCGGCGAATCGATGTCATGCCAATACTGCGCGCCAAAATAGACGCCTTCGCACAGGTCCGCGCCGAGCGATTCGAACTGCTCGAGGCCGGAGGCCCACGCCAGCAGAATCGTACAATTGTTCTTCATTCCGAAGCTCACGGCCTGACGCAACGTATCGGACGATTGCGAGCCGAAGTTCAGAATCAACAGGACGTCGGGCTTTGCAGCGACCGCATTGGTCAGATAGCCGCTGAATTCCTTCTCGTTGAGCGAGTGGTAGCTGTTGCCCACGTGCTCGATACCCTTCTCTTTGAAAATCGCCTTGGCCGCGGATAGCAGGCCTTCACCGAATACATATTGCGGCGTAATGGTGTACCAGCGCTTCGCTTTCGGCAGGGTCTGGATCAACGGGCGCACCGTCTGCTCGATCGCACCGTAGGTCGGCACCGACCAGCGGAAGGTGGCGTCGTTGCAGTCCTTGCCGGTGATTTCGTCTGCGCCTGCCGTAGTGATGAAGACGCCGCCCGCCTTCTCGACTTCCTTGCCCATCGCCAATGATTCGGATGACAAAATACCTCCGGCAAAGAAGCGCGCGTTCTTCTGCTGCGCAATTTCCTGAACGCGACGCACCGCTGTTGCGGGTTTGCCTTCCGTGTCGAGCACCGTGTAGGCAAGCGACTCGCCAAGCACCTTGCCGTACTGCTCGATTGCCAGCTTCATGCCGAGATCGGCGTACTTGCCGTTTGCCGCGAATGGGCCTGACATCGGCACCGGACAGGCGAACTGCAGCGTGCCGGTCTGCGCGGACGCGCTACGCGCGACCAGCGAGCCGAACGCCCCGGGAACGGCCGACAACGCGGCCAGTTTCAACATATTTCGGCGATTCAAAGTGACGCTCCTTAGGAAAGAGGCACGCATGTGACCGACTGCGAAACTGAATGACTGCGCGAACGACTGCGAAAGCTGGCTGGCCGCCGTGAAGCTTTCCACTACACCGGCTTTGTTCTATTTATCATGATAAATAGATTGAATTCGATCGTAGGTACAATAAATTCGAGTGTCAATAAGGCAAAATTCCTGGCTGCCGCAAGGTGGCCGCCACGTGGCGAGGAAGCACGTGGACGGACGGAAGATGGTGCAGGACAAAACTGGGAGCATCGAAGATGGCCATGGATCGAACCAAGGCTGGCGCCGCGATCGAAATCAAGCAGCAAAAGCGCGGCGATCTGGTCGCAGAGGAAATCAAGCGGCTCATTACGGAGAAGGACCTGAAACCGGGTGACCGTCTGCCTCGCGAGGTGGAGTTGCAGCAACTTTTTTCGGTGAGCAAGAGCACGATTCGCGAGGCGCTGAAGTCGCTCGAGGTGCAAGGTCTCATCAAGGTGACGACCGGCCCGAGCGGTGGCGGCATGGTGGTGGAGGTGCCGCTGGATCGCACGCTACAGCTGTTGCAGAACTATCTGTTCTTCAAGGACGTATCGATCGACGATATTTACACGGTGCGTAAGCTGCTGGAGCCAGAGTTGGCTGCAGGCGCGGTACCGCATCTGACTGAACAGGATTTCGAAGCGCTCGAAGCGAGCATTACGTGTTGTGATCGGCCGGTCTCGCCGCATGGTGGGCCGGACATCGTGCGGCAACGTCAGGAGGACGTAAATTTCCACGACATCCTCGCCGCTGCGAATCCAAACCCGTTCCTGCGTTTTAGTTGCGAATTGATCAACGAGATGATCCGGCAATTGATCGAGTTTCGTAACGATACGCCGCAGGCCGAACATGAGCGTTTCGGTCAGGCCAACGTGAAGATCCACAAAGCAATCACGAAAGCGGCACGAGAACGCGACGTCGAGAAAGTGCGTGAGTTGATGATCGTTCACATGACAGAAGCGCCACGTTATGTGAAGAGGATGAAGGGAAAACTGCGCGGGAGGCTGATTCTCGATTCGGAGATCCGTCGGCGTGTGCGAGCGCGCAGCGTTGCACCGACCGATGACGCGGACGAGGCTTAAGCGTCTGCATGCGGCAGTGGGACGCTGCCGCGGCCGGTGTATCACTGACATGCGTCGGCGGCTCGCCAGAACGAGCGTCCGAGATTTGCGATCGTATCAAATTGCCTGGTTCCGGCCGCAGGTGTTGTCTTGCGACCATCGCGGTCACGGTATCGCGCGCAATGGCGGATCATGCGCAGGCCCCGATCGCCAGGAGATTCAGCCCATAGCGGGACAATGCTCGCAGGAGGGCTCAACCTTTTACCGCGCGCGCCGTTATTGCATCTGCAAAGGCACAAACATTGGACCTTCATGGCACAAGCTATTCCGTTTTCCCGTCACACCGGCGCCGCGCGTGCGCGGCATGCCAAGGCGATGCTGTTGCCGATCGCCCGGCAGACCGCCGATGAGCTCGCGCTGCGCGTCCATCTGGCGCTCGACGCGTTGCGGCGCGGCGCCGGCGGCGTGACCGATGCGCAAACGCTCACACAGGTCATGCTGCTGACCGGCTTTCTGGCTGAATCCGGCTTCGGCTCCGCGACCGGCGATCAGCTCAGCGCAGCCGAGCGTGCTGTGTCAATGGTTTTCGATATCGGCAGGGAGACCGGCGAGTGGCGGCTGGATAGCGCAGCATTCGAGTTGTTCGCCGCAATTGCGACGAATTATGATCAGCAACTGCACAGCGCACCGCTTTGGGCAATCACCGATGCCAGTGAACGGCTCGATCGGTTTACCGCGGGTATGTCGAATCAGATGCCGGTGCGGAAACGGGCTTGATTATGCTGTTTCTGGCGCTGCGGCTACGCATGGGGCAAGCCGGATCGCGGGCTGCTGCGAGGAGGGCTGGGGATGCTGCAGCGTGCGGCGGTAGGCGCACGGCGATGGACGGCCTTTCTGTGTTGCCGTTTCCGGAGCCGTAAACGCAGAAACCCCACCGTTCTGGGTGGGGTTTCTGGTGCTGCTGGGGAGCCTGACGATGAC
>NZ_JBYSWU010000021.1:0-118701 GCF_058781505.1 Paraburkholderia sp. FW306-2-2C-D06C | reverse complement strand
CCTCAAGGATTCGCTACGCCGGGCTTACGCCCGTCCTTGACCCGCCAAACCTACCCACTCAAAATTCAAAAGAGGCAATAACGATCTCGCGGATCGCATTTTCTTTGCTTTCAACGTCGTCTGCGAAGACGCCCAATCCCATTTTGCGATGCTCGATTAGATATGTGTGACCCTTGTATTCAACCGGCACCGACCACGCCACCTTGTCACCCTGCCCAAGGTTCTGAAAGTCGAGCAATTCGACGAGAAGAAAATAGACTAGATAATATTCAGGTAAGGCGCGTCCGGCGTTGGATCGGCGACCACCATAAAGAGCGCGAAAATCGGTAATTTGTCCTGGGCGAACTTCGCCCAAAGTTCGACGGGCTGCGTCTCGAACAGGAGTAAGTTCAGTCGGAAGCATATTCTTCTTGGTCATGGTGTTAGCGTGCGGGACGATCGCTGCAATACTATACGCCACGTGTTTCTTCACCTCTGATCGGAGTGGGGCCTAGAATTGGGCGTGTCCGCAGGAAAGCCTCGACGCGGACACAGGTCTCTACACCGCTCGCCGTTTTCCGGTGGGTCTTTTTGGGGCAAACGTATCAGGTCGCTGCCTCTGCACTCGACAGGTCACCTTGCAGCCCGACGAGTTCGCGTAGCTCGATGCGCGAGCCGTCGGCAGTGTTGCCGTCGATGATTACCCGGATGTACGCTTCGGCGGTTCTGAGTGACGGCTGCATGGCAGGGCGTTCCCGCCTATGGGTCTACGAACTCGACCGGTCGTGATCGTCGCAGAACGGCTCTAGCAGAGCCGTCTGAATTGATTGACGACGGAATTGACGCTACGCTCGGATTCTCCTATTGGTTATATTCCGCGCGCCCCTGTTCAAATTTGTCGTCGTTTCGCGGATACCCCCTCGCTTGTTTTCGCTTCCATAAAAATTCGGTCTCCCCCACGTTCACACAGCCACTGCGCCTGGCGATTCGAGGCCCCCTAGGGGGCCTACGACACGATACAAGGCACCTCCACAAGCTCCCGGCGCCGCGCCCGCTAACCCAAACGACTTGAGCCACATGCGAACCGCCCTAAGGGCATTAAATTGAGGCGGCGCTCTCACGAAAAACTGCCGCCGGTGTCAGCCCGCGATGAACTAGTGCAGGTAGCCCGCAACCTCGGCCACGATATCGGAAAGCGGCTTCGAACGACGCAGGTCCCACAGTTTCACAGGAATGAATTCGAAGGCGGGTTGCAGTGCGGCTTCTACAATTTCCGCACAGCGCGACACCATTGCAGCGCTCGGCGTCCGGCCATCACGCGCCAGCTCGCGAATCGACTGTTGCGCATCAGCGATCTGTTTGCGCGCGGCGCTGATGCCATCAAGATTCGAAATTACCTTCTTGACGCGCTGACCCAACCAGTTCCGGTCTGCAACTTCATCGACCCGAAAGGCGCTGCGCAACAAGTTATCAGCGAGGCTCAAATCGTCCAGGGCATCTTCGAGTTCTGGCGGTGCAGCGCGCTCCAGTTCGGAGACGATATGCTGCCGTTCGCCTTCCTTGCTCATGGTTGCGATTACAAGGCGACCCGTCGCCTCTTTATGACGGCATTCTGCTTCGTGATATTCGGTTGCAGCCTTTCCGAACGCAGCGTGCGCGCGAGCAGCATCTTTCGCGAGATTGGCAAGTTCGCGCTCCCGATTGGGCAGTGCATCAAGTTTTGCCGCCAGTTCCATGCGGCGCTTGTCGGTTTCCGCGCGTTGGCGCGCTTTGAGTTCGTCCACGAGACCCGTGTCGTTTACGAGCAATTCAAGTGCTGCCAGGCGTTCGGCCTGAGGTTGGTTTTGCGGTTTCATGGCTCAATCCTTTTCAAATGGATAGTAGTTACTGCGGGATCAAAACTGTGTAGCCTTCCGGGCGAATCTCTACGCGATACCGGGCAAGATTCGGCTTCGACACGCCGCCGCACAGCCGAATCGTTTGAGAGATCGGTGTCAAGTAAAAATACTCACCTTTGGACTCGTCCCACTGAATCAGTTCGAGCAAAGTCTTCGGCATTTTCAATTGTTCCATGATTAAGACTCCTTATTTATACTCAAACAATACAACCTTTTACTGTCACCACCTACTTAGACGGGATGAACTCCCGATAAAATCCGCGCTTCTATGGCTCAACCGGCATTTCGGGAAAGTCGCCGCTGGGGCTGCTCTGCCAATCAATTGCGCAGCTTCCCGCAGCGCTTCGCCGTTCCGAAGCACGAGCCGTCGCAGCTGTCGCAGTAGCTCCGATCACCGAGATCTTCGAAGCGCCACGAGCGCATTTTGAGTGCGGCGCGTGCGGAAGTGGCGGCGCGCGCTGCTTCGAGTCGTTCGCGGAAGTAAGAAATATTCGGCAAGAGATCGGCCAGCGGTCCACGAATGGCGCGCGTGAGCACGTCATCGCGATATGCGCTCGCCCAGCACTCAAGCGCCGATAGCGCTTCGATGATGGCAATCAGCTCGGCGCGCATCGTGCACACGTCGTCGGGTGGGAGGTGCGGCCCCCACGGCAGATAAAGGCCGCCTTCCGGTTCACGCAGCGCGCCGATGCAGTCATCCGGGATGCTGCCGCCGTCGGTCTCCGTTGCCGATGATGCGGGCGAACGGATCTTTACATCATCCCCAGGCAAATTGGGCGAATGAGGCGAAACACCTTTATTTGCACCGTTTCCAGCCGGGCGAATGCCGGGCGAAACGGGGCGAATGATGGGTGATAACAGATCGACGAACATGTCTTTGAGGTAGTTCATGACTCGTCCTTCCCGGTGACTGCATACCACGTATTGCTTTCCCGTGCTACCAGCCGTTTTTGTGACAGCATGGCGAGCGCCGTGTCGCGCAGACCCTTCGACCGTAGTGGCTTGGGCCCGATCTGAAGCATGGCGGTTTCAGTCGCCATCTGTCCGGGTTGCCGCAACAGCCAATCGAATAGCTTGAGCGCAAGGCGCGTGGCCTCGGCTTCTTCGCGGTCACCGTAGATTGCCCGCCATGTTTCGAGTGAATGCAGAGTGAGTGCCATCGCATTGCGCGCTGCCTGTGCGTCGATTTCCCTCCGGTCTTCGAATACCGCCAGCACGGCTGCGATGCGAAATAGTTGCTCGGTCGCGCGTACCGCAAACGGCTTGACGGTTTCGAGCATACCGCCCTTGCTCTTGGCCGTCTGTTCGATGCGCTCGAAGAATTCGCAAATGAGTGAATGAGCTTCAGGCGTCGTCTCGATCACTGGCAGGCCGCCGCAATCGTCGCACAGCGGGGTGAGCATGCTTCTGCACCGGTCCCAGAACTTGACGATGCGCGCATCGTTTTCAGGGCGAAAATCGAGCGCCTTCTTCGGTGCGCCTGGTTCTGGCCATGCCACGAGGAAACGCGGCCAGAACCCCATGTTCGTTAGCAGCGGATCGTGCAACGCATTGCGCACGGCGTCGGGCTGAATCAGCCAATGAAGCGACAAACGCCGGTCGTGTAGCTCAATGCGGCCGGCCAATGCACGCGAAACGGAAATCGCGCCGTCATCCCATAGGCTATTGAAAGCGGCAGCACTCTTCGCCCGGTTGTCCGCACTCATTCCGTAGCCGCAAAGCAGCGCGGCGGCTTCGGAAGTGAAAACTCCCTGCGACGGTATGCCTTCGGCGAACTCACGTCGGATGCCTTCCACCGTGCCGTCGCGCATGATGCGGTAGGGCTTCGGCGGGGTATCCGGTTTCGGATCATCCTTTTTTGCATTCACCGCTTCCCGTGCGATCTGCTCGACGTACTCTCTGTACGCCTTCGCTTCGCTCTTCTGATGCTCGCTGATTGCATGCAGTGCGGTCTGTTCGGCGGTGGTTTTCCCTTCTCCGCTATCGGCAACCGTAAGTGCATAGACAGACGCAGGCTTGACGCCCGCCAGAGTGCGTACATCTGCGCGCGACTGAGCCAGCAGCGCCGCACTGGTGAGCAGACATTGCCCGACTATCGCCTGTGACATCTGCGCGCCTTCGGCAATCGCGATGCAAGCGTCGGCCAGCGGTCCCAGTGCCTTCACGGGGTATGGCTGCGGTTCGAAGCTATCGGCACCCAGCGCGGCCCGCGCACGGTCCATTGCCTGTGCGCCGTCCGGGGTCGCGTCGCCCTGGAATCGCCCCGGTTCGCCCGTTGCTCGCCCCTGCAGATCTCCAGTATGGACGCGGGGTTTCGCCCCTTTTGCCCCTTTCGCCCTCTCCGCAAGCTTCCTCGGCAGCGCCAGCACGTCATCGGCGTTCGGCTCGCGATCATGTGCCAACATGAATTGCTGCGCCCAGTCCATCACGTCGCCGCCGTCAGGCAAATCCAATGCGGCCACATCGACGCGTTCGACAACGCATCCAAGGGCGCACAACTTGTCCGTCACGTCGTCGGCATATTTCTGACCTGGAACGTCATGATCGGGCCACACAAGCACATGTTTGCCCGAAAGCGGGGAAAAGTCGGTGGCAGCCGCACTCGTCGCGCCGCCGCTCGTGACTCCGATAAAGCGGCTTGCGCCGATGCTCGTTAGCGCATCCGCCTTTTGTTCACCTTCTGTAAGCACTACTAAAGCATCTGGATACGCCAGAACATCCGGCAGGCTGTACAGCAGTTTCCCGCCTTCCTGTTTCGGCTCACCGACCATCCAGCGCGTGTCATCACGGTAAAACGGGCGGATAAACTTTTCGTAGCCCTTTTTCTTCGTTGCGTCCGGCTTGTGCATCCGCACACGAGCATAACGGATCGAATGGTTGGCTGCGCGATACAAGTGCAGTCCAGTCATCTGATAGCCTTTTTCCGTTTCAGCGGCAAACAACTTGCGTGCCTCCTGCTCCCATTTCCCAGGCTCGGACGCGTCGTAAAAGTCGATAGCTATATTCACGAATCCTCCCAGCAGCCAAGGTCACGCGCCGCCTGAGCAAAGGTCAAACCTCGCGCGCGCCGGTACAGTTCGAGCGCATCACCGCCGGTTGCGCCGCATGCAAAGCACTTCCAGTTGCCGCGTTCCATGTGAATGCTCAAGCTCGGGTTGTCTTCGCCGTGAATCGGGCAGCACACCTGCGCATAACCTGTTCTGTTCGGCTTCGGCTGTTCGAGATGGAGAAGGCTCATCACGTCGGAGATGGCCGGCAGGCGATTGCGGCGGAAGCGGGAACGAAAGCCGGTTCCCCGGCCAGATATTTCAGCGCTCATTGCTGCACCCGTTCAGCAGGCGCTCGCGGGCATCATCGGGCCAGATGAGATATCGGTTCGGCAACTTGATCGGCCGCAGGCCGAAGTAACTGCCGGTCGCGGCGTAGCGCTTGCGAATAGTTTGAGGTTTGACGCGGAGCAGCTTCGCCAGCTCGCCGGTCGTCAGGTTGTATTGATCAATATCATCCGTATTCATAGTGGGCCCTTTGCGTTGAACTACGGATCGAATTTAATACAGATGACGGATTTTTTAAACGATTTTTAGTTGGCTCTTCGTTGCAGCATTTCTGAATACATATCTAGGACAAAACATCTTTATTAATCAATTGGTTAGTGGAAAATTACGCTGCGTAAATTGCGCGAATCTATGTGCTGGCGTGTATACGAATGTATTGGCGTGTATTCCGGTGTATACCAGTTTATATATTTTTTTCTTATAGAAACTCTGTTATTAAATATGACGGGAATCTTTCAGAATTTGCCGGTTGCTATTTGACAGCCCGTAAGCCCTTGGTCGCTTCCGTCAGAAAGAACGCAATGCCTGTCTGTTCGAGCATCCACGCCTCGATCTTGACGTGCCACATGAGCGGGCGGCGACGGTAATGTTTCTCGGCAGTAGCTGAGGGCTCGTGACCTTGTATTTGCGCGACAACGCCGACTGGCGCGTCGCGCCATTCGCTCAATGTACCGAACGAGCTGCACGGGCCGTGCAACGTGACGTGCGGCGGTCTGGCAGCTGTCAACGCCCCGTTGTGAGCAAAGCGCAGCTCAGCAATTTTCCCGTCGCCGCTTCTCGTATTGCGCGCGGTTGTAGACGGCACGAACACCGCGCTGTTCGTGCGCCAGCGCCTTCTCAATGGCGTCAGAGATCTAGCCCATCTCGTTTAGATGCGTCGAGGCGGTGCCCTGTGAGCATTCCGCGAAACACGCCTGTACGCTCGCATAGCCTGAGTCGCACGAACGACGCACACAGCCTGTATTCGAGCCGAGGCCATAAGAAAACGCCCCGCGAGGGGCGTTTCTCGTTGGGGCGGGGGACGCTAGGCGGCTGCGCGTGCCTGGCTCACCTTCGCGCGCAGTTCTTTGCTCGTCGGGTTGAAGTAGATGGCGAGCGAACGTAAATCCTTGTGCCCTGTGACGCGTTGCAGTTCGAGCGCGTTAGACAGGCTGCGCGCGATACGCGTCGTGGCTTCATGGCGTGAATCGTGAAACTTGAACTGGATGCCCGTCGCCGTGCGGCACTGCTGCCAGATGTTCGAAAAGTAGCTGGTGCTCATCCAGATGAGCTTGTCACCGGGCTTGCCCTGCGGCAGAAGGCGCAACAGTTCCTCGGCATCCTCAAACATCGGCTTACGGTGACGGTCGCCGTTTTTCGAGTCATCTAGCACAAGCTCGCACTCGTCATAATCGACGTGCGCCCAGTCGAGCCCGATGATTTCGCCGCGCCGCATCGTCGTGGCGACTGCGAAGCACAAAGCCCACGCCACAAGCTGCTTTGCGTTCATGGGGGTAGTGCCGCGCTGATAGCCGAGCCACGCGCATGCAATATCAATCTCGCGCTCGCTGATGCGCGCAAAGCGCGGGGCAGGCGTTTTCGGGCGCGCGACAGCATGCACAGGGTTTGCGTCCCACGGCGCGTGCCATTTTTTGATCGCGTACGCAAACACGGCAGACAGCGCGCCTAGCTCACGAATGATCGTGCCGGGCTTGCATACCTTCCACTTGCGCTCAGGGTTGCCTTTCGCGCGCGAGGCCATGACAGCTTCAATGTCTTTCGACGTGAACTGGCACACGGGCTTGTCGAACACGCTGTAACGCTCAATGAGCGCGCCCAAACACTGCTGTTCAGTGCGTGAGCCTTTTTTCGTGGGGGAGATTTCGCGCGCGTACTTGTTAATGATCTGGCGCACGGGCGTGCTCAAGGTGACGACTGAGCCGCGAGCGTCATGCCCTGCGACGAGGCGGGCCTCGGTCGTCGCGGCCCACATTTGCGCCTCTTCCTCAGTGTCGAATGTCGCGCTCAGGGAAGCGCCCAGTTTGCGCACGATTGCGCGATGCGTTCCGCTGCGTGTTAGCTGAATCGTCGCCATTTTCGTGCCCCTTGTTTAGTTAGACTGCAAGGGCAATTTACACGAACCACAGCGTACGGGAACATAACCGGCGTACACTCCCTCACACTGCTTCACACTGGAATGTGTTGATTCCAAAGAGGTTTCCACTTGTGACACGGAATAAAGTATCGCTTGTGCGGGGCGGCACCTACTTTTCTTTGTCCCCCAAGAGGACTTCCTTCGGGGCGCCCGCCGCCAAGAAAAGTGGGCTCGTTATGATGGGCGAACTCAAGCAGGAAACGTTGAAAATCGTTGGCCGCAAACCACCCCAGGAAAATGCATGGGATCGTCTCACTGTTACCATGCTGTTCTGTACCGGGACGACGCATGACCGTATGGATTCGCGAACGCGCCGGGGAGGCTTCGTGAACCCGGCTGGCAAACGGTTCTCGTGCATGATCTTGTCTTACGACTGGCCGCCGTTTTCGAATATGTTTCAATTTAGAAGGCACCTCCTCTGACATCGACCGCCGCTTTTTCCCGCACAGCGTCTGAGCCGCAGCAACAGAGTCTGTCTCTGCTGCAATCGCTCAGCCGCCCTCGTCCGGCCCTGAGATACACTGTCCTCAAGGGTTGCGGCGCCGTCGCGTTGCCGTTGATGCTGTCCGCTTGTTCATGGTCGTGGTTCGGCCTGAATAGTTCGCCACGCGCGGCGGCCCAGCCAACGGGCTGGCTCAGCGTCGCTCCGGCCCATGACTTCGTTTATATGCCGGCGCGCAGCGGGCGCGTGTCGCCGAACCGGATCGAAAACACGGCAATGACCGGCATCGTGCTAAAAAGCGATATCAGCGAAGCGGTGCGCAACGGCATCGTGAGCCGCTTGCAGATCGCCGGCTTCCACCTCGACGAAGGCAAGAGAATCCTGAGCGGCAGCATCGAGAATTTCACGGTGGACGATGCACGTTCGCCGGCGTTCTGGACGCTGAAAATGCGTTATGTCGTCACCGATGCCGCTACCCAGAAGGTTGTATTTTCAACCACCAGGACCGTCCGGCAAAAGTCGCCCAAATTCACCAGCAATACCATCGCTATCGAGGACACGGTCAAGCTGAGCGTCGAAGCGCTGATCGGCGATCCAGGTTTCATCAAATCGGTGAATTGAGCGGACAAGCCGGATCAGTACGGCTGCGGCGGCAGCGTTTCGCTACAATCGGAGAAACGTGCGCTGGGCACCTGCTGCCACGCACGTCCGGTCGTGTCAACCGTCCCTCTTTTGTGCGAGCCGTCATGTCAATCACCGCCTGGCTTTTCTTTCTGCCGGCCTGCTTCGCGATCAATCTCGCGCCCGGCCCGAACAATCTTCTCTCGATCAATGTTGCTGCGCGACACGGGTTCATGACGGCATTTGTCGGCGGCACCGGCCGGCTCGTCGCGTTCGCGCTGATGCTGGTGCTGGCCGCGACCGGCCTCGCTGTCGTGCTGCACGCATCCGAGTGGTTCTTTCTCGCGATCAAACTGGCCGGCGCGGCGTATCTGATCTGGCTGGCGATCCAGTTGTGGCGCAGCGACGCCCCTGCCATCCATACGATGCAGCAGGACGACGCGTCGCTATGGCGTATCGCGCGGCAGGAGTGTCTGGTGGCCGCGGGTAATCCCAAGGCGATTCTGGTCTTCACCGCATTTTTGCCGCAGTTCGTCGATATCGCCAAACCGATACTGCCGCAGTTCGCGGTGCTGGGCGCGAGCTTTCTGGTGCTCGAATGGGTGGCAATCGCGCTTTACTCGTGGGCTGGGATGTACCTTGGGAAGTGGCTGGTTCGCGCGAAAGTCCGGCGCTGGTTCAACCGCTGCTGCGGGGCGTTTCTGGCGGCGGTTGGGGTGAGTTTTTTGCTGGTCAAAAGAGGATGAGACGGTGCTTTGCCCGCGGTGATGAAGAGTAAGAACGACTGAAAAAGGTCAATACACTGCGCACCCAGTTCGCAAATTCGCACAGGTGTCCGAACGACAGCAAACCCGGCAAATCGGACTCGACGCCCGGTTGCGTATTGAACGTGGCAACCGCCCGAAAGCCCGCGCTTGGCGAACCCAGAATGTCGGCGATCACCTTGTCGCGATGCGCTCCCGCGCCCACCACGGCAACTAGGCGCAAATTGCGTCCCGCGCGCCTCAGCCGCCCGAGCGCCGCATGCACCAGCACGCGCGACGCGACGAGCCTCAGAGCGGTGAGCGCGGTCCAACTCACGCGCCAGAGCCGCGACACCGACGCGGTGCGGTGGAGCAGGAACATCAATGCAAGACCGCAGCCCTGCACAACGATCCAGCCGATCACGATGTTGATGCTCAAACGCCACTTCGAGCGGCCTCGCCACGAGCGGTATACGCCGAACCATGGCAGCAGCAGAATCGCGAACGACATATCGAACGCCACGAAAGCGCCTTCGATAATCGAATACCCCGTGTCTGCCATGAACAGGAGCGAAGCCAGAGCCGCGCCGAGCGCGATCAGCATGACGTCGAGCAGGCGCGCGAGCACGCTCTCGATATCCGTGGAATTCGCGCCGACGGTTTGACGCATCACCGTGTGCATAGCGCTGAGCCTGGTGTCGAACCACGCCGAAGCGTCGAACATCCACCCACAACGCCACGTTGCTCGCGCGCCCGCGCAACCCGCAAACACACGACGCGATCGTTCAAATCGACCTTCGACTTCATGGCATCACTCCCAAGAACCCGTTCGCAATGCCTCTCAAATGCATTACTTCAGCGAAGGCGCATTCGCCTCTTGCTCACGTCATTCTCGATTGAGAAGTTTCCTATTCGATCGCCGGATTCGTCCGACCTACCGCCCTGCTTTCCGATTGAATCCGCTTTCTCACGAACCACGTTCAGCGGCATTTTTTCCATAACCAATCCCTAATGCATCGTCCGAGAAACTTTAACTATCTGCAATCGACCCGCGCCCGTATGCTCGAACAGTGACCCGCCGCCATCGCACGGCCATGCGCGGCAACGGGCAAACGGCTTCTCATAGTCACAGGGGCGACATCATGAAAATCTGTATCTTCGGAGCGGGAGCGATTGGCGGTTTGATGGGTGTGCAGTTGGCACGCGCGGGTGCGGACGTGAGTTTTATCGCGCGCGGCGCGCATCTCGCGGCGATGCGCGAACACGGCGCGCGCTTGCAAATGGACGGCGAGACGTTCAGCGCGCCAGTGCGCTGCACGTCCGACCCGCGTGAACTCGGCGTGCAGGACTTCGTGATCGTCACGCTGAAAGCGCACTCGCTGCCCGGCGTGGTCGATGCAATGCAGCCGCTGCTCGGCAAACATACGGCTATCGTCACGGGCGTCAACGGCATTCCTTACTGGTACTTCTATCAGCATGGCGGCAAATTCGCCGGCACCCGCCTTGCCAGCATCGATCCGGACGGCAGCCAATGGACGAAGCTCGGCCCCGAACGCGCGATCGGCTGCGTGCTCTATCCCGCCGCGGAGATCGCCGAACCCGGCGTCATCAAGCATGTGTACGGCAAGAAATTCCCGATCGGCGAACCGGGCGGCGAGCGCACGCCGCGCATTCAACAGTTGCACGAGATCATGCAGGCGGCTGGTTTCGATGCACCGATCCGCGACAATATCCGCGACGAAATCTGGCTCAAGCTGTGGGGCAACCTCTGCTTCAACCCGATCAGCGCGTTGACGCACGCCACGCTCGACGTGCTCACCAGCGACCCCGGCACGCGCGCGGTATCACGCACGATGATGCTGGAGGCAAAGCGCATCGCGGATCAATTCGGCGTGCACTTTCGCGTCGATGTGGAAAAACGGATCGACGGCGCGGGCGCGGTCGGCGCGCACAAGACTTCGACGCTGGTCGATCTGGAGAACCGCCGTCCGATGGAGATCGACCCGTTGCTGACGGTGGTGCAGGAAATGGGCCGCATTGTCGCCGAACCGACGCCGACCATCGACGTCGTGCTCGCTTTGGTGAAGCTGCGCGAGCGGATGGCATTGCAGGGCAATTGAGAGCCCGCGCTGCTTTTCGACGCGCGGGATAAGTCAACCGAGGTCAACCGAGGCAAACCGGGCCGACGGAACGAGGATCGAACGCCAGGCGTTCGATCCTTTTTTAACGTCGCTATTGATCGATTCTATTGATCGATCGCGAGCCAGACCGCCTTCGGCTCGGTGAAGTTTTCAATTGCGACGTCGCCGTGCTCGCGGCCGAAACCCGAGTCGCCGGAGCCGCCCCACGGCAAGCGCACGTCGGTATAGCCGTAGGTGTTGATCCACACCGTCCCCGCCCGCAAATCGCGCGCGACACGATGCACACGGCCGATATCCGCGCTCCATACGCCCGCCGCGAGGCTGTACAGCGTACCGTTGGCGATTCGCACCGCATCGGCTTCGTCGTTGAAGCGGATCACGCTTGCCACCGGCCCGAAGATCTCCTCCTGCGAAATGCGCATTTCATGCTCGACGTTGGCGAACACAGTCGGCTCGACGAAGAAGCCGCGCTTGCCCACCCGCGCGCCGCCGGTCACGAGCGACGCCCCTTCGGCCCGGCCCGTTTCGACATAGCCGAGCACGGTCTTCATCTGCGCGGCGGAGATGAGCGGCCCCATCGCCGTCTCGCGCGCTGCCGGATCGCCGACCTTGATCGACTTCGCGCGTGCCGCCAGGCGCTCGACAACTTCGTCGTAGACGTCGCGATGCGCGAGAATGCGCGAGCCCGCCGAACACACCTGCCCGGTGTTGAAGAAAATCCCCGACGACGCCGCCCGGACCGCATTGTCGAGATTCGCATCCGGAAAGATCAGGTTGGCCGACTTGCCGCCGAGTTCCAGCGTCACGCGCTTGAAGTTGCCGGCCGCACCTTGCAGAATGCCGCGCCCCACCGACGGCGAACCGGTAAACGTCACCTTGTCGACGCCCGGATGCGCGACCAGCGCATCGCCGACCACGCGCCCCTTGCCTGTGACGATATTCAGTACTCCCGGCGGCAAGCCCGCTTCCAGCGCGAGTTCGCCGATACGCAGCGCGGTGAGCGGCGTGATCTCCGCGGGTTTGACGATCAGCGTGCAGCCGCACGCGAGCGCGGGTGCGATCTTCCACATGCCGATCATCAGCGGGAAATTCCACGGCACGATCGCCGCGACCACGCCGACCGGTTCGCGCAGCGTGTAGGTCAGCGCATCGGAGCGCACCGGCACCACCTGGCCGTTGATCTTGTCGCACCAGCCTGCGTAGTATTCGAGCGTATCGATCGCCGCCGGAATGTCCTGGCGCATCACCGCGGAGATCGGCTTGCCGGCGTCGAGGCTTTCGAGCGCGGCGAGTTCATCCAGATTCGCGCGCATCAGACCGGCCAGGCGGCCGAGAATTCGGCCGCGTTCGGCTGCGCGTAGCGCGTTCCATACTTTCAGCGCGGCGCGCGCTGCATGCACCGCGGTATCGACATCGGCAACGCTGCCTTGCGCGACCAATGCGATAGGCTCTTCGGTGGCCGGGTTGATGTCGACGGAATATTCGCCGGTGCCGGGCGGCAAGCGCTTGCCGTCGATCAGCAAATCGTGGCGCCTGAGGTCGATTTCAGTTTCCATCATGAAGCTCCTTGCGTGAGAGGTAGCGTGGACTGACTGGCAGCAGATCCGCTGGGGCAAGCGCTGGGAGCTTAAGGCTCGTGCAGTACCGTGCCGTCAGCCGACGCGACCGGCCACGCGGATCCGTGCATAGCGGACGGCGCGGCGCCGGCGGCGTTCGAAGGAGCGCCCGCGGGCATCGCGAACTGCGCCCAGACCGCAGCGGCATTGGGTCTGAGAGAGCGGTGACGACGATGCACCAGCATCGTCGTCAAATTCATTTCGGGAACCAGTGGCCGGCTAACCAGCGGCGCGTGAAGCGCGGGCCAATGGGCGTCGATCGGCAAAACGCCGACGCCGAGACCCAGTTCGATCATGCGCGACACGGCCGCCACATGGCCGAGTTCCTGCACCGGCCGCCGTTTCAGGCCATGCACGCCGAACGCCAGACCGAGCGCGGCGCGCACGCCCGCGTCGGCGTTCAAGGTGACGAGCTCCCACTCCTGCAATGCGCTCCAGGCCACGCTGGCGTGCCGCGCAAGCGGATGCGTGTGCGGCATGACCGCATGCAGCGGGGTCGTGAAAACCGCTTGCGCGTGCAACAGATCGCCGGCCAGCGGTTCGGCCACCGACACCACGCCGAAGTCGACTTCGCCTTGCTCGACGCTCACGAGCACGCCGCTTTGCGGTTGATCCTTGACGGACACGATCAGCTCGGGAAAAGCCGCTGCACAACGCGCAAGACCATCCGCCACCCAACCCGACGACAACACCGGATTGCTCGCCAGCACCACTACGCCCGTGTGTCCGTCGTACGCGGCGCGCTCCTCGCGCAGCGTCAGCTCGATTTCGTCCAGCAAGCAGCCGATGCGCCGTTCCAGACTCGCGCCCGCACTAGTCAGTTCTACCTGGCGCGTGGTGCGGTCGAACAGTTTCAACTCGACAGCGTCTTCGAGTTCGCGCACGCAGCGGCTCACCGCCGATTGCGTCAGATCGAATTCGCGGGCCGCGCGCGTAAAGCTCCGCTCACGCGCGACGGCGACGAACACCTTGAGCTGCTGCAACGAAACGTTCATGAAGTAGCTGGCGGGTGCGGATTATTCGCCCTATTCACCCGTCTGCCCGGGCCAATGACTGAGCTGCGAACTCTTGCTGCCGGCAGCGGCCAGCACGCCTTGAGGCTGGTTGTGCGATTCGATCCAGCGCGAGCGCATTGGCGCGAGAATGAACTTCGCCGAGATGCCCGCGGCAATCGTCACGACCGCGGCGACGATAAAGACGAGATTCCAGCCGCCGGTGGCCGACAGCACCGAAGCGATCGGCACCAGCAGCGAAGCCGTGCCCTTCGCGGTGTACAAGGTGCCTGCATTGGCCGCCGCATATTTGCTGCCGAACGTATCGGCGCAGATCGCGGGAAAGATCGAGAAAATTTCCCCCCAGAACAGGAAGATCAGCGCGGCGAAGGTCATGAACGCATACGGGTTGGTGCCGTACCGCATCAGTCCGAGCAATGCGAGGCCCTCGCCGATGAAGATCACGAACATCGTGTTTTCGCGGCCGAGCTTGTCGGAGATGAAGCCGCACAGCGGACGTGTAAAGCCGTTGCAGACATTGTCGATCGAGAGGGTTGCGGTGAGCAGCGGCAAGGTCATGCCGAAGATCGTCATCGGAATGCGCGCGAGTCCCCAGTCTTTCGCGATCGGGCCGATTTGCGCGGTCGCCATCAAGCCGCCCGCCGCCACCGCGACGAACGACACGTAGATCACCCAGAACACCGGCGTCCTGATCATCTGGCCCGGCGTGTAATCGACCTTGGTCACCGCGAATTTCCTCATGGGCGCAGCGGCCTGATGCAAATTCGGCTTCTTCAGCATCAGCGCAAGCAGGAGAATGCATACGCCTTGCAGGATGCCGAAAAAGAAGAACGTGTGCTCGTAGCCCGAGCGCGTGATCATGTTGGCGATTGGAATGACCGTCACTGCCGCACCGGCGCCGAAGCCCGCGGCAGTCAGACCCGCGGCAAGACCGCGGCGATCGGGAAACCACTTCAGCGCATTGCCGACACACGTGCCGTACACACCGCCCGCGCCGATCCCCGCGATGACCGCGGACACATACAGCATCGGCAAGGTCGTCGCATACGAATTGATGACCCATGCGAGACCGGCACATACCGCCCCGCCGGCGACGACCGGACGCGGCCCGAACTTGTCGACCAGCCAGCCTTCGACCGGCACGAGCCACGTTTCAGTCAGGATGAAGATAGCGAAGGCGAGTTGAATCGATGCTTCGCCCCAGTGATGCCGCGCGTTCATCGGCGTGACGAACAACGTCCATGCGTATTGCAGATTGGCCACCAACGCCATGCACATCATGCCGATGACGAGTTGCCACCAACGGTTCGCCCAGAATACGCGGGCCGTGGTCTGCTGATTGATATCGTCCATGAGCCTTGTCTCCGCATCTATTTAGTGCAGCCAGCCAAAACGCCACGCTGTATGCATTCCACCTTATGGTTATGACCCGAAAAGCCTTGCCGTCCGGGCATATTTAATATTCGTGAAATTAATTTTTTTCTTTAAAAAAAGACTTGCCAGATTCACAATTTTCTCAGCCATTTATTTAATCTGATCAATTACGAATCGGCGTCACATCCGCAACCGGCCGCCCACTCCGCCACGCCTTTAAACTAGGCGTTAACCCGAATCCGAAACCCTTAATTCCGCTTTCTTATAAGACTCATGCTAGGGTCAATGCTGAATTACTAATAATTAAAGTTTGTTATTATGTCGATTCACGTTTGCTTATACATCGACCATGACGATGCGCAATGCGACCCTGCGGCAACTGAAGGTTTTCGAAACGGTGGCGCGCCATCTGAGCTTCTCGCGCGCGGCGGAAGAATTGCATCTGACGCAGCCCGCCGTCTCCACCCAGGTCCGGCAACTCGAGGAACACGCGGGGCTGCCGCTGTTCGAACAGCTGGGCAAAAAAATCTATCTGACGCCGGCCGGCACTGAGATGCTCCACTACAGCCGCGCGATCATGCAGCAGTTCCACGAAGTAGACGAAGCGATGGGTCAGCTCAAGGGCGTCTCCGGCGGCAAGCTGAACGTCGCGGTGATCAGCGCCGGCGACTACTTCTTTCCGCGCCTGCTGGCCGAATTCACACGACGCTATTCGGGCGTGGTGCTGAATCTTGCGGTGCACAATCGCGAGGAATTGCTGCATCAACTCGCCACTAATCAGACGGACCTCGCGGTGATGGTGCGCCCGCCGCACGAGACCGACGCGACCAACGAACCGTTCGCGCCGCACCCTTATGTGATCGTGGCGGCGCCCAAGCATCCGCTCGCGAACAAGCGCAACATCAAGATGAGCCAGTTGGCCAGCGAGGCCTTTATCGTGCGCGAACGCGGCTCGGACACGTGGAATTCGATGGAAGAGGGCTTCGCCGGCCGGCTCACCAATCTGAACATCGCGATGGAGATCAAGAGCACGGAGACGATCAAGCAGGCCGTGATCGCCGGCATGGGCATCGCGTTCCTGTCCGCGCATACCATCAGCCTCGAATTGCAGCTCGGCCATCTCGTCGTGCTCGACGTCGAGGGTTTTCCCGTCATGCTCAACTGGTATGTCGTGCATCGGAAGAACAAGCGCCTGCCGCCGGTTGCAGTCGCCTTCAAACGCTTCCTGATGGAGGAAGGCGCGAACCTGATCGAGCAGATCACACGCGTAAGGGAATTGAGCGTTTATAAGCAGTAGGCTATGGAAATCCAATAAAATTTTGACTATTGCAAATTGATCGGCACTTCTATTCTGCAAGTGAGTTCGCCACTCAGTTCTCACCCCAGCTCTCACCTCAGCTCTCACACTTGTTAGCCCAGGAGGCCGATCATGGATCACGCTTCGGTTGTGTCCCATGCCAGCACGCGCACTGCACGCGTTGCCGCGGACAATCCCGACGATGCGCATCTGAGCGCTTACAACGCCGCGTTCAGCGACCTTGGTTTGCGGTTCCGCTGGGACCGCGACACGCTCGACGTCCTCAAGGAATTCAACAGTGAAGCTGCGCGCATCACCGCGTATATCGAGCGGTTCCATGCACATCTTCACCGGGCATACGATGCCGACTTTCTCGCGCAACTGATCCTGCAAAAGAAAGTCCAGTACTACAACCAGTTCGTTCCGGCTGGCGGCGAACTGCTCTGACTCGCCATCCGCTCCGCTTGCCGTTCGGCGCGTCGGGACATTCATGCTTGACCACGCGTCACGCGCTGAGTCGAGCGGTAGCGTGCACAGGTGCGCGGATATCCGTGTTTATGACTGCCGTTACGCCAGCTACGGCCGTGCCGGTATGCGCCCGTGCGCACCATGCCCCGCGATGTCTCGCGCAGCGTCCACATTTGCTCGTCGCCACCATGCCATTCGATGCGCGCGAGCAGGCCTGGACGCGCCAGTACTAATCCGTGGCAACGTCCCGCGAATACATGAGCGACATGAGGAGCGTCGGCGCCATGACCGTTGGAATATTCCCGGCTCAGCATTAGATGCGCGCCTAACGCTGCGGCCAGCACGCTCATCGCGAGCAGCGAGGCGAGTCCGAACGGCTGCGCCTGTTCAGTGACAAAGCCGTAGCCGAGCCATCCGCACAACAGCAGCGCCAGCAGATTGACGAGGTTGTGGCCTGGACGCGATGGCGCGCCCGCGTCCTTCGTCTCCAGTAGCCCGGCCAGTTTGCAAAAGACAATCGCCGACGTCGCGAATATCAGTGCGCCGATGAATATCGCCGCATACAGTTCGACGCGCTCGACATTGGCCAGCGCCGAGGATGACGGCACCGACGTCACCGCCGACGTCACATAACGCGCAAACCCACCTGCCATCGCGGCGAACCCCGCGCTGCAGCCGAGCAGGGCAACGAGCCGGGGCCGCCGCGTCAGATCGCGCCGCCGCACGAGCCACGCGCCGAGCGCGGCGCCCGCCAGCCCAGCCGTCACCACACCGCTGCTCGCGCCGACGCCTGCCGCGAGCTGCCCGGCAAGCGCGGCAGCCAATGCCCCTGCGTGCCAATACGGCCGACGGTGAGTACGCCGTGCAAGCGGCAATTGCCCGATAGCGGCAAGCACGGCCGCCAGGCCGGCAGCCAGCAAGAAACCGGCTCCCATCCACACGGTACTGTCGGACGCTTGCAGCATGCGTGCTCCTCCGTGTTGCGATGCAATCGCATCAGGCCGAACCAGATTCGGTTCTATTCAGACCGGGGTTGCAGTGACCAACGTCACGGCCGACGCCGTCACCTCGCGCGCGGCGGTCAATGTATTGCTGAGCGTGCCGATCCCGTCGATCGTGATCGTCACCGTCGAGCCATCCTTGATCGAGCCGACGCCAACCGAGGTGCCGCATGCGATCACATCGCCGGGTTCGAGCGTCAGGTCCTGCGAAATCAGACTGACCTGCTCGGCCGGCGAAAAAACCATATCGGCGAGCGGATAGTTCTGCCGCTCCACACCGTCGAGCATCGTCACGAGATGCGCTTTGCGCCAGTCGAAACCCGAGACGATCGAGGGTCCGATACAACAGAACGTATCGAAGCCCTTCGCGCGGCACCATTGCGGAAAGTGTGGATTCTCGTTCAGCAGATCGGCCGCGGTTACATCGTTGACGAGCGTGTAGCCGAAGATCGCTCCGGCGGCCTGTTCGACGCTCGCATCGCGGCAGCGCCGCCCGATTACGATGCCGAGTTCGCCCTCGTAGGCGATCTTGCCCGCGTAGCTGAGCGGGCGCCGGATCGGTTCGCCCGAGCCGATCACCGAACCTGCCGGCTTCAGCAAGAACAGCGGATGCGCCGGCACCGGTTTGTCGAGCTTCGCGGCCAACGCGTGAAAGTTGTTCCAGAGCGCGACGATCTTGCCAGGCGCGCAAGGCGCAAGCGGCGTCAGCGCGCGGGTCGACAGCACCGCGCCGGTCGGCACGGGCCGATCGAGGCTCTCGTACTCATGCAGATAACCGCCCTCGACCCGGCCGAACACAATGCCACCGTCGCTCGACATGAACCGCATCCACGTATCCATACTTCGCTCCTTGAACGCTTTGGCGCGATCTTCTTTGCGTTCGAGTGCTGCCCAGAAAATCGCGCCGTCACCTGCTTGATGTTTCAAATCAGGCGCGACTAAATCGCGCCGGCGGTGCGCAATGCGCTGATCTGTTCGGGCGTATAGCCGAGTTCGGCCATGACCTCGTCGGTGTGTTCGCCAAGCAGAGGCGAACGCTTGACTTCGGTTGGGCTATCGGACAGTTTGATAGGATTACCAACCGTCAGATATTTGCCGCGCAACGGATGATCGACTTCGACGATCGTGCCGGTCTTGCGCAGCGACGGCTCTTCGGCGATCTCCTTCATCGACAGAATCGGGCCGCACGGAATGTCGTACTTGTTGAGGATGCCCATGGCCTCGAACTTGGTCTTGGTCATGGTCCAGCGCTCGATCTCCGCGAAGATATCCTTCAAACGCGGCAAACGTGCGGCGGGCGTCGCGTAGTCGGGATCGGTGGCCCACTCCTCCTTACCGATCACGTTGCAGATTTTCGCCCACACCGGCGCCTGGGTGATGAAGTAGATATACGCGTTCGGGTCCGTTTCCCAGCCCTTGCACTTCAGAATCCAGCCCGGCTGACCGCCACCCGATGCGTTGCCCGCGCGCGGCACGGCTTCACCGAACTTCCCGTTCGGATATTGCGGGTATTCCTTCATCACGCCGGTGCGTTCGAGCCGTTGCTGATCGCGCAGCTTCACGCGGCACAGGTTGAGCACGCCGTCCTGCATGGCCGCAAGTACGCGCTGGCCGCGACCGGTGGTTGTACGCTGATATAACGCCGTGACGATGCCGAGCGCCAGATGCAAGCCGGTGCCGCTGTCGCCGATCTGCGCGCCGCTCACCACCGGCGGGCCGTCGTCGAAGCCGGTGGTCGAAGCCGCGCCACCCGCGCATTGCGCGACGTTCTCATAGACCTTGCAGTCTTCGTAGGGACCTGGACCGAAGCCCTTCACCGATGCGACGATCATCCGCGGATTCAACTCCTGAATCCGCTCCCACGTGAAACCCATCCGGTCCAGCGCGCCCGGTGCGAAATTCTCCACCAGCACGTCGCATGTCTGGATCAGCGCTTCGAGCACCTGTTTGCCTTCCGGGTTTTTCGTATCGATCGTGACCGAGCGCTTGTTGTGATTGAGCATCGTGAAGTACAGGCTGTCCACGTCGGGGATATCGCGCAGTTGCTCACGCGTGATATCGCCCGCGCCGGCCCGCTCCACCTTGATCACGTCCGCGCCGAACCACGCGAGCAACTGCGTGCAGGTCGGCCCCGATTGCACATGCGTGAAATCGAGAATGCGCACACCGTCGAGTGCTTTGCCCATGTCGTGTCTCCTGAAGTGTGCGTGTTACCTGTACATGGTCTGGTTCTTCGTGCCCGGCGCATGTTCGCGCGGATCGACCCAGATGTTCACCACCGCCGGGCGGCCCGTGTCCTCGGCCGTCGTGCTGCCCGCGTCGGCGCTCAGGGATGAAACAACTGCAGACATGGTCGTCTCCTGGTCAATCGGTTGTGCGACGGTTATCGACGGACGCGCCCGTGTCGATGGCACCCGCCGCTGCGGGAGTCTGACCGACTTTTTTACATACAGTATGTGATATATCATATTCAATCAAGGTCGATTTCAAGATGCGTTTGCGTCTGGATTTCTGCTTTAAACCTGCTTTAGGCCTTATCCCGCCTACGTCGCAGCTGAAAACTGCCTTTCCTCTGCCTCTAAACTGAGGGAAAACACCGACTCACACTCTGCCTCGAATCATTTTGATATATCACATACCATATTTTATAGACCGTCAAGTACGGTTTATCCCGCACTGCACGGTGCGCCACCCGACCCAGCGAGGAGACAGTGAACATTCACGAATATCAGGCGAAGGCGTTGTTGCGGGACTACGGCGTGGCGACGACGGACGTCTGCGATGACAGAGAAATCTAAGATACGGCCGCATCGTCGACGAAGGCCCGAGCCGCCTTGGACTGAGGGCGTACCAGAAAATAGAATGCGACGATGTGCGTGATCATCAGCAGCGGTACGTAGATGATCGGGATCGCGTAGGTGGCGCCCAACTCCTCAGCGTGCGCAGGAAGTTCGACCTGGATGGCGTGGTAATAGTCGACGATGAGGTCGACCGTCCCCACGAGATTGAAGGCGACGACGAACAGCCAGAAGAGCGGGCGTACCCTCACCGTGAGAAGCGCCAGCATGGCCAGCACCCCGGTTGCGAAGTCGCCGTAGGCGGCGAACACGGCGAAGTCGGCGGGCAGATTGGGGCTTACGACACCCGGAAGGATAAAGACGAGCCCGAAGAAGCGGAAGCTGTGCAGAGTAGCGATGGCGCGCTGCGCTGCGACGCGGTCCATCGACCTGAGCCACGGCAGACCGTACGCGCCGAAGCAAAGCAGCCACGCGACATAGCCTAGAACAAGATGTGTTTGGAACAGGATTTCCGTGGACATTTGGCCTCCTATCAGCAGTTGGTTCACGCGGCCTCGAACACCGCGGTCAGGATGCCGGAGGACGGGGTGGCGCTTGCGGCAACCGTCACACATCAGAGCGGCAATAGTCCCGTAGCGATGATCCCCGCCCGCCATGCTTTGGCGGTGAGACGCCGTCGCTGCAACGCGGCCCAAAGCCCGAGGATCGCCAGCGTGACGACGCCTTAGCGAACGAAGAAACCGTTGACACCCAGGACGGCAACCACCTTGTCGTTCCCCGATGTCTGTGTTCTCGTCTTCGCCTACAAGCGCCGAAGGAAGTCGATCATGGCAGCGCTGACCTCCGGCGCACGTTCTTGCTCGGTCCAATGACCACAGCCCGCCAGCATCACCGCCGGCCGGAGCTTGGGAACCATTGCCGACTGCCTGGCAACAAACTGGGAATTGGCGGCGACGACAAAATCCCGGTCGCCCGCGATATACAGTGCCGGAATGGTCACCGCCGCGCCGGCAAAGGGAGCCAGCAGCTCCCAGCTGCGATCGACGTTGCGGTACCAGGCGAGGGGACCGCGGAATCCGCTCCGCGTGAATTCCGCGACATAAACATCGATGTCGGACTCCGTGACCCAAGCCGGCAAGGACGCCGGAGCGGCTAAGGAATCACCCTTCCGGGGCACCATCCCGCCAGCAAACCCGCCGCCCGCGGACGGCGGCCTGTCGCCCGAGAGCGAGTAGAGCTGCGAGCGAAATGTGCGATGCAAGTCGCGCCCGAGCGCCGCCTCCGCCTCGGGGGTCTGGAGGAAGAGCTGGTAGAACACTGCATTCTCGTTCCGCGGCATGAGCGTCGTCGGCGGCACCGAGCCGCCAAACGCCCGCGGCCGGAACGGCACGCTAAGCGCAATAACAGCACGGAAACGGTCGGGGCGCAGAAGCGCCGCTTGCCATGCTATCGTGGCGCCGACGTCGTGGCCGGCGATCACTGCCTGTTGGGCACCCAAAGCGTCGACGAGACCCACGATGTCGCCGATGTCATGGAGAATCGTATAGTTCTCCACCTCCTCCGGACGGTCACTTCGCCCATACCCACGCAGGTCGGGTGCCACCGCACGGAACCCAGCCTCCGCCAGCGCCCGGAGCTGATGCCGCCACGAATACCAGCACTCGGGAAAGCCGTGGCAGAGGATGATGAGCGGGCCTCGACCCTGCTCGGCCACGTGCAAGCGGATGCCGTTCGTCACGATCATGCGATGCGTCACCTCTGGCATCGCCGAATCCACCCAGGATGTCGGCTCAGGACCAGCCCCACCTGGCTCGGAGGCAGCGACCTTGGGCGGCTCCGCGAAAGCAGCGGCGACGGTGAGCGCGCCCGCCGCCCTGAGCAAGTCGCGTCTGGAAAACGTTGTGTCTCGCATTGCGTTGCTCCCTTGACTGTCGCGCATCTGGGGCCTCGACATCACGCGTGACTCCTGAATTTGCGACGTGACTCCGGCTTTGCAAGCTAAATGTACAACCGCTTCCCGCGCTCGACTATTCGCGATAATATCGATGAGTTATGAAGCAGAACTTCACAGTCAGGCAAGGCGCGCTCGACGGCGTAGAGGCGTTCCTGAGCGTTGCCCAGCACCGCAGTTTTCGCAAAGCGGCCGCGGAACTCGGCGTGACTCCATCGGCCATGAGCCAGACGGTACGCGCACTTGAGGCGCGCGTCGGCGCAGCGCTCTTCATACGCACAACGCGCAGTGTCGGCCTGACCGAGGCCGGCCAACGCTTCCTCGAACGCGCAAAGCCCGCCTTCGAGGAGCTCGTCGCCGCAGGCGCGGTTGCGCATGACCTTGGACAGAGGCCGACAGGACTATTGCGTTTATCGGTGCCGCGCGCGGTGGTGCCGATCCTGCTGGAGCCGCTGGTCGGATCCTTCTGCCAGGCCTATCCCGAGGTCGAGGTGGAGATCGTCGCAAGCGAGGAGCTGATCGACCTCGCGGCTGACGGGTTTGACGCCGGCATCCGGCTGGGCCAGTTCATCGCCGCCGACATGGTCGCGATACGGTTGACGCCGCCGTTCCCGTTCGTGGTCGTCAGCAGCCCAGATTATCTACGCCGGCGGAAGCGGCCGGAGCGCATCGACGATCTGCGTCAGCACGCCTGCCTACGCATGCGCCGCTCGAACGGGTCGATCGCGCCCTGGTCCTTTGTCGACGGCAACAAGACAGTCGAGGCCATCGTCTCGGGGCCGCTGATCGCCAACGACTTTCCCACCGTGCTTGGTGCGGCCATCGAAGGCATCGGTCTTGCGCAAGTGCCTGAGCCGATCGCGGCTGGACCGACAAAAGCGGGAAAACTCGTACACGTCCTGAAGCCGTTCGCGCCAATGGCGCCAGGTGTATTTCTCTACTATCCCGGCCGCCATCAAATGATGCCGAAGCTGCGAGCCTTCATCGATCACATGAAGAGCCGCTCGGACACTGCGGACAAAACCTGAATTCACATTGGTGATATCTGACGGGCGAGAAGCCGGTATCGGCCGAACTGGTCGAGTCGGTTTCAGCAACGCTCAGGCAGGCGTCAATCCAGAAAATCGCAATTCGCCTCGACAAACGCAGCGAGATCGAGCGAGTGCTGACGCACGAGCCGCTCGGCCAGTTCGGTATCGCGCTGCTCCAGCGCCTCGATGATGCGCAGGTGATCGACGATGGAACGCGACGCGCGGTCGCTCTGCGAAATGGTCATGCGGCGAATCGCCCGCACGTGGATAAAGATGTTCTTGATCGTGTCGAGGATGATCTGCGACTTCGACAACTCGACGATCGCCTGGTGAAACGCAATGTTGGCGTCGGAATATTCGGCGATGTGCTCGGCCGGCGTCGCGTCGCGGAAATTGTCGAACATGTGGCGCAGCCGGGCGATTTCCTCGTCCGTAGCGTGCAGCGTAGCGAGACGCGCCGCCATGCTTTCGAGCGCGGCCCACATCTGGATCATCTCGACGATTTCGCGTTTGCTCTTGCGCACGATATAGATACCGCGGCGCGGCACCATGCGCAAAAAACCTTCCTGCTCGAGCAGCGTCATCGCCTCGCGCACCGGCGTGCGGCTCACGCCGAGCGACTCGCTCAGCACGCGTTCGTCAAGGCGAATCTCTTCGCGAGTCTGGTAGATATCCGCGTCGGCAATGGCCTGGCGGAGCATCGCATACGCCTGATCGCGCAAGCTCGCGCTTGCGCCGATCGGCTGCAGTGACAACGTCAACGGTATGGCCACTGCTTCAGTTTGAAGTTCTGACGACATTCATCGCCTCTTGTTGAACATGCGCACGGTACGGCGCCGCCGCTGCAAACCCACCACCTTGTTCGCCGAGGCCGATGAACCGGCCATGTTGCGCTGCAAGCTGCGCAACCGGCTGCGGAATCCAACGAGTCAGCAGAACCGTGGCGGCGGAGCCAAGACCAACGACAGCAACGGCAAGCAGCGAGAGAGGAACAAGTTCCATTTGTAACTCCGGATGATTGAGTGATGAGATGACTCAATCATATGCTGCAACGCCGCATAAATCAATATTCTGTATGTAGTATATCAATCACTGTTGTTTTCAGGATTGCATCCTTACGGTAGCACGGGCGAGCCGCGGACGGTTCACTGCTTATCAAGATGGGTGGAGGCTTGGTGTAAACGCGCAAAACGCGCGCTATTCGCGCAGACGCGATCGCTGATCGCGCAAATTGCATCGAATGAGGATTGTGAGATCAGCAACGCATCATTAACCTTCGGAAATCCTGCAACGGGTCGTAGAATCCGGCGCTCAGCGTCAGCCGCACCGCCCAGACAGCAGTCAGAGAGTCCGAAGGAGACACCGTCATGACTATTGCAATCCCAACCACGGCATTGGCCGACAACCGCACGGCGCGTAGCCGGGCACGCAAAGCGGCGCTCGGCAGCTTTGTCGGCGCGGTGGTCGACTGGTACGACTTTCTTCTGTACGGCATTGTTGCCGCGCTTGTCTTCAATTCCGAGTTCTTCCCGAAGGTCAGCCCGGCAATGGGCACGCTCGCCGCGTTCGCCACGTTCGGCGTCGGCTTCCTGTTCCGCCCGCTCGGCGGCTTCGTGTTCGGCCACTACGGCGACCGGCTCGGCCGCAAGCGGATGCTGGTGCTCACCGTGATGATGATGGGTCTGTCCACCGCGGCGATCGGTCTGCTGCCCGGCTTCTCCAGCATCGGCTGGTGGGCGCCGGTGCTGCTCGTGACGTTGCGTGCGATCCAGGGCTTCGCGGTCGGCGGCGAATGGGGCGGCGCGGCGCTGATGGCGGTCGAGAGCGCACCGGAGAAGAAGAAGGCGTTCTACAGCAGCGGCGTGCAGGTCGGCTACGGCGTGGGCCTCGTGCTCTCGACCGGACTGGTCGCGATCATCAGCCGTTCGATGGACAACGCGTCGTTCCTGAGCTGGGGCTGGCGTCTGCCGTTTCTGTTCAGCGTCGTGCTGGTGCTGATCGCGCTGTGGATCCGCTCGAGCATGGAGGAGTCGCAGGAGTTCGTCGAGAAAGTCGGCGAGCACGGTGAACGCAGCGTCCGGCTGCCGATCGTCGAAGCCCTGCTGCGGCATCCGAAGGCGTTTCTGCTGATCATCGCGCTGCGCCTCGCCGAGTTGTTCACGATGTATATCGTGACCGCGTTCGCGCTGAACTACTCGACGGCGAATCTGCACATGCCGCGCGAGTTCTTTCTGTCGATCGGTCTGCTGGTCGGCGCAGTGAGCTGCGTGACGATTCCGTGCTTTGCGTGGCTCGCAGACCGCTTCGGCCGGCGGCGCGTGTATATCGTCGGCGCGCTGGTCGGCATGTTCAGCGCGGTGCCGTTCTTCCTTGCGCTGGACGCGCGCTCGACGGTATGGATCGTGGTTTTCGCCGTGATGCTCGCCAACGTCGCGCACGACATGGTGGTCAGCGTGCAGCAGCCGATGTTCACCGAACTGTTCGGCACCGAGTACCGCTACAGCGGCGCAGGTGTCGGTTACCAGGTGGCGAGCGTGGTCGGCGGCGGCTTCACGCCGTTTATCGCGGTGGCGCTGGTCAGCTTTGCCGGTGGCTCGTGGCATCCGGTGGCGGCTTATCTGGCGATCGGCTGTCTGATCTCGGTACTGGTGGCGGCAAAAATGAAGACCGGGCGCACGCTCGCCTGATTCTCGCCAACGGCTGCTGTTGCGCGGGCCGGCGTGGCAAGGTTGCCACTGCCGGCCCGCTTTGTTTTTGGCGCATGGTTTCTTGTGGCGGAGATTTTTCTTTCGCCGCCTTACCTTCTTGCCGGTTCCGGCCTTCCCTTTGCGTTCCATTCGGCGGCTCCCCCGGCGAATTCGCCACGTACTGCCGCAATCCGAGATGACGGGCGCATTTCGTCAGACCTAATACTTATGCATTTTCATCTCATATTGCAAAGCAAAACTTCCCAATCTATCGTTCCGCCGAGCAGTGTTTGTTGTAAATGTGTGCGCCTCATATGAAATTAGAGAGCATATATTCGGCGACGGATACCTGCGATTTTTACACCGTGACATCTCAAGCATTTGTTCCACGCGCCGATAACAAAGAATTCGTCTACGGAGACCGACCATGAGTAGCATCACTGAGCCGAGCGGCAATCAAGGCTCTGCCCCCTTCTTTTCCAAGCAGGCCACCGTCGCGAAACCGGGCTTCTCGCGCTGGATGGTTCCGCCCGCGGCGCTCGCCGTCCACCTCTGTATCGGCCAGGCGTATGCCTTTTCAGTGTTCAATGGTCCGCTGACCAAAGTGATCGGCATTACGCAGTCCGCGGCGGACGATTGGTCGCTGACTTCGCTCGGCTGGATTTTTTCGCTGGCGATCGTGTTTCTCGGTTTATCTGCGGCGTTTGCCGGCAAGTGGCTCGAACACGTCGGTCCGCGCCGCACGATGTTCACCGCGGCATGCTGCTTCGGCGGCGGCTTTCTGGTGTCCGCGCTCGGCGTGCATCTGCATCAGATCGCGTTGCTGTATCTCGGCTACGGCGTGATCGGCGGCATCGGGCTCGGCCTCGGCTATGTCTCGCCGGTGTCGACGCTGATCCGCTGGTTCCCGGACCGCCGCGGCATGGCGACCGGCATGGCGATCATGGGTTTCGGCGGCGGCGCGATGATTGCCGCGCCACTCTCCGTGGCGCTGATGAACCACTTCCGCAGCGCGACCAGCGTCGGCGTGGCCGAGACCTTTGTCGTGCTCGGCATCGCGTATTTCATCTCGATGTCGATCGGCGCGCTGGCCATCCGCGTGCCACCGGCCGATTGGAAACCCGCCGGCTGGACGCCGAGCGCGACCAATCAGAAGAAGATGATTTCGCGCAACCACGTGCATATCGACCAGGCGCTGAAGACGCCGCAGTTCTATCTGATCTGGCTGGTGCTGTTCCTGAATGTGACGGCCGGCATCGGCATTCTCGGCCAGGCTTCGGTGATGATTCAGGAGAGCTTCAAGGACACCGTGACGGCAGCCGCGGCGGCCGGTTTCGTCGGCCTGCTGTCGCTGTTCAACATGGGCGGCCGTTTTGTGTGGGCTTCGGCTTCGGACTGGATCGGCCGCAAGAACACCTACTTCATCTTCTTCGTGCTTGGCGCCGTGCTGTATTACCTCGTGCCGGGTTTCGCCGCTTCCGGCCAGATCGCACTGTTCGTGCTCGCCTATTGCGTGATCCTGTCGATGTACGGCGGCGGTTTCTCGACAGTGCCGGCGTATCTCGCCGACATGTTCGGCACGGCGTTCGTCGGCGGCATTCACGGCCGCCTGTTGACCGCATGGGCCGCGGCGGGCGTCGCAGGTCCGGTGCTGGTGAATTACATCCGCGCCTATGAAGTCGCGCACGGCGTCGCCAAAGCGGACGCCTACACGATGACGGTTCACATCATGGCCGTGCTGCTGGTGGTCGGCTTCGTCTGCAATCTGCTGATCAGGCGCGTGGACGACAAGCACCACATGACCGATGCACAACTCGCCAAAGGCGCCTAAGGAGACTCGCATGTCGACCATTCAAGCCGTTCATCCGACCAACAAGGTCAAACTCGCCGTCTTCTGGCTGTACGTGACGCTTCCGCTGGCGTGGGGCGTGGTGAATACCCTCTCGCAAGCGATGAAGCTGTTCAAGTAAGCGTTTGAACGACACCCCGCGCGATGCTATGTGCGGGGTGCCGAAGTGGTTATCCGGCTGCGTTTTCCCGACGCGGCACCCTCCCCCGCCAGACTGCCACCGGTACGCCGCACCGGCGCCGAGCTCTGCAACGGACCACAAGCGGACCCACGGCGGACCCACTGCGTGCCCGCGCCGGACGCCCGGCGGCCGGCGAGGCCTCGCCGCCGCACGAGCCCGACGCGGCTACGTGGCCCAGCCCGCCTAGATCTTCTCGAACAGCACTTCCTGCGCGCCTTCCCATAGCACCTTGGTGCCGAGTTCACGCAGCTTCTCTTTCCCTTCGACGATGGTCAGGAAGTGATTGCCCGCGAGCTGACCCAGCTTGCTTGCGAAGCAGCACGAGCCGTACGCGAGGATGATCTCCGTTTCGCTGTAGCCGCCCGGGTAGAACAGGATGTCGCCGACCGACGGGTGGCTCGTGTGATTCTCGAAACCGACCGCCGCGCCGTCGTTCTCGAGCTTGAAGTCGCCGAGGGGCACCCAGCAGCCCTCGCCGCTCCAGCGCACATGGATGATCTTCTGGCGGTACGGCAGCAGCTTCAGGAAGGCGGCCACGGTTTGCGGCGCGTCCGGATGGGTTTCGGCGGTAAATACATGGCCGCATGAGGTGATTCGAAGTCGGGTCATCGCTAGGTATCCGGTATGACGGGTTGAATGGAATGGTCGGTTAGACGCCGGTCAGGTCAAGCCGCTGGCGCGATATTCTGTCGGCCGTTGCGTGGCTTCGACAGGTACAGTTGCCGCGCATCCGGTCAGGCCAGTTGAAAAAGAGCACCCAAGCAGCATCGAGGCCAGCCGTCGCCATTTCTCTCTTCGCATGCGCCCCGAAAGTTCGTAGTTTGCAAGCCGCGCAATGAGCAGCACACTGCGCAAGTTGCGTGTTTGCCGCCATGGCGGCTCATCGGACTTTCCACTCGATGATCCGCCGCGACCGTTGGCGATACGTTGCGCGCAGCGTGCCGATCGCGGTGGCCGGTAATCGGCCGGTAATCTATTCCCGCACCGCACAAGGTCCACGCGAACGGGCACGCGCACAGTGCCGGCCGCGACTGCCGCGGCGCGGCCGGCTTGCGGTCACGAACCATCATCCAGCCGCGAGCCGCGCAAACCTCGGATCAGCCGCGCAACCGGTAAGCAAGCGGCGTCACGCCATAGCCACGCTTGAACTGCACGGAGAAATGACTGGCATTCTCGAAACCAACCGCAAGCGCAATGTGCAGCACCGTCTGATCGGTAGCGCGCAGCAGCCTCGCAGCTTCCTCGAGCCGCAGGCGCGTAACGAACTGATGTGGCGTTTCGCCGGTCTCGCGGCGGAACACGCGCGCGAAGTGAAAACTGCTGAGCCCGGCATGCGCGGCCAGTTCGCTGATCGCCAGATCGGCGGCAAGATTGGCCCGCACGTAGTCGATCACGCGGCGAATGCGACGCGGCACCAGCCGCTCCGGACCCGCCGCGGGGCCTGCTGAACCGTTGTTGCGGCCGCGCGAATAATGTTGCAGCAGATGCGCGGCGAGCGCATGAGCCAACGCGTCGACGTAAAGACGTGAGTCGGCCGGATCGCTGGCAGCGCGATGCAATGCAGCGAGCATCGCCGCGATCAGCGGATCGTGAAACTGCATCGCGTCGCCCAGCGACAGCTCGCGTGAGCCGCCCAGTTCCATCTGGTCGGCGACGCTGTCGATCAGGCTTCGCTCCATGTGCAGATGGACGGTCGACAACGGCTCGTCGCTGATCGAACGCCAGCGCCAGGAGATCGGCACGGGCGGCACGAACCAGACGTCGCCCACCCGCAGGTCGGCACTTTCCCAGCGGCCGTCGAGGTTGCGCTCGAGGTGTTCGGCGCCGCTGCCGAGAGTCATCAGCGTGAGGTCCTGTAAGCCGGGCGCCTCCAGCAGTTCCTGCTCGGTCGGTTCGAGATACGAGCGCAGCACCAGGTTCCGCCACGGCCGGTCGACGCTCGACACAAGTTTCTGGCCCGCCATATAGCGATCGTAGGCGAGCGTTGTTGTCAGCTTTGGAATTCTTGCCATCGCGTCTCCTGGAACATGCCGCATGCAGATGGGAAACCCAGCGGGCTCGCGCCCGCCCACAAGCGGTCAGCGCAAGATCTCAAAAATGATAGCAAGGAACCTGCTACCGTAATATTTGGAAATAGTTAATCATTCAGGTCGTCGTCCATCACGCGTTTCGAACGCCGGAGCTACCGTTTCATGGAACACGAATGCGATACGCTGCCGCATTGGCTGACCGGCTCGCCGCAAGGCGAAGCCGGCCGGGCGTCGGCAACTTACAACTCAGCGGTTTCCGCACAATCGGCTTACCAGGCCGACGCGCGGCAACCGGCGAAATCAGCCCACGCGGCTGAAGCAACCAGGGCGGCAGTCCGCACGGCTTCGTCAGGCATGGCGCCAGCGGGCTTTCTCACGCTCTTCACCGAGGAGGAAATCGGCACGCCCTCGCCTGCCACGCGGCGGGCCACGCCCGTCATCAGTCCGCTGGTCCGTTTTGGCAGTGCGCAGGACCGCATCGAATTCGTACGGCAGCGCATCAAACAACTCGGCTTCGACTCGTTCAGCTATACGGCCACGCGCACCACCGCGCATCACAAGACGATGTTCGTGCTGACCAGCTACGAGTCGCAGGCGTGGCTCACGCGTTACTTCCGCGAGCGCTATTTCGAGCTCGATCCGCGTGTCGCGCTGGCCTCGCCGACCGGGCTGCCGTTCCTGTGGAATACAGCCGACATGCGCGCCGACTTGCCGCGTGCGCAAATGCGCAGCGAGCGGCTCTGCGGCCTGATCGACATGCTGGAGGCGACCGGCCGCAAAAGCGGAATTCTCACGCAGATGCCGCTGCCCGAGCCGGAACTGAGCGCGAGCCTGTGCTTCAATTCGGAGATCGCCAATCCGCGCTGGATGACAGAATCGATCGCGGCCGAGACGCTGATGTTCGCGCACACGATCCACGAATTCATCTGGACGCATGCGAAAAGCGTGATCGGCATTGCGCCCGCGCAGCAGCAGCGCGTTGCGCTGAGTGACTTGCAGCATGCGGTGCTGAAGGCGGTCGTGCAGGGACAGCGCGACAAGGAAATCGCCTACTTCCTCGGGCTGTCGCCGCACAACGTCGACTACCACCTGCGTCGGCTGCGGCAATTGTTCAAGGTGCGCAACCGTGTGCAGTTGATCAACGTCGCGCAGGGGTATGTGTCGTAATGGCTATCGGCATCCGTGGTTTGGATGCCGATCAGCGGATGATCGGCGAACGTGTTGCGCACGGCAGGTAGCAAGCGTCAGGACTTGAGACGATAGCCCGTCTTGAAGATCCACGCGACGATCGCGAGAAACACCGCAAGAAACACCGCGGTCATTCCAAGGCTCACGCCGACGTTCACGTCGGCGATCCCATAAAAGCTCCAGCGAAACCCGCTGACCAGATAGACGATCGGATTGAACAGCGTCACGACCTTCCAGAACGGCGGCAACATGTTGACCGCATAGAAACTGCCGCCGAGAAAGGTCAGCGGCGTGATGATCAGGAGCGGCACGAGTTGCAGCTTCTCGAAGCTATCGGCCCAGATGCCGATGATGAAACCGAACAGACTGAACGTCACCGCGGTGAGCACGAGAAACAGAATCATCCAGAACGGGTGCTGCACCTGCAACGGCACGAACAGTCCCGCGGTCGCGAGAATGATCAGGCCGAGCAGAATCGACTTGGTCGCCGCCGCGCCCACATAGCTCACGACGATCTCGAGATACGAAACCGGCGCCGACAGCAGCTCGTAGATCGTCCCCGTGAAGCGCGGAAAGTAAATCCCGAACGAAGCATTCGAAATGCTTTGCGACAGCAGCGACAACATGATCAAACCCGGCACGATGAACGCGCCGTAACTGATGCCGTCCACTTCCTTGATGCGCGAGCCGATCGCCGCGCCGAACACGACGAAGTAAAGCGAAGTGGAAATCACCGGCGCGATGATGCTCTGCATCAGCGTGCGCCACGTGCGCGCCATTTCGAACTTGTAGATCGCGCGAATTGCGTAGAGATTCATTGGTCACCTCGGAGCAGACTGACGAAAATGTCTTCGAGCGAACTTTGCGTGGTATGCAGGTCCTTGAAACGGATGCCGGCATCATCGAGCGCCTTGAGCAGCGCGATGATGTCGGTGCGGCCGCCGTCGCCTTCATAGGTGTAGATCAGCTCGTTGCCGCCCGTCGCGACATCCAGTCCATACTGAACGAGTGCCGGCGGCACCTGCTCGAGCGGGTTGTCCAGTTGCAATGTCAACTGCTTCTTGCCGAGCTTGCGCATCAGCTCCGTCTTCTCTTCGACCAGCATGATCTCGCCCGCGTTGATCACGCCGATGCGGTCGGCCATTTCCTCGGCTTCGTCGATATAGTGCGTGGTGAGGATGATCGTCACGCCGCTCGCGGCGAGCGAGCGCACCAGCTTCCACATGTCGCGCCGCAATTCGACGTCCACGCCCGCGGTGGGTTCGTCGAGAAACAGCACGCGCGGTTCGTGCGAGAGCGCCTTCGCAATCAGCACGCGCCGCTTCATGCCGCCCGACAGCGTAATGATCTTGCTATTGCGCTTTTCCCACAGCGACAGATCCCGCAAGACCTTTTCGATGTAAGCGGGGTTTTTCGGTTTGCCGAACAGTCCACGGCTGAATGAAACGGTCGCCCAGACGGTTTCGAACGAGTCGGTAGTGAGTTCCTGCGGCACCAGCCCGATCAGCGACCGCGCGCGACGGTAGTCGGCCGCGATGTCGTGGCCGTCCACCGTCACATTGCCTTCGCTTGCGTTGACGATGCCGCAGATAATGCTGATCAGCGTGGTTTTGCCCGCGCCGTTCGGGCCGAGCAAGGCGAAGATTTCGCCGCGGCGGATAGCCAGATTGATGTTTTTGAGTGCATGAAAACCCGTAGCATAGGTTTTTGAAAGATTCGTAACCGCGACGATTGGCTGCATGGATTCGACGATGGCAGACACCGGTATTGGATTGGAAGGAGGCGGTGCGAATGCGCGACCGCACCCGCAATGTAAATGAAAGAACGAAAGCGTGCAGCGCGCCGTTCTTTGACGTCAAGAACGCGCGGGCTTCGCTTACGCCGCCATCACGGTTCAGCGCACACGAAACTGCTGGCGAGATTCAGATTGCCCTTGCCCCCATAACGTGGAAACAGCGGGTAGCGGCACAACGGCCGGGAGCGCCCATTGGTGGCCGCCGCAATGTCGGTCGCGGTCAGCGTTTCGGGCGATACGCCACGCGTCACCCAGTTGTCGAGCGCGCCGAGCAGGTCCACCGACGGAATGAACACGCCGCTGCCGTGCTGGAAACCCGGCACCATATAAAGCCGCATGAACGCGTTGACCTGGTCGATGCCGAAGCGGTCGATCAGCGCTTCGTAGTAGGCGATCGTCTGGTTCGGGCTGATGACTTCATCGGCAAGGCCATGCAGCGTGATGAGCTTGCCGCCGCGTGCGATGTAGCGCGTCAGATCGGTGTTCATCGCGCCGATCGTCTGCGACAGCGCGACCAGCTGGGCGCGATATTTGCCCGGACGTTGCGGGTCGAAGCTGAGCGAGTCGAAGCTCGCGTCGCGCGCGACGAAATAGCGGATGTAGCCGTCGCCCTGAGCGAACAGGTAGCCGTCGGCGAAGAAGGTCGGCACCGGCTGCCGCTCGGGTTGATGCCCGAGCCCGAGCGTGCCGGTCAGATGCGTGCCCTGAAAGATGTTGTAGCCTTGATAACCGCTGACGTCCCGCGCCAGCCGGTATGGCAACGACAGACCGTCGCGCATCACGAGCAAGGTGGATAGCTGCGCAGCGGTGAGGCATTCGTCGTGCGACGGCCTATGCCCGGCGCAACGCAATGAAGCGATGATTTCCGCTTCGTGCTGGCGGCATGCGGCGACGTCGCTGACGATGCCGTCCGCCGCGCCGTCGAGCCGGTCACAAACCGCCAGCGTGCGTTGATACACGCGTTCGAGCAACAACGGCGGGATATAGCCGCCGCGCGTGGCGTATTCGGCCTGGCCGAGTTTCACGCCGAGCAGGCGCACGCCGGAAAAATTGAGCGCGGGCGAATTGGCGATCACGCCGTCGTAGTCGTCCGGAAAGCGCTGCATCACCGTGTAGCCTTCGCGCCCGCCGGTCGAACCGCCGGCGAAGTACATCCGTTGGGGCGGCCGTCCGTAAGCGCGCGCGATGAGTGCAAGCGCCGCGTCATGTGTTTTCTTCAGATGCGCATAGCCGAAATTCGTCACGGCCTCATCGACCAGCCCGAAGATCGCGAGCGACGAATCGCCCACGTGTCCCGAGTCGTCGCCGAAGGTCGCATAGCCTTGCGCGAGCGGCGCGCGATCCGGCGAAAACGGCATCACGCCAGTGCCGCTGACCACCACGCCGTTGTACCCGCCGCCGCCGATCTGCAGCGCGCGGCCATTCCAGCGGCGCGGCAGATTCAGGTCGAAACGGATATCGGGCGTGCTCGCGTTGAGCCCTTTGATGCGGCCGGTGATACGGCAAGATTCGCCGCCTTGCTGATTGCCGGGCGCGGTCGCGCCCACCATCGCCGCGCTTTCGATCTGCACGCCGGCAGTGGGCATGGCGATGAGTTCCGGCGGCAACACGGCGCCGGCGAATTCCGCACAACGCATCGCGAGCGGTGCGTCCTTGGGCGCGCCGAGCGCCTCGACGGCGCTCAGCCATAGCATCGCGCTGACAGCCGTGACGACCGCGTGTGAAACTCGTGTGCGCATGCGGCGCGAACGCGCCGTCATCCGTAACCTGCCCCATTGGCCGCCGCGCGCGACTGCTGCCCTTTCCAGCCGTCCCAGCCGCGCGCGATCATCAGCACGGCGCCGATCGCGACCAGATCGCCGCCGAGTCCGATCAGCGTGCCGCGAAAACCGTGAAACGTATGCGGCGTCGCCGTATCGACGATCAAGGAGACCAGCGTGCCGGCGACGAAACACACGAGCCCGGTGCGGCCGACGGTCACCACCACGGGCAGCCGCCTCGCGAGCCGCGCGATGCTGCCCATGCGCACGAACTGCGCCGCGAGCCAGGCAATGACGAGGAAGTTGATCACACGGTCCACGGAAAGGTTCTGTTTAAACGTGCCGGGCAGCGGTTGCGCCAGCACGAAGAGTTTGACTATAGCGAATGCCAGTACCGCTATCGCCGCGGCCCATGTCAGCCAGCGCGCGGTGCGGGTTGCGTGAAAGCGCTCGCTGACGGATTGCACCCGGCACAGAATCCCGAGCACGAACATCAGTTGCCACGCAAACGGATTAAAAGCCCAGTCGGCCATGTCGTCAATGCTGAATAGCGCGGCCAGCGGCCGGGCGAGCGCCCAGATCGCCAGACTGAGCCCAAGCGCCAGCAGCGGCGAACGGCGCGCCAGCGGCACCGCGAACGGCACGCACAGCGCAAAGATCACGTACATGGGCAGCACACTCGACAGATACGGCTGACGCCGCAGCACGGCGATATTGAGTGCTTCGCGCAACGGCTGCGCCGCGAACGGCGTCCAACTGGTCAGATCGACCATTGGCGGGTTCAGATGCAGCGTCGCGAGAATGGCGCCGGACAATAGCGTCAATACGGCGGTCAGCAAATAGGCGCGGTAGATTTCCCAGCAGCGCCTGACGAAACGCAGGTTCGCCGCGCTCTCGCCGCGACCCGCGAGCACCCCGGTATAGGCGGCTGCGGACGCGTAGCCACCGATAAACACGAACACTTCAGCCGAATCGCACAATGCATAGGCATGCAGCATCAGATGCGACAGCACGCTGCCGGGCATGTGGTCCAGCACGATGACAATCAGCACGATACCGCGGAAAAAATCCACTTCGATCGAGCGTCCGCGGCGTGATTCCATTCAGGTTCTCGCAGATGGCGCGTCCGTCCAATGCGCCGTGAGAGGCGGTCATATACCGCTGTTTCTCATAGGAACATTAGAACGTTTCCGCCGATGCCGTGCATTATCCCGGCGCGCACTGACAACCGCCCTTTAATCGCGCATGCATTGGCAGCAATCTGAAATTTAGATGTCGGCGTGCAGTAATGCTGAATCATTCCGTATTCGCTTGCCGGAAAGTTTTGCGGCTTTGAATGGCGAATGAGCGATTCATACCGGTAATGACCGCGGAAAAAAAATAGATGAATGCCCTGCGCGATTTTTTTCGCTTTTTTTCGTCGTAGCATGGGTTCATGCACGCCTGTCGGAGATCGCGCGTTGCGAGCGGTGCCACCTCCCGACGGCAGCCACCCATGTGGACCGGATACGCCGCCAGCCCGATCTTCGATCGGCTGGATCGCTGAGCGTCCTTGCGGCGTCCTCTAGTTGCCATTGCTAACTTTGCCGTCGCGATGCGCTCCGGTCCTTCCGCTACTGCCCTGAACGGCGACGCTTCGCGCACCGCCGTTGCCCCTGGAAGACGACCACATGAACAACAGGATTGCCGGCTTCGACGGATTGCGCGCGATCGCGGTCCTGATGGTGTTTTTTCAGCACCGCCTGTTTGGCGACATCGGCGAGATCGGCCATCTGGGCGTATGGATTTTCTTCGCGCTGAGCGGCTTTCTGATTATCGGCATTCTGTCCGCGCAACGCACCCGCATTGAACGCAACGGCAGTCGCTTTGCCGCCGAACTGAAGCGTTTCCTGTTTCGCCGCACGCTGCGCATATTTCCGATTTACTACCTGATGCTCGTGGTGATGTGCGTATTGATGACGCTCGGCATGGCGAGTCCTGAACTGGCTAGCGGCATGCCGTTTCATTTTGCTTATCTGACGAACTTCTGGATCGGTTCGGTGTTGCATTACTGGCCGGGGCGTTACTCGCATCTATGGAGCCTTGCGATCGAGGAGCAGTTTTATCTGGTGTTTGCGCCGTTGTTGTTGCTGATCGCCGCGCGGCGGCATTGGGCGGTGTGTGCGGCGGTCGTGGTGGTCGGACTCGCTTCATTGCTCGCGATGCGCGCGGCGCACTGGCAGGAGATCACTATCTACACGCATCCGTTGACCAATTTCTGGATGCTGGCGCTCGGGGGAATCGGCGGCTTGATGATCGCCGGAGACGCGCACCGCTTGCGGGCCGTGCTGGGACATGGCGTGACGTTAATTGCGCTTGCGGCATGCCTTGTCGGGTTTTGCGCGACCGAGCCCGTGTGGAGTGAGTTGACGAGTCCGCTTGGGTTGACTGTTGTTTCCGCGGCGTATGGTGCTTGCATCGCGGCGCTGGTGTGTTCGATCGCCTGCTGCCGGAGCGCTGTGATCATGGGTCTGCTCGAGACCCGTTGGCTGGTGAGTTTTGGGCGTATCAGTTACGGGTTTTATCTTTATCACAATCTCATTCCGGATTTGATGCGGAATCATCATGCGGCGGTTTTTTTCGGCGGTGCCGTGCCGGGGTGGGCGCATGTTGCAGGGATGGTGGCTTCGTTTCTGATTTCGTTAGCGATCGCCGTTTTGTCCTGGCGATTCGTCGAAGAGCCTATCTTGAGGTTTAAGGGCCCCAAGGGGGCCGGTGCTGCTGCGCAAGCCGGGACCACTGCGCAGCGAGCCGGACGCGGGTTTGTGGCTCGGGGCGATGCTCCTTGATGCCTACGGCGTCGCCTTTCCTTGATTTGATCTTGATTTATCAGCGCCCGGCGGATCAATAAAGCAATTGCGTAATCTGCGCAGCTTCGAGCTGACGAAAATTCATAAGAAACGTGGGCCAACCAAATGTGATCGGGATTGTGCGCAAAACACGCCGATCATGTCACGATCGGCGCCGTACACAGATCCGATCGCGATTGGCGCCGACGTGCCGATGCTCTGGGGCATCGATATGGTCTCCCGCTGCTAACCCCGATTACCGCAATTCACTCCAACATCAGATTCCGACTGCCGTGCTACGCCGCACCGTGATACCCGCTTACCTCTGAAGCCTGTCGAGCAGCTTGCTGACGCGGCGCTGCTGGCTGGCAACCAGATCGTGCGTTTCTTCCAGCGCACGAACGCGCTTTTCCCAATACTCACGGTCGAACCGGTCCAGAGCACTATCCGCGTCCCCACGCGTCAAGTACTGGACCATGCTCTCGAGATGCTCCAACTGGCTGTCCGCCAAACTGGCCGGACGCAGCCCACCGCGCCGCGCGGTCGGCCGATTGATCGTGCCGCTCATTTTCTCGTACCCCGTATATTGGCCAGACGGGCGATGCCTGACGCGCTCGCCCTTATGGCGCCGCGCATGGCAAAGCGGCGCTCTTTCCATCGCGCAGTTGCGCTTTCAAACGAGGCTACGGATACAATGATTCGCCGCGCCACTAGCGAAAACGATCTGCATCTTATTGTCGGACGATAACGCTGTTTTTTTGTGTGGCTTTACCATACGTCTCAGTTTCCGACGGCAGCGTGTCAAAAATTCGCTTGCCGTGACTGCTTTGCCCGAACCGTATCCCTCGCTCGCTGCAATTGGCTCATGAACCAGCGCTCACTGCCGTGTAGCCCGGTGGCCGACGCAACCGCCGCCGCAGCCGAACCGCGCTCAGTCATCACGACGAGCAGCTTCAGCACACGCGCGCTGGCGGCCGACGAGCAACTGCTCGCATGGCGCAAGCGCGTGGGCCACGTAGTCGACATACGGCCGTCGAAACAGCAGATCGCCGAGGGGTTCCGCGGAGAGATCGATTTATATGCGGTTGGCGGAATGACGTTGACCGACTGCCGCAGCGAGAAACTGGTGCTCGAACGATCGGTGGCGCGCGTTTCCACCGACACGCGCCGCGACTACGCCTTTCAGCTGTTCGTGGAAGGCGAAATCGGCAACGTGACAGGCATGCGCAAGAAGCGCAGCGATCCCGGCTCGGTGCAGGGCATCGTCGCGTTCGATCTGAACCAGCCGTTTCGGGCCGAGCGGCCCGCCTGCCGTCTGCTGAGTCTGTTCTTGCCGGCAGCGATCGTGGACGAGGAACTTCGTGACGGCGCGTCACTGCATGGCCGCATCCTCCCGCTGGGCTCGCCGCTGACCCACCTCGTCATGGCTCACATGGCGGCCATCGCCCGGGAAATGCCGACGCTCGACCCGCAGAGCGCGGCCGGCGCATTGAATGCCGGTGCCCAGCTTCTGATCACGGCGTTTCGCAAGGAATCGCGTCTGACAGGCAGGGGCCGCGCCGCGCTGCAGGCCGCGGTGATGGGGCAGGTCCGGCGTTACGTCGAAGCCAATCTGCACCAGAGCGACCTCACGCCAACCCGTATCGTCGAGGCGCTGCAACTGAAGCGCGCCACGATCTACCGCTGGTTCGAGCACGACGGCGGGCTCGGCGCCTACATTCGCAATCGCCGGCTGCGGGAAGCGGCGGACGAACTGGTCCGTTTCCCGCATCTGCAGGTAACCGAAATCGCTTACGGGCTCGGCTTCCAAAGCGCGTCGGATTTCACGCGCGCGTTTCGCCGCGCGTTCGACATGAGCCCGCAGGACATGCGGGCGCGCGCATGGGACCTGAAGCATCGCAATGCGGCGTAGCGATTGAACCGACGCATTACGCCGGCGGCTGCGCAGCGTATGCGGGCCCCTCCGCCGGCGCCTGCTCGGGAAACCGGTTCAGCGCGACGAGCGTGAGCCCGGTCGCGGCCATCACGTACCACGCCGGGATCATCGGGTTGCCCGTCACGCTGATGAGCCATGTGACGAAGAACGGCGAAAACCCGCCGAACACGACAACGCCGACACCGTAGATCACGGCAAGGCCCGCCGCGCGCCGATGCGCGGGAAAGGCCTCCATCATCAGCACCAAAATCGCACCGTCGTTATTCACCGCAAGCGCCACGTACGCGGTGATGATGACGAGCGCGGCGAGATCGCCCACGCCGTGGGTCAACATCCAGAAAACCGGCCATGCCGCCGCCAGCGACGCCGCGAAAAGGAGGGACTGGAGCGTCTTGCGGCTCGCGAACCGGTCGGCTGCGCGCCCCATCAGCGGCGTCATCACGAAGATCGCGAGGCCCGAGAGACTGGCGGTCAGCAGACTGATCGCCGGCGGCCGATGCAGCGTTCGCACCAGGTAGGACGGCATGTAGAACACGGTGAGATAGATGGTCACCGAAGTCGCCGCCGTCATCGGAATGCCGCAGACAAGCGGCCGCGTGTGCTCGACGAGCAGGCGCCCGGGATTCAGCCGCCCAATCGGCTGCCCCGGGGCCACCGGCGCCGGCATATGGCGGCGCAGATACCAGCCGACCGGGCCGATCAGGCCACCCAGCACGAACGGAATGCGCCATCCCCAGCTCTGCATGGCCTCGGTAGAAAGCAGCGCGGTGGTGCTCGCGCCGACCAGCGCGGCGGCGAACGCGGCCGCGCCCTGGCTCGCGCCGCGCCAGCTCACCATGAAACAGCGGTGCCGGTACGCGACCGACTCCATCAGCGAGGCCGCCGCCGGACCGATCTCCCCGCCTGTCGCGAGCCCCTGCATCAGCCGCGCGAGCACCATCAGCACCGCCGCCGCCGGACCGATCGACGCATAGGTGGGCAGGCACGCGATCAGCCACGTGCCGAGCGTCATCAGCGCGAGCGAGACGGTCATCCCGGCCTTGCGGCCGCGGCTATCGGCAATGTGGCCGATCAGGATCCCGCCGAGCGGGCGCATCACGAAACCCGAGCCGAAGGTGGCCAGCGACAGCAGCAGCGATGACACGGGGTTGCCGGACGGAAAGAACAGATTGCCGATCAGCACGGCCGAAAAGCTGTAAACCGTGAAGTCGTACGCAACGAAGCCGTTGCCGATCACGATCGCCACGATGAGGCGCCGGAGTTCGGCGCGGGACAGGTTGGCTGGCTTGGCTGCTTTGTGCATGGGCGCGGTGGACGGGGTCGGCGTGGTGTTCCGGAAGGGTCGGCGGCAAGAACGGTGCTCTTCCCGCTCTAACGGCCCGCAAAGGGACGACTTTACGTCACGCGCCGGTTCATTGCATGGGTCTGGCCGCCACGAACTTCGTCAAACGCTCGTTGGACTGCGGCTCTGCGCGGATCCTCTACCAGTTAGTTCGGTAAAAACGCTTACTTCAATTGCAATGCGATTAAATGCATTTCAATGCGATTTTTTTACTTCTATGCTTTTTTCCAGACATCGCGGGTTTCGCCGTTTCGAACCGGACCTGCGCATCTCTCGAGGAACCGCACATGAACCCTGTCCTGCCCCTGGTCGCAGCGCTGCAAGCCGAACTCGCAGCGGACGCGGTGTTGACCGCCGAGTCCGATCTGGAAGGCTTCACCGAGGATTGGCGCGGCCGCTACAAGGGCCCGGCCGCCTGCGTGGTGCTGCCGTCGAACACGGCGCAGGTGGCGGCGGTGGTGCGGCTGTGCGCGGCACATGGCGTGCCGGTGCTGCCGCAAGGCGGCAACACCAGCCTGTGCGGCGGCGCCGTGCCGGCTGCTCGGGGCGTGGCGCCGGTTATCGTCAATCTGGCGCGGATGCGGCGTATCCGCCATATCGACGCGGTCAACGACTCGATGGAAGTCGAAGCAGGCTGCGTGTTGAAGACCGTGCAGGACGCGGCCGCGGCTGAGCATCGCCTGTTCCCGGTGAGCCTCGGCGCCGAAGGCTCATGTCAGATCGGCGGCAATCTGTCGACGAATGCGGGCGGCACCGGCGTGCTCCGCTACGGCAATACACGCGACAACGTGCTCGGCCTCGAAGTCGTGCTCGCCGACGGCACCGTGTGGAACGGTCTGCGCGCGCTGCGCAAGGACAACACGGGGCTCGATCTGAAGCATCTGTTCATCGGCACGGAAGGCACGCTCGGCATCATCACGGCGGCCACGCTGAAGCTGCATCCGCTGCCGACACAGCACGCGCTCGCCTGGTTCGCACCGGCTGACCCCGCCGCCGCATTGCGCATTCTCGGCATGTTTCAGGCCTCCTGCGGCGCACGGCTGAACGCCTTCGAAATGATCAACCGCCGGCAACTCGAACTCGTCATCGAGCATGTGCCCGAGCGACGCAATCCGCTCGGCGAACCGCACGAATGGCACGTGCTGGTCGAACTCGCCGACACGCGCGACGGCGACGAGATGGCCGAACTGCTGCAGCACACGCTCGAACAGGCCGCTGAAGCCGGCCTCATCCTCGACGCCGTGCTGGCCAGCAACGATACGCAGCGCGCGGCCCTCTGGGAGGTTCGCCACAGTGTGTCGGAGGCGAACAAGAAGGCCGGCGTCGGCTTGACGACCGACTGCGCCGTGCCGGTATCGGCCGTGCCCGCCTTCATCGAACAGTCGACTCGCGCAGTCCATGCAATCGTGGCGGAGCTCGACATTCTGGTGGTCGCCCATCTCGGCGACGGCAACGCGCACTTCATCCCCTTCTTCACGTTCGACGCCTGGCGCGAACTCGCCGACCCCGCCGCGATCGCAGCCGCGCTGCGCCGTAGCGTGAACGACGTCGCGCACGAACTGCATGGCACGTTCAGCGCCGAGCACGGTGTCGGGCAAACCGGGCTGACGGAAATGGCGCATTACAAATCCGCCGCCGAACTTTCATTGATGCGCGCCGTGAAGCAGGCGCTCGATCCGCATCATCTGTTCAACCCGGGACGTTTGCTGCCCTGACGCCCCACACGTTGCCTCCGATCACGCCGTTCACACGGTCTGAAGCTTCGCTTTCCTCTTCTCCTGGAGCCGTCATGAAAAAGCAGCCCGCACGCGATCAGATTCAACAACCCGGCCGCCGCACGGCCATCAAGACGGCGCTGGCAGGCGCCGCAGCGGTGGCGTTTCCGTTCGTCTGGACGCCGTCGCGCGCGGCCGGCAAACGGATCGTCATCCGCGACGACGGCGGCATTTATACCAAGGCGTACGGCGCGGTGTTCTACCGGCCGTTCACGGAGAAGACCGGCATCGAAGTGGTCGGCGTGCAGGCCAACGCCGAGCCGACCGCGATGATCAAGAGCATGGTCGAGACCGGCAGCTACACATGGGACATGGCGAAGATCAGCCAGCCGGCCATTCTGCTGCTGACCGGCGGTGGCAAGGAGTACCTGGAGAAACACGGGCTCGAATCCGATCCGTCGATCTCGAAGATTCCCGCGCAATACATGTCGCCCTACGGCGTGGGCACCAACATCTACACCACGGTGCTCGCCTATCGAACCGACGCGTTCAAGGGCCGCAAAGCGCCGGCCTCGTGGGCGGACATGTGGAACGTAAAAGATTTCCCGGGCCGCCGCGGCCTGCGCAAGTATCCGTTCGACACGATGGAGCAGGCCTTGATGGCCGACGGCGTGCCGGCTTCGCAGGTCTATCCGTGCAACCTGGACCGCGGCTTCGCGAGCCTGAACAAGATTTCGAAGCACGTCGACGTGTGGTGGACCACTGGCGCGCAGGTCGAACAGATGCTGGGCTCGGGCGAAGTGGACATGATCAGCACGTGGATATCGCGCGCGCAAGCAGCGATCGCGACTGGCGCACCGGTGGGCATCGTCTGGGACCAGAACATCTGGGGCGTCGACAACTGGTCGATTCTCAAAGGCACGCCGAACGCGAACGCCTGCCGCGAATTCATCAAGTTTGCCGCCGATCCGAAACGCCAGGCCGCGCTCGCCGAATACTTTCCGGCCGGTGTCACACAGCCGGAAGCGTTCAACTTCATCAAGCCGGAAATCGCCAGAAACTGCCCGACGTTCCCGGCGAACATGAAAAACGGCCTGCATATCGACGCGAAGTACTGGCAGGAAAATCAGAGCGTCGCGCTCGAGCGGTTCAACCGCTGGATCCTGACGTAAGCCCGTTTCATCAGCCCGTTTCATCAGCCCGTTTCATCAGCACGCCTTGCCGATCCTGCCCACCCTTTTCACGGATGCCGATGCCATGTCTGCTTCGAATCTTCAAATCGCGGGACTGTGCAAGCGCTACGGCGACTTCGTCGCGCTCGCGCCGACCAGCCTCGACGTCGCCGAAGGTGAATTCCTGACCTTGCTTGGACCGAGCGGCTCCGGCAAGACGACGCTGCTCAGCCTGATCGCCGGCCTCGCCCAGCCCGACGACGGCCAGATCCGCATCAATGGCGTCGACGTCACAGATGGCGCACCCTACGAGCGGGACATCGGCATGGTGTTTCAGAACTACGCGCTGTTTCCGCACATGACGGTCGCGCAGAACATCGCGTTTCCGCTGCAGATGCGCAAGACCGACGCCAAAGCCGCGCACGACAAGGTGATGCAGGCGCTGGAGATGGTGCATCTGCCGCATGTGGCGGGGCGTTATCCGCGCGAGTTGTCCGGTGGCCAGCAGCAGCGGATCGCGCTCGCCCGCTGCATGGTCTACCGCCCTTCGATCATTCTGATGGACGAACCGCTCGGCGCGCTCGACAAGAAATTGCGCGATCACATGCAGCTCGAAATCAAGCGGATCCATCGCGAACTCGGCACGACCATCGTCTACGTCACGCACGATCAGGAAGAGGCGATGACCATGTCGGACCGCATCTGCCTGATGAACGCCGGTTCGATTGCGCAACTCGGCACGCCGGCTGATTTGTACTTCCGGCCGAACAGCGTGTTCGTCGCGGATTTTCTCGGCGAATCGAATCTGCTCGACGCAGTCGTCACCGAGCGCGCCGGCGACCAGGTGCAAATCAGCGTGCAAGGCGTCGCGAAAGGCCGGGCGATGGCGTACGACCCCGTGATCGGCCACGGCAAGCCGGTCAAGCTGATGCTGCGTCCGCAAAATCTGCGGGTTCACGACGGCGCGAGCGCGGACCCGGCCAGCGGCGGCGCCTTGTCGGCGCGACTCACCGACATCATGGTCACCGGCAGCATGACGAAGCTCTACCTTCAGCCGCAGGCGGCCGATGCCGCGCCGCTGGTCGCCGCCTTCCCCACCCACCGCCTCGGCAGCCAGTACGAGGTCGGGCAGACGCTCGGGCTCTCATGGCTTGCCGCCGATGCCGTCGCGATCGCGGGGTAAGTCATGAATCATTCCGTTCTGAGCGCGCAGCGCACGCATCCCGCGCCGTCGCCGGCCCCGCGGCGCGCGGCGTGGCGCGCGTGGTTGAGCCCCGGCGCGAAAGGGGCGCCGCTCGTCGTGCTGCTGCTCGTGATGCTGGTCTACCCAGTGGGCCAGCTCCTGCTGCTGAGCATTCACAACGGCAGCGGCTTCACGCTGCTCGAGTACAAGCGGCTGTTCGCGTCCTCCGTTTATGTGGACGTATTGCTGATCACACTGAAAGTGTCGCTGTGGACCACCTTCTTCTCCGTGCTGACCGGCTATCCGATCGCGTATCTGATTTCGTCGCTGACGCGCGAGCGCAAGAACCGGCTGCTGTTCTGGGTGCTGCTGTCGTTCTGGACCAGCTTTCTGGTGCGCACGTTCGCGTGGGTCGTGCTGCTCGGGCGCAACGGCGTCATCAATCAGATGCTGCTCAAGCTCGGCATCATCGACGAACCGTTGAGCCTGCTCTATCACTTCTCCAGTGTGATCGTCGGGATGGTGCACGCACTGATGCCGCTCGCGGTGCTGACCATGCTGTCGGTGATGGAGAACATCGACCGCCGTTTGCCCAGCGCCGCCGCCACGCTCGGCGCGCGTCCCGGCACGGTGTTCTGGAAGGTGTACTTTCCGCTGTCCTTGCCGGGCGTCGCGGCCGGCGCGTTGATGGTGTTCGTCACGTCGATCGGCTTTTTCATCACGCCCACGCTGCTAGGCGGCCGTCATCAAACGATGATCACGCAACTGATCATCGATCAGGTGATGCAGGCGCTGAACTGGGGTTTCGCGGGCGCGATCTCGGTGCTGTTGCTCGCTGTCGTGCTGATCGTGTTCCTGGTCTACGACCGCATGGTGGGACTCTCGACGATGGCCGGCGACAGCAGCGCGGCAAGCGCCTCGCGAGCCGGCGGCGGCTGGAGCCGCAAGCTCGGCGACGCGATCCTCACCGTGCTCGGCAACGCGACGGATGCACTGATCGGCGTGCTGCCGAGGCGCCGCAAGCGGGCCGTGTCCGGCAGCGGCGAAAGCCTGAGCTTACGCGTGATCGTGTTTCTGCTGCTGGTGTTCCTGAGCGCGCCGGCCTTCCTGATGATTCCGCTTTCCTTCGACTCGGGCTCCGGGCTCGCCTGGCCGCCGCATGGCTTTTCGCTGCAGTGGTACCGGCAGATCGCCGACTCGCCGCTGTGGATGCAGGCGATCACGCGCTCGATGCTGGTCGGTTTCGGCACCGGCGTGCTGTCGATGCTGATCGGCACACCTGCCGCCTTCCTGCTGGTACGCGGCGGCATGCGCGGCAAAGCGGCCATGCTCGCGTTCGTGCTCTCGCCGATCGTGGTGCCGCGCATGATCATCGCGGTCGGCATCTTCTACTTCTTCGCGAAGATCGGCCTGGTGGGTTCGTCGTTTGGCCTGGTGCTCGCTCATACCACGGTGGCCGTGCCCTACGTGGTGATCACGATGATGGCCGTGCTGCGCAACTACGACACGCGCCTCGACCTCGCCGCGCAAAGCATGGGCGCACGCCCGTGGGCCACACTGCGCCGCGTCACCTTTCCGATTCTCGGCGCGGGCCTGATGTCGTCGTTCCTGTTCGCCTTCGCCACTTCGTTCGATGAGCTGACTATCGCGCTGTTCAGCTCGGGCGGCATGAGCACGACCTTGCCCAAGCAGTTCTGGGACGAAATCACCATGCAGATCTCGCCGGTCATCGCGGCCGTATCGACCTGTCTGTTCGCCTTCATCGCCGTTCTTATCTGGGTAGCGGACCACCTGCGCCGGCGCAGCCTCGCTTCCTGAACTCACCTCATCTACCGGGACTTCTTATGCTTTCAGCACAACAACTGCGCGGTGTCCTGCCGGCCATTCCCACCCCGGTCAACGCCGACGACACCATCAACGCCGACGCCGCACGCACGCTGATGCGCTACCTGCTCAAACAGGGCGTGGACGGCGTCGTGCCGCTCGGCGGCACCGGCGAATATGGCGCGCTGGCGCGTGCCGAGCGCATCCGCATGGCCGAAATCACGGTCAAGGAAGCCGCGGCGGCAAGCATTCCGGTCATCGCGGGCGTGCTCGATCCCGGCTATCACGACGCGTTGCAGGCCGGCAAGGAGTTCGCCGCGGCGGGCGCGGACGGCTTGCTGGTTCTGACGCCCTATTACACGAATCCGACCCAGGCCGGCATTCGCGATTACTTTATGCGCTACGCCGATGAATCGCCGCTGCCGATTCTGGTCTATGAGATCCCGTATCGCACGCGCATCGCGATCGCCCCCGAAGTGCTGCACGACCTGTCGAAGCACGAGCGCATCGTCGGCATGAAGGCGTGCAACACCGACATGTGGCACTTCCTGCGCACGGTGGCGGGCGTCGACGAATCGTTTGCCGTATTGAGCGGCGAAGACACGCTGTTTCCGCTGCATGTCGCGGCCGGCGCCCGCGGCGGCATTGTCGTCACGGCCAGCCTGTTGCCGAGCGCGTGGCGCGAGATCTATCGGCTCGCCTCCGAGGGCAAGACCCAGCAGGCGCTGGCGCTGCACCGTTCACTGATTCCGTTGATGAACATGGCCTTCGCCGAAACCAATCCGGGGCCGATGAAGTCGGTGATGGATCTGATCGGCGTCCATGCGCCCGATATGCTCGCGCCGCTCGTTCAGGCGGCGCCCGAATTGTCGGCAAGCCTGCGCGTCGAACTCGACAAGCAGCTCGACGTGTTCGAGCGCCGTCTTTGATCGGCCGGCGCGGCCGGCGCGATCCGTGCGATCAGCGCTGATAGCCTGTGAGCCGCGACTTCGAGATCGAAGTCGCGGCGACCTGCACGTGCTGCGCCAGTTCGGCTTCCACCCTTTCGCGCGACCAGCGCGAGGTCGGCACCGAGATGTTGATCGCGGCCACGCCCATGCCGCCGTGATCCGTGACCGGCGCCGCAACCGAAATGTCGCCGAGCACGGTTTCGTTTTCGATCACCGCGTAGCCGCGCCGCGCGACTTTGCGCACACGCTCCAGCAGCTTGTCGGGATTGGTTTCGGTGTAGTGCGTGAGCGGATCGAGGCGGGTTTGCGCAAGGATTTCGCGCACGCGCTCGTCGGACAGACGCGACAGAATCGCGATGCCGGCGGCGGTGAACATGGCCGGCAAACGGGCGCCGACCACGATGTCGATGTTCACCAGATGCTGACCGGGAAAGCGCGCGACGAACACGATTTCATGGCCGTCGAGTTCCAGCAGATTGGTGGTTTCGCCGAGCCGCCGGCTGATGTCGAGCAGATACGGCGACGCCTTGTCGATGAGTTCGTTGGCGCGCACGTAGTTGTACGAAAACTGCAGCACCTTGGTGGTCAGTCCGTAGTTGCGCGTATCGGGCACGCGGTACAGATAGCCGAGCACCTCGAGCGTATGGACCACGCGTTGAGTGGCGCTGCGGTCGAGACCTGACACGCGGGCGATATCGACGAGCGTCATGTGCCGGTTCGGACCGTCGAACGCATGCAGCACCTGAAAGGCTTTCTCGGTCGAGCCGACGAAAAGCGACGAGCGCGAACTGGCCGGCTCGCGGGGTTCACGGGATCTGCCGGAGGCGCGTTCTGACATGGCGGTGAATGGCCTCAAAGAGATTGCATGACGGTTATCTCGATTGTAATGCAATCGAATTGCTCAACTGAAGGACTAACCGAGGCGCGCGAGACGCCGGGAGTGTTCATGTATTCATGCGTCGCCGATTACCGGTTAGCCGCCCGCACGCGCCTGCCCCGTCTCGCCTTCGACTATCTCGACGGCGGCGCCGAGGACGGCGACGCGTTACGGCGCAATGGCGAAGCGTATCGGCATTGGCTCTTCAAGCCGCGCGTGTTGACCGACGTCTCGCGCTGTTCGAGCGCGACGCAATTCTTCGGACACGCCGCGGCCGCGCCGTTGATCGTCGGGCCGACCGGCCTGAACGGTCTGTTCTGGCCGCGCGCCGATGAATTGCTCGCGCAGGCCGCGAGCGCGGCGGGCTTGCCGTTTGTGTTGTCGACGGCGTCGACGTCTTTGCTGGAGGATGTGCGCGCGGCCGCGCCGCGGGGCGACCTGTGGATGCAGTTGTATGTTCAGCAAGATCGCGGCATTGCGGAAGATCTGATGCGCCGCGCGCGCGCCGCCGGTTACTCGACGCTCGTTCTCACCGTCGACGTGCCCGTGCACGGCAAGCGCGACCACGACACACGCAACGGCTTCCGCTTGCCGTTGCGGCTCTCGCCGAAGCTGATCGTCGATTGCCTGACGCATCCGTCGTGGTGCTGGCACATGCTGCGGCACGGCTCGCCGGCGCTAAAAAACATCGCGAAGAGTGTCGGCGAGCGCAACGACCTGGCCCGTCACGCCGCGATGCTGAGCCGCCAGATGGATTTGACGCTGTCGTGGACGGATCTTGCGTGGCTGCGGCGGCATTGGGATGGCAAGCTGATCGTCAAAGGCGTCCAGGGCGTCGACGATGCGTTGCTGGCGCTGCGTCACGGCGCCGACGGCATCGTCCTGTCCAATCACGGCGGGCGGCAATTGGGCAGCACGTTTGCGCCGCTCGAAATACTGCCGCAGGTCGCCGAGGCGGTCGACGGCCGGCTCGATGTCTTTATCGACGGCGGCGTGCGGCGCGGCAGCGATGCGTTGAAAGCGGCCGCGCTAGGCGCACGCGGCGTTCTGCTGGGGCGCGCCCCTTTGTATGGACTCGCCGCGCGAGGCGCCGACGGCGTCAGCGAGGTGCTGACGCTCATGATGAGCGAGATGCTGATTGCGATGCAGTTGCTGGGATGCGAAAGGATCGCGGACCTCAACCCGGCATTCGTCGGGCTCACGCCGGCCGCGGACGCTCCGCGCGGTTGAGCGGGAAAAAGCCGGCCGCTACGAATCGGCACGGTGAGAGTCCCGTGCCGCGGGTGCTGAAAGCGGGTTCGCGCAGAACTTAAACGAACGAAGCGATCGCGCTATTTCATCGTTCGGGTGAAGTCGTGACCGTGGGTCAACTCAAGCGGCTGCTAGTGGAAATCCCGTATCGGGCATGGACCTCAGTGAAAGCCGGGAGAAGGATTCGCTCACCTAGAATCGCTCCGTCAAAGCAGACCGACAGGCGGCATCCCGCCGCCAGAAACAATAACGGAGACTATCGATGACCCCGAGCGTTCGCACGCTGCGCCATATCGCCATCGCTTCCAGCCTGCTGTTCGGCCTTGCCTCGCAGCAGGCGACGGCGGCGGACAGCGGCAAGATCACCATCATGGTGGGCGGCATCACGAAGCTGATCTACCTGCCGGCACGCCTGACCGAACAGCTCGGCTATTTCAAGGACGAAGGGCTTGACGTCGAACTGCTGTCGCAGCCGGCCGGTGTCGACGCGGAAAACGAACTGCTGGCGGGTGCTGTCCAGGCGGTGGTCGGCTTCTACGACCATACGATCGATCTGCAAACCAAAGGCAAGGACGTCAAGGCGATCGTGGTGTTCGGGCAGGTGCCGGGCGAGGTGGAGCTGGTATCGACCAAAGCCGCCGATACGATCAAATCGATGGCCGACGTGAAGGGTAAGACGCTTGGCGTGACGGGCCTCGGCTCGTCGACCAGCTTCCTCACGCAATACCTCGCCGGACAACACGGCATCCAGTCGACGGAATACACGATGCTGCCGGTGGGCGCCGACGCCAGCTTCATCGCGGCAATCAAGCAGGGCCGCATTGACGCGGGCATGACGACCGAACCTACGGTTTCGGCGTTGCAGAAGTCCGGCGACGCCAAGGTGCTGGTCGACATGCGCTCGGTCGAGGGCACGAAGGCGGCGCTGGGCGGCACCTACCCGGCGTCGAGCCTCTATGTGCAGGCGGCATGGGCCGATTCGCACAAGGCTGAAGCAGCGAAGCTCGCGCACGCGTTCGTTCGCACGATGCAGTTCATCCACACGCACAGTGCGGAAGAAATCGCCGCGAAGATGCCCGACGACTATCAGAAGGACAAGCCGCTCTACGTGAGCGCGCTGAAGGCTTCGCTGCCGATGTACACCGCGGACGGCAAGATGCCGGCCGACGGCCCGGCCACCGTGCTCAAGGTCTTGTCGGCGTTCAATCCGTCGGTCAAGGGCAAGCGTGTCGAGCTGGGGAAAACCTATACCAACGAGTTTGTCAGCGCGAAATAAACCGGCGCTTACCGACCGTTGTTGCGTGTCGCGTGCCGCCTGACCCCGATGCCATGCCGGTACCGCCTTCGTACCGGCAACTTCGTGGTAGTCGGCAATGCATTCCAGTGTGTGCGTGAAGCCGTCCGCGTGTTCGCCCGGGATGTGGACGTCGAGCCCATGAGCCTCGGCGCCACGGTTTGCCCGTGCGTAGCGCAAGTGAGGAAACGCGATGAAGCTGCTGCTCGTGGAAGACAACGCTGAACTCGCACACTGGATTGTCAACTTGCTGCGCAATCAGAACTTCACGATTGATTGCGTCCCCGACGGTGAACGCGCGGATGTGGTGCTCACGGCTCAACGCTACGACGCGGTGCTGCTCGATATCCGACTGCCCCGCATGGACGGAAAGGAAGTGCTGGCGCGGTTACGCCGTCGCGGCGACAAGGTGCCCGTATTGATGCTGACGGCATATGGCTCGACAGACGACAAGCTCGATTGCTTCAGTGCGGGTGCTGACGACTATGTCGTCAAGCCATTCGATGCACGTGAACTGGTCGCGCGTATCGAGACGCTGATTCGCCGGCAATCGGGCGGCATGCCGGACGTCCTCGTTTGCGGCGACCTGCAGTACCTGGCCGGCACGCGCGTATTCCTCCTCGACAACACGCCACTGGTGTTACGACGCCGCGAGCACACCATTCTCGAGGCCCTGATGGCAAGACAGGGCAAGACGGTTTCGAAGGCGGCCTTGATGGAGAGCATGTCCGGTTTCGGCGACGAGCTGAGCGCGGACGCCATCGACCTCTATATCCACCGTTTGCGCAAGCACCTCAGCACGTCGAGCGCGCAGATCATGACATTGCGTGGTCTTGGCTACATCCTGCGCAGCAAGGATACGTTCTAGCAGAAACATGTCCAATCCCGTACATCAGTGATTTCACCTAGTTGTACAGGTGAACCGCGATGGCTTTACCAACCAGTCGTTCTCGGTAGGCGGCAATGACCGAGGCCGCAGCGCGGGTGTTCTCGCGGTTCGTGCAATGCTGAATTTCGGCGTTCATCGCTGCGGCGCGCCTGCCTATTGCGCCCCGGCGCCCCGGCGCCCCGGCGCCGCGCCCCCTCAAGCTGGCCCGCAAAGAGCGTCAGCGCACACTTTGCGAAGGCACAAATCCGGCGAATATGAGAAATTGCTATTTCCGACACGAGTCGGCGAGCGACCGGACCAGGTGCTCGCCCATCCGGCATGAAAACGCACCTTCGCATCGCTCTAGTCATGCTCACTGCACTGCGCGCGACCCTCTGGTCGGTGGTGGCGCACGCCCATCCGCTTGATAGCGAGTTCGACTGCAGATCGAATCCTCACACATTCATCATGTCGCTGGAGAACGGGCAATTCATCGATTCGAATCCGATGCGTGTCGAGAATAATTCGGTCAATGCGTTTCGGCCGGCTCACGGCAGCGATCTGACGGTGTTCGGCTTTCGAGTCTATGCCGTCATCGGTTTCGAGCGGGACGACACGATCTTCAAGAAAGGAAGCGGCGCTGCGATTGCAGCGCCCCTTTATGGTGCCGTGGTGTCGGGGCCGGTCGAGACAGTAGAAACACGCGTGCGCCAGGCCGGCAGCGACGCGATTGTGCACCAGGTCATTCCCATGTTACTCACGGCAGTCGTCTGCAACGAGCATCAGATCGGGCAATCGACGCATGAGACGCATGAGACGCGTTAGGCGCGCTGACGCCGCACGAGCGTGCTCGACGCAACGCAACCGCTGCGTGCGCATCCATCATGCCTGCGTCGTCATCAGGTTGGCCGCGCACTAGCAGCCAGCGTCCGTCGGCTTGCTTGCGCAGAATCGTCACAGCCGTCGCTGAATACTTGCCCGTGCTCGATGCGAATGTCGACGGCCGTGAGTGCCGCGCCCTGACAAGGGCCGTCGATGCACAGGCCGTCCTCGAAGCGAAACATCGCGCTGTGATGCGCGCACATCAGCAATTCGGCGTCATAGGCCCAGAACGTGTTCGGCTCGTAGTTCAGCGGAATCGAAAAGTGCGGGCACACGTTGCGGTAGGCCCACGCCAGATCGCCGCGGCGCAACACGATGACACCTGGCGCGCCGGATTGCTCAGCGGCAATCTCGAGCGCGCCGCCGTCAGGAATGTCGTCGAGCGAACACAGGAAATCCGCTCGAGGTTCGGGACTCGCCGCGTTCATGACCCGGTTCCTCAAGCGCGCCGTGAAGACAGCACAAAGTCGCGCTTCACTTCGAAGAACGGGCTCGGCAAGTCCCACTCCTTTGCCGCCGCCGCGCTGCTGTTCGGCACATAGTCGATCACGAGCGACGGCTTTGCGCCGAACACCGCATCGGATTCGACATACGGGTCGCCGGCGGAATACAGCGCAGTGGTCAGCGTTTCGTAGCCGGTCGCCTCGATCAGGAAGTGAACGTGCGCGGGCCGCATCGGATGACGGCCGGTCGCCATCAGCATTTTTCCGACCGGACCGTCGCTCGGAATCGGATAGCTGGTCGGTTTGATGGTTCTGAACGCGTATTCGCCGTTCGGCCGTGAGCGGAATTTACCGCGCAGATTGCTCTCGGGCTGATCGGGGTCCTGGCCTTCGTACATGCCGTTGTTCGCCGTTTCCCATACCTCGATCAGCGCGCCGGCCACCGGCGCGCCGCGCTCGTCGACGAGGCGGCCGTGGAACAGCGCCGGTTCGCCTTCGGTGCGCGCGATGTTGGCGCCGAATGCTTCATTCCTGGCGCCCTCGCGATAGAACGGGCCGAGCAGGCTGCTCTCGGTGGTGTCGCCCTCGCTCCCGTGGTTGATCGCATCGACCATGATCGACAGGCCGAGCGTGTCCGACAGCAGGATGAACTCCTGGCGGATGCCGCTGCACTTGTCGCCGGTGGCGGTGAGAAATTCGATGCCGCGGCGCCATTCGTCGCCGGTCAGTTCTACTTCGCGGGCAAACGCGTGCAGGTGTTCGACCAGCGCGGTCATGATCTGCTTCAGACGCGGATCGGTGCAACCGGCAAACGTCTTGAGCACGTTCTGCGTCAACGGATGGATGGTTTCGTCATTCATGATCGACCTCATGTGCTTCATGCGCGGTGGGGAGCCGGCTGCGCGTCGACGGAATCGGCCGAAGCGCCGTGATGCGAAATCTGCTGCGATGAACCGGCATCGACAAACACGACGCGCCGTTGCGCCGGGAACAATTGCAGGCCATAGCGGCGCGATACGAAGCCCCACAGGCCCTGCGGAAAAAACAGGGTCACGACGATCGCCAGCACGCCGAGTCCGATCAGATACCCGGTGCCGAAGTCGGACAGGAACCGGTTCAGCACGAAGAAAATCAGCGCGCCGACGATCGGTCCTTCCAGCGTACCGAGACCGCCGATCATCACGATAAAAATACCGAACGCGGTCCAGTTCACCGAAAACGCGGCATCGGGCGAAATGCGCAGGTTGCCGACGAAATACAGGCCGCCGGCTAGTGCCGTACCGCACGCGGACACCAGATACACGATCAGCCGCACGCGCTTCACGTCGACGCCCTGACTGCTGGCTGCCACTGCATTGTCGCGCATCGCGGTCAATGCGAGGCCGGCTTTCGAGCGCAGGAACAGATACAGCAACCCGAGCGCCGCCGCGACGATGGCCAGCGCGAGCCAAAGCGTCAGCGATTCGCGCAGCGCGCGCGGCACGCCCTGCAGCGCGGTCAGGCTCGTGCCGGAGCCGCCGCCGAGCACCGACACGTTCGCCACCGTCAGCCGGAACACCTCCGCGATCACCCATGTGCCGATCGCGAAGTAGCCGCCTTCCAGCCGGAACGCCACCAGCGATACGGGAATCGCCACGATCGTCGCAATCAGCGCCGCGACCGGTACGGCGACGAACGGCGAGATGCCGCAATAGTTCGCGAGGATTAGCATGCCGTAGCCGCCGATTCCGAAGAACGCCTGCTGCCCGATCGACACCATCCCGCCATAACCCGCCAGCAGGTTCCACATCAGCGCGAACACCAGATACGACGCGAGCTGCACGAAATCGCGCATCGCGTCGCGCCCGGCCCACCACGGCGCGCTCGCCACCGCCAGCGCGACGAGCACGAGCACGATCGCCGCCACCCGGCTCGCGCGGGTCGCGCGCCGCACTTCGAAACCCGCTGCGGGCATGTTCAATTGCATGGTCATGTCGAACCTCTATGCGGTTTTGGGCAGCAAGCCCTGCGGCCGCGCCACCAGCACGCCGAGAAACACCACGTGGCCGAGCCAGATGCCCCAGCCGGGATCGAAATAAAAGCCCACCTGCTGCGCGATGCCGAGCGCGATGCCGCCGATGCAGGTGCCCCAGAACGAGCCCATCCCGCCGATGATCACCGCTTCGAACGCGTACAGCAGCAACGCCGGGCCGTCGGTCGGCGAGACTGCGGTGCGCATCGAATAGAGCGCGGCGGCGAGCGCGATCAGCACGAAGGCGATGCCCATCGCCAGCGCATAGGTGCGGCGATACGAAACGCCCATCAGTTGCACGATCTCGCGGTCGTCCGAGGTGGCGCGAAACGCTCGGCCGAGCGGCGTGCGGCCGAACAGCCACTGCATCGCGAAGGCGAGCGCAACCGTCGCCGCCAGCGTGATGAGCGGCAGATAGCCGAGCGTGATGCCCCCCGCGAGCGCGATGCTCTTCGACTCGAAGCTGCCTGTTGCGACCGAACGCGGATCGGCGGAGAACACCTGCTGCAGCACGTTCTGGATCACGATCGACAAACCGAACGTGACGATCAGCGAAGGCAGCGGATCGCGGCTGCTGACCCGGTTGAGGATCGCGTACTGCACCGCATAACCCGCGCCGAACGCGATCACGAGCAGCAGCACGAGTGTCGCGGCAAGCGGCAGATGGGCGAAGCTCGTCAACGCGAACAGCACGAACACCAGCAGCACGATGAAATCGCCGTGCGCGGTGTTGGTCAACCGCATCACACCGAACACCAGCGACTGCCCCATCGCGAAGAGCCCGTACAGCGCGCCGAGCAGCACGCCTTGCACGACGATATTGAAGAAGGTAGTCATGCCACCGCTCCAAAGTACGCTTGCGTGATCGCCTCGTCCGACACCTCGGCCGATATGCCCGCCAGCGACACACGTCCTTCCTGGAAGCAATAGAAACGCGACGACACGCGGCGCGCCAGTTGCACGTCCTGCTCGACGACGATCGCGCTCATGCCACCCGCGACGATCGCGGGCAACGCCGCATAGATCTCGCGCACGATCACCGGCGCGAGGCCGAGCGAGAGTTCGTCGCACATCAGCAGATCGGGATTGCTCATCAGCGCGCGGCCAATCGCGACCATCTGCTGCTGGCCGCCCGACAACGCGGAGGCTGCGTGATGACGGCGCTCCTGCAACACGGGGAACAGCGCGTAGACGCTTTGCAGGTTCCAGCGCCCCGGCCGTTTGCAGAACGCGCCGAGCAGGAGGTTTTCTTCGACACTCAAGCTCGCGAACAGGCGCCGTCCTTCCGGCACCAGCGCAATGCCCTTGCCGACGATGCCCGCCGCAGCCGCGCCGCCGATCGGCTCGCCGCGATACAGGATCTGCCCGGCGGCACGCGGGCGCAGCAGACCCGCCACCGATTTCAGGAAGGTCGATTTGCCCGCGCCGTTCGAGCCGATCAGCGCGATCACCTCGCCCGGCGCGACCGTCACGTCGATGCCGAACAGCGCCTGGAAGTCGCCGTAAAACGCGCTCAGCGCGCGAGTCTCCAGTAATGCCGACATGGTCATGCCTCCAGTCCGAGATACACGCGCCGCACTTCGGGGTTGTCCATCACGGCGGCGGGCGCGCCTTCGGCCAACCGTTTGCCGAAGTTGATGACGAGCAGCCGGTCGGCCACCGCGAGCAGCGCATGCACGACGTGCTCGATCCACACGATCGTCACGCCGCGCTCCTTGACGCGGCGAATCTCGTCGACGAGTTCGTGCGTTTCGGGTTCAGTCAGGCCGCCGGCGATCTCGTCGAGCAGCAGCAGCTGCGGCTGGGTCGCGAGCGCGCGGGCCAGTTCGAGGCGCTTGCGGTCCAGCAGCCCGAGCGTGCCGGCCAACTGGTTGGCACGGGCTTTGAGGCCCGTGCGTTCGAGCACGTCGATGCAAACGCCGTAGGCGGCGTGCTCGGCCAGTTCACCGCCGAAGGTCGCGCCGACCAGCAGGTTCTCGAACACCGTCATGCCGCCGAACGGCCGCGGTACCTGATACGAGCGGCCGATTCCGGCGGCGCAACGCCGATGCGGCGGCAAGTGGTTCACATCCGCGCCGTCGAATTCGACGCTGCCCTGATCGGGCCGCACGTCGCCGCTGACGAGATTGAACAGCGTGGTCTTGCCGGCGCCGTTCGGGCCGAGGATGCCGTAGGTTTCGCCGCGTTTGACGGCGAAGCTGATGTCGTCGGTCACCTGTAGCGCGCCGTAGCGCTTCGATACGCCGGTCAGTCTGAGAACTGGGTTCATCGTCCCTCTCCGCTATCGAGTCACGCGATCAGCTTGAGCGGGCCGGACAGCGGCACGCTCGGCGCGAGCTGGTTGTTGACGATCGCGAGATCGAAGCGATGCTTCTGTCCCGATCCTTGTGCACTGCGCCATTGCCCGCCCACCAGCGGCGTCTTCGCGACATTCTTCACCGGCCCGCTGCCCCACGCGACATGCCCGACCAGCGTATCGAGCTGCGTCGACGCCACCGCGTCGCGAATCGCTTCGTTCGAATCGACGTCTTTCGCGCGCTTTAACGAATCGACGGCAATTTCGAACAACGCATGAGCGAAGCCGATCGGTTGAGTCCATTGCTTCGACGTGACGCGTTCGTAGTCGTCGGCGAGCTGCCGCGCGCTTTGCCCCGTCAACGACGACTTGAACGGATGCGACGGCGACCACCACACCTCAGTGGAAAGGCCCTCGCCGAGATCGCCCAGCGCTTCGATAGAGGTCGGAAACAGCAGCGCCTTGCCGATCGAAATGACCTTGGGTTTCAGACCTTGCTGGCGCGCCTGCACCAGAAAATTCTTCGCGTCCGGCGGGATCACGACGCCCGTGACGATCTGCGCATTCGCCTGCTTGAACGACGAAATCTGCGCGGAGAAGTCCTGCGTCATGCTCTGGAAGCGGCCCGGGTCCTTCAGCGTGAAACCCTTTTGTGCGAGCACCGGCGGAAAGCCGAGCTTTGCGTCGCCCCATGCGTTGCCGTCGCCATCGTTCGGGAACAGGCCGCCGACGCTGTGGTTGGTCTGCACCGATTGCCACATGCCGGTGTAGACGGCGATCACGTCCTCCAGTCCCCAGAAGAAATGATAGGTAAAGCGAAAACCCTTCTTCGGATCGCCCTTTCTGCCGAAGAACCACGGCTGCCACGGCACCACCGTCGACACGCACGGCATCTCGTTCAGCTCGCACGCGTCGCTGACCGGATTCGCGGTCTCGGGCGTGCCGGACACCAGCATGATGTCGACCTTGTCCTTCAGGATCAGATCGTTGGCGACCTCGCCGGCACGATTCGGATTCGACTGGCTGTCCTTGACGACGATCGACACCGGATACGTCTTGCCGCCGATCGCGATGCCGTTTTTCAGCACCGTCTGCATCTGCTGGATCGTGAAGCGGTCCGCTTCGCCGAACGGCGCGAGCGGTCCGGTTTGCGGCGACACGTAGCCGATTTTCAGCGTGCGTGGACCGGCGGCGAATACCAGCGGCGAGAATGCCGAGGCCGTGGCGGCGAACGCGCCGCCTGCCGCGAGTGTGACGAAGCGGCGGCGCCTCGCATCGAAGGAATATGCGTCCATGGTTGTCTCCTGAATTTTTTATATGAATGGGATCGAGCGGGATCGAGCGCGCTAAATCGGTCGCCGCCCGTCGAAAGCCGCTTCGAGTAACGCCCGCAGCGGCGCATGCTCGACCGGCCGCGGATTCCAGTAAGGGTTCGGGTTCTTCAACGCGAGACCGAGCGCGACGTCGAGATCGGTTGCGGTGAGACCGATGTCTTTCAGCGCAGTCGGTGCGCCGTGATCGCGAGCGAGGTCGAACACGGCTTGCGCGGCATCGCCGGCGTGCAAGGCGCAAGCGATACGCTGCATCGCGTCAGGCGCGGCCTCGCGGTTGTAGGCGAGCACATGCGGCAACACGATGGTGTGCGTCTCCGCGTGCGGCAGATTGAAGGTGCCGCCGAGCATATGACACAGCTTGTGATGCAAGGCCATGCCGACGCTGCCGAGCACCGCGCCGCACAACCATGCGCCGTACAGGCAGTCGCCACGCGCGGCGAGATCGCCCGGTTGCTCGATCACGCGGGGCAAACCCTGGCCGAGCGCGCGGATGCCCTCTTCCGCCATCAGACTGATGATCGGATTCGCGTCCTGCGCATAGAGCCCTTCCGCGGCGTGGGCGATCGCGTTGATACCGCTCGTGAGCGATAACCCCGGCGGCAGCGACGTCGTCAACGCGGGGTCGTAGATCACCGTCTTCGGCAACACACGCAGATCGCGACCGGTCTTCTTGACGCCGCCCTCGGTGAGACCGTAAATCGGCGTCATCTCGGAACCGGCGTAGGTGGTCGGAATCGCGATGATCGGCAGTGAGGTTTCGAGTGCGATCGCCTTGCCGAGACCCGTCGTCGAACCACCGCCTATCGCGATCGCGCAATCGGCGCCGACCTGTGCGGCAAACTCGCGTGCCGCGCGAGCCGTTTCGACCGGCACGTGCATCACGGCTTCTGCGTAGACCCCCGCCGCTCGCGCGCCGAGACTTGCGGCCAGCGCTTCGGCCTGTGCACGCTGTTGGGGTGTGGACAGCACGATCGCCCGCGTCGCGCCGAGCAAACCGATCTCGCGACCGAGCTGGTCGAGGCTGCCCGCGCCGAAGATCACGCGCGACGGCAAGCCGTTGTAGATGAACGGTTCCATGGCGGTTCAGCGCGGGTAGTAAGGCGGAATCTGCGCATCCACGTTGACCCACACCGACTTGGGCTGCGTGTATTCGCGCATCGCTTCGAAACCCATCTCGCGGCCATAGCCGCTCGCGCCGACGCCGCCGAACGGCGACGCGGGGCTCACGCGCTTGTAGCAGTTGATCCACACCATGCCGGCGCGAATCTCGCGAGCGAGCAGATGCGCGCGTTGCAAATCGCGTGTCCAGAGACCGGCGCCGAGACCGTATTCGGTGCCGTTCGCGATGGCGAGCGCTTCTTCGTCGGTGCGGAATCGGGTGACGGTCATGAACGGGCCGAACACTTCTTCCTGCGACACCCGATGCTCGGGCTTCGCGTCGACGATGGTCGGTTCGACATAGCAGCCGTTCGCGAGCGCAGTGTCGTCCGGCGCCTTGCCGCCCGCCAGCACGCGGCCGCCCTGCTCGCGCGCGACATCGACGAACGACAGCACGCGGTCGCGATGCTGGCGCGACGTGAGCGGGCCCATTTCCGTCGACGGATCGAGCGGATTGCCGATCTTGATCGTGCGGCTGAGCGCAACGAATTTCTCGAGCACTTCGTCGGCGATCGATTCATGCACGATCATCCGCGAGCCGGCGATACACGCCTGCCCCTGGTTGTGGAAGATCGCGAACGCCGAGCCTTGCACGACGGCGTCGATATTGGCGTCGCCGAATACGATGTTCGCGCCCTTGCCGCCGAGTTCGAGCTGCACCTTCTTCAGATTGCCGCTCGACGCCTGCACGATCTTGCGGCCCACCGCTGTGGAGCCGGTGAAAGCGACCTTGCTGATCTCCGGATGCTCGGCGATGTACTGGCCCGCCACCTGCCCCAAACCCGGCAGAATATTGACGACGCCGTCCGGGAAGCCCACTTCCGCCATCAGCTCGGCAATCGCGAGGCTCGACAGCGGCGTGAGTTCGGCGGGCTTCATGATCACGCAGTTGCCCGCCGCGAGCGCGGGCGCCATTTTCCAGCTCGTGAACATCAGCGGAAAATTCCACGGCACCACCTGCCCGACGATACCCACCGGCTCGCGCGTCAGGTAGTTCAGAAAACCCTGCTCGACCGGAATCACCGAACCTTCGAACTTGTCGGCCATACCGCCGAAATAGCGGAACGTGGCCGCGGTGCGCGGCACGTCGAGATTGCGCGTGTCGCGAATCGGGTGGCCGGTGTCGAGCGATTCGAGGCGTGCGAGCGCGTCGGCGTTCGCTTCGATCGCGTCGGCGAGCTTGAGCAGCAGGCGCCCCCGCTCCATCGCGGCAAGATTGCTCCACTTCGGAAACGCCGCTTTCGCCGCTGCGACAGCGCGGTCGACGTCGGCGGGTCCGGCCATCGCGACTTCGGCGATCACCGAGTTGTCGTGCGGATTGAGGGAGGCGAGCGTTTCGCCGTTGGCAGCCGGCACGAAGCGGCCGCCGATGAAGAGTTGCGTTTGCATATCAGTCCCGCGCAAGTAAAACCTGGACTTGACATCCCCCGCGGCGCCGGCAGTCCGGCGCCGTTCGATCAGCGATCGGGGGGAATGCCGGCGAGTTACATCTGGATCGGATACGGCGGCAGTTCGCCGCTTTCGTAGCGCTTCGGCAGATCGGGCGTGGCGTTCTCCCACACCAGCAGCATCGAACGCTTCTGCGAGTAGCCCTTATGGCGAATGTCGGCCGGCATCGCGGCGATATCGCCCGCGTTCATCGTGATGCGCGCACGCGGCTCGCCGCTGTCCTTATCCGCGACATCCCAGATGATCTGGTCGGACAGTTGCAGGAACCACTCGACGCGGTCGTTGCCATGAAACACCGGCAGCACGAATTCCTCGGTGGTCGGACAGAACAGGCTTTGCTGACACACGGAAGTGACCGACGGATTCCACGTCACGTCCGAGCGCGACAGATACTTGAAGAGGCTGAACGCATGCAGCGCGTTCTCGAAGCCGGGCTCCGCGTGAATCTCCGGTTCATCCTGGACCACATCGGCGAACTGGCGGTTGACCGGCAAGTCGTCGCGCAACGGCGAGTCGCCTTCGAGGCCCGGCATGCGCCTGGTCGCGATCCGCGTGCGCTCGATCGCCGCGATGTTGTCGCCGTGTTTCGTGCCGAACGCGGAGCCGGTTTCTTCGGGCGCGGCGAACGGATCGAAGCCTTCGTTGACCCAGTCCTTCAGAATCGCCTTGAAGGTCGCCATGATGAGCGGCGTGTCGAACTGCTGCATGTGGTCGACACCCGCTTCCTTGAGGTTCGCGTTATACGCGCCGGCGTACATGTCGACCTTGCCGTAGTGATTGCGCGTGCCGATCACTTCGTCGAAGTTGACCCAGCCGTAGAAGAAGCCCCAGGCCACATCGCGCATCATCGCGCGCAGGAAGTCGTCGGCGTGCATCTGGTGCGAGCGGATCTGGCCTTTGGCGGGCCATCTGACGGTGGCGAAATAGGCGTCGCGGCTGAATTCGAAATCGCCGAGGCGGAACACGCGATAGCCGGTGACCGGATCGGCCTCGCTCGCGGTAACGTTTTGCAGGGTGCTGGCTTTGTCCATGACGGGCTCCAGAAGAGGATCGATCGTGTAGCGGGAATCAGTGGATGCAGATGTCGGCCCACTTCTCGACCGAATAGCGTCCGAGGATCGTCTGCACGAGCAGCACGCCTTTCGTCACCGCTTCGAAGCGGTAGGCGGCGCCCGCGGGCAGCAGCGCCTGGTGGCCGCGGCGTAGCCGCACGTAGCCCATCGCCTGGCCCGGCGGCTGGCCTTCGAGCCGCACGCTGCCTTCGGTCCGCGTGTCGACCAGCGGACCGTCCGACGGCTTGATGAAGTAGACGTCGATCTCGCCGTCGAGCACGACCGCGAACTCGTCATGCGACGCGGCGAACCACGGCGACGAACCTTCCGCGCGCAGCGTCTCGATCACGTACTTGAGATTCTTGCCGACGACGACTTTCTCATAGGGCTCAGCGCGGCTCGCCACGTCGAACACATTCGACATGGCGTAGTGCTCCGGTTTGCCCTTGATGATTTCGATGGAGCCCTTCCGAAAATTGTCCAGGCTGCCGAACCAGGTCTGTTGCATGTCTGCCTCCAGTTGATCTACGAATGCGTTGCTTGCATCGAAGATTAAGTGGCGGCAGGCGCAACAGCAATGTTCCGAGGGTCGGGAAACGCGAACCCTAGGTGCATCAGAATCCCGCCAGGGAAACTACCTGGTGGCGAACCCGGACGGGCGTCCGGCTGAACTCAGTCTTCGGCCAGTTCCTCGCCGACGCTTTTGGTCTCGTCGTCCGGCGGCGCAATGCCGAGCGCCTTGTCCCACTGCGGCTCGCGCAGATAGCGCGCGCGCAGGAAGTCGACGAAAGCCTTGACCTTGGTGGTCGAGCGGTGCGAGGCGGGATACACCGCCGACAGCCACAGCGGCGGCGCCGCGTACTCCGGCAGCACCCGTTCGAGACGATGCTCCAACAGATCGGCGGCGGCGACCATGGTCGGCAAATAAACGACGCCTGCGCCGGCTCGCGCGAACTCCAGCAGCAGATGCACGCTATTGGTTTTCAGCACCGGATTCAGCGCGATTTCGAAGCACTCGTTGCCGCGCATCAGCGGCCACTTGTCGCCCCACGGGTAGTACGAATAGCGGGCGAAGTCGTGCCGCAGCAAATCCAGCGGTGTTTCGATCAGCGGCTCTTCCTTCAGGTAGCCAGGCGCTGCGCATAGCACGCCGCGTACTGGAAACAGACGCCGCTCGACCAGCAGGTTCGACGCCGGCGGATAGATTTGCAACGCCAGATCGAAGCCTTCCTGAACCGGATCGATGACCCGGTCGCTGACGGTCACGACGAATTCCACGCGTGGGTACGCGGCGCGGAATTCGATCAGCGTCTGCGAAAAATGCCCGAGTGCGAAGCCCGGCAGCACGTGCACATTGAGCGTGCCGGCCAGCGCTTGCGGATCGCCGCGCGAACGTCCGGACAGTTCGTGAACCTTGTTGACCAGTTCGGCGCACTCGCGGTAATAAGTCTCGCCGAGTTCCGACAGGCGCACGGCCCGCGTCGAACGATGAAACAGCGGCACGCCGAAATGGTCTTCGAGCTGTTTGACGCGCGAGGTCACCATCGATTTGGCGACGCCCAACTGGCGCGCGGCGCCGGCAAAGCTCTGCGCTTCCGCGGCCCGCACGAACGCTTCCATCGACATGAAGAGGTCCATGCTGTCTCCTGTGGCCGCTGTGCCCGCGGCCCTGTTATGCGGCTGAAGTGTAATCCTGTTTGCGGGGCGCTGTTGCGCCGGGTCGCCGTGTCCGCTCGAACTGACGCCGCGAAGCCGGCAAAACTGAGACCACCCCATCGACTGCGTACACGCCACTCACGCATAGCGTGCGAGAAACATATCGGCGGCGGATTCCGCGACTTGCTTTTGTTCAGCTTTGCTGAGGGGGCGCTGCCCCATCGTCACCTGCGGCCAGAAAGCGAACGCTTTCACGAGGCCCTGCAACTGCTGCGAGGCGAACGTCGGGTCCGATGTCTTGAGGCGGCCAGCAGCAGCGGCTGCACGTATCCACACGGTCAAGTCTTCTTCGCGCTCGCCCATGCGGGCCACCATGTCGCGCGCGCGCTCCGGTGAATGAATGCCTGCCGCGATCGCAACGCGCGCGAGCGACAGGAATGCCTCGTCGTTTAAAAGGCTCAGCTTTTTCAACAGCAACTGGAGCAACTGCGCGCGCAACGGCTGAGAGTCGGAATAAGCGGGCGCCTTGCCGGTGTCGCTCGAGTCCCACAATTGCCGGAGGATCGCCGCGAATAGCGCTTCCTTGCTCGGAAAATGGTTATAGACGGTGCGCTTCGAAACGCCCGCGCGGGCGGCGATGCGGTCCATGCTGGTCGCGTCGAAGCCGGCGGCGAGAAATTCCTCTATGGCCGCTCCGATCACGGCGGCGCGCTTGCGGTCGGTCAGGCGTAGCGGGCTGGCACTGGTATTCATCGTTAAATTTTACACCAGGCAGTTTACTTTTTTCGATAATAAACTACACTGAGCAGTCTACTTTCCGTTTCGGGACGCCTTATATGACATCGTTCACCGCTTCTATCCGCCGCGCTTTGGGCTTGACAACAGCGCGACGCGGGCGTGAATTGTTCGACTCGTCAGTTCAGCATGACGGCGAGCGCTTTCGTAACGTCAAGCCGCGTCCCGCCGAAGGAATCGGCAAGACCTTGAGCATCGCGTGGAATCTGTTGTTCAGGAAGCCGGAGGGCACTGCGCCGGCAAGCACCCTGCCGGTCGACGCGCTGACGCGCGAACAGCTTGACGCGGCGCCTGACCGCAGTCTGTATCGCCTCGGGCATTCGACCATGCTGCTCAAACTGCGCGGGCAGTTCTGGCTGACCGACCCGGTCTTCGCCGAACGTGCATCGCCGTTCCGGCGCTTCGGTCCAAAGCGTTTTCATGCACCACCCATTGCGCTCGCCGACTTGCCGCCGCTGCGCGGCGTGATTCTGTCGCACGACCACTACGACCACCTGGACCGCGAGACGGTGCTCGCGCTCACCCGTACGACGAGCGTATTTCTGACGCCGCTGGGCGTTGGCGACCGGCTGATCGAGTGGGGTATCGATGCGTCGAAGGTCCGCCAGTTCGACTGGTGGCAAGGTGTCGAGATCGACGGTCTGGCGTTCACCGCGACACCTGCCCAGCATTTCTCCGGCCGCAGTCTCTTCGACGGCAACAGCACTTTGTGGGCCTCGTGGGTGATCGTCGACGGCGATCTGCGCGTGTTCTTCAGCGGCGACACGGGCTACTTCGACGGTTTCAGGACCATCGGCGAGCGGCTCGGTCCATTCGACGTGACGCTGCTCGAAACGGGCGCCTACGACGCCCAATGGCCCTACGTCCACATGCAGCCCGACGAAACCGTACAGGCGCACCTCGATCTGCGCGGCTGCTGGCTGGCGCCGGTTCACAACGGCACATTCGATCTGGCGATGCATCGCTGGCAGGAACCGTTCGAGCGCGTGATGGGGCTCGCCGCCGCACACGGCATTCCGCTCGCGACGCCGCGCATGGGAGAGCGGCTGGATCTGGCCGCGCCGCACCGCGGTGAGCGGTGGTGGCGCGAAGTCGCCGAGATCGTGCCCACAAGATCATTGTCGCGATTGACGCCATAGACAAAGCGGATACTGGGCAGGTCTTTGCTGCATGCAAAACGGACGCCACTCCGTCGCAATCACGTGTATGCAGACGCAAGCGAACCGCATTATTGCCGTTGCGGATGATCAAGAAAGAAGCGCAGCATTTCGGCACTTGCGTCCGGACCGGTGGGGTCCGTGTAACTGCCTCGCGCATTGCCGCCCGCCCACGCGTGCGGCGCGCCATGAATGGTCCACAACTCCGCATCGACACCGTCGCTGGAAACCAGCCGCGAGACGGTACAGGCACGTCGGCCCGCGTCGACCCGACGCCCTTCGCTGCCGGCGTCCGGCCGTGCGTCGAAGCCGTGCACGATCCGCGTGGCATTCGCTATGTGAACCGTGGCATCGGCGTCACCATGAAAGACGATCATGGGCCGTTGCGGTGAGTCTGTATCGCGCTTCGCGCACCGTGCCCCTCGGGGGCGTTTGCCGCCTTTCATCGCCGCGAGCGCGGAGGGTAAATCGTGCGCGCACCGCGCGGGGAGACCGGAATGCACGCCGGCTGCGGCATACAACTCGGGATACGCGGCGATCATGATCGCCGCCATTGCGCCCCCGGCGGACATGCCCGCGACGTACACGCGCGCAGGATCGACGTTGTGGGCCGCGATGATCTCGCGTGTGATGCCTGCGATCAATGACGGCTCGCCGCGCTCGCGATGCTGATCGTCGGGCTTGAACCAGTTCCAGCACTTCGACGGATTGGCCTGCCGTGGCTGTACCGGATACGCCACGAGACATCGATGCCGCTCGGCAAGCGCATTCATCTGCGTGCCTGCCGCGAAGTCGTCGGCATCCTGCGTGCAGCCGTGCAGCATCACAATCAGCGGGAGCGGCTCGCCGGCGTCCCCCGCCGGCACATACAGCCGATATCGACGGCGCCCGGCGGCATTCGAATACGCAAGCGTGCTGAAATGTCCGCGATCCTCCACGTCGATGCATACTTCCCGCGCCGTATGCGCGGCGGCTTCCTTCGCCTTTGCCTCGGCAAACGGGAAGATGACCGGTTCCGGCGCCTTCTCACGCGACACGGTATCGTGCGCCGCGCCAGCGGTCTCGCCTCGCAGCGCGCGTTGTATCACTGCTGTCGCTTCGGCAGGGCCGCGGGTACGCAGCAAAGTCATCGCTTCGCGCATTGAGTGCAGGAAGCCTTCGTTCAGGTTCATCGCATTTGTCCGGTTATCGGGTTGGGCGTCGCGCGGCTAGAGGATTCTATCGGCGAGCACCGTCTTGACGGCAGGCGAAGCGTGAAAGGCTCCCAGCACCACGACGCTCTCGATGGTCGCGAGCGCGAGCTCAGGTGAGACGTCGGCGGCAATGCTGGCCAGTCCCAGCACCTGAATGTTGAGGCGCTCGTGCGCGGCGCGTACCGCCTCGAGATCCTGCCTGGAGAAATGCTGCAGCCCGAGCACGAGCGCACGACGCGTAATCGTTTCCCGGACGACCTGCGCATGCAGCGCGAGCTGGTTTCGAATCGCCGTGCGAATCAGGTCGGTCCGGTTCGAATAAAAGCCTTCCTCGACCAGAAGATCGATCTGCCCGAGATCAACCGGGCCAAGGTTGATCGTGATTTTTTCCGAGTCGCCACCTTTGGACCGCGTCGTGTCGGGTAACGCCGTTTTTTTCATTTAGCCATCCTCTTGCCATCCATATGGATGGTTATAGGATGATTTTGGGTGCGCCGCAACATTAAAATTTGGGGTCGGTGCGCTCGGCAGCTTCCCGTCGAACTTCGGCCGTTTGGGAGTGGTTGCAGATTATCTCTTCATGGCCCGGATGCTGTCTTATGCGATGGGCATACGTAGCTCGAAACTCATGATCAGGCGATCGGCTGCGACCCTGAAGGCGACGTTCACCGCTCCTACGAAGCGGACATTGATTCAAGATAACCCGACCCGCCTCTGAAGCTGCTCCCAGATCTTTCAAAATCACAGTCCTTGAGTACGTTCACGGGACGAGCGTGTCGTCGACTAACCGCTGCCCAGGAGCTGTACCTGCCATGAACGCCTCGGCCTCCGTCGCGAACGGATGCTGGCTGTCTGCCGTGATGCATATCGGTGCAACCGTGAGGCGAGTAGCGCACACACTTCTGATAATGGTTAATACTTCTTTTCCGGCTTCTGTTTTTTATTTTTTTGCCTTACTTTTAGGGTGGCATACTTGGCTCACTTGTGGTTGAGTTAAAATGGGCGTCAGCTTGCGCAAGCTAGGCATTCTTATAGCTATAAGTCTAAGAGGAGGTGCCGAAATGAACAGTTTCGATACAGCAATCCAGACTTTCCTGACGCACATCGCTTTTAGCTCGATCATGCTTAACCACGCGATAAGGGTTATCGCGGGCCTATATACATTCAAGGGCTTCGTGCTCGTACCCATTTTGTGGTGGATATGGTTCAAACCCAGTCAGCGTGGTGAATGGGAGCGTGAAATGGTCATCGCGACGATTGCGAGTGGCCTCCTGGCGCTCGCAATCGGCAGGCTTCTCGCCCATTACTTGCCATTTCGGGCGCGGCCGATCTATAACCTCGAACTGCACCTGCACTTTCCATCAGCCGGTCTGCGAGAGGCGGTACTGCGCACCTGGAGTTCCTTTCCAAGCGACCACGCGATGCTGTGGATGTCAGTCGCGACAGGAATTTTTCTCGTCTGGCGCCGCGTCGGCGTGCTCGCGCTTTTGTACACCGCGATCTTTATATGCCTGCCGCGCGTTTATCTCGGCTTGCACTATCCGACCGACGTACTCGCGGGGGTGGCGATCGGGATTATCATCACCTACGTAATGACTCGGGACTCTGTTAGAACGCGTTTTGCAGCACCGATCTTGCGATGGATTCACAGATTTCCCGGACCCTCTTATACGTTGGCATTTCTCTTATGTTTCGAATTAATAACCCAGTTTGACGAAATACTACTGCTCGGGCAGTCGGTTTCAAAAGCACTGTGATTGCCCGTGCGCGCAGCTATCGGCCCGGCAACTACTGGCAATAGCGTGAGCTTCGGCGCAAGCATGACGGATGGACAGATTTAAATACGATTCGCACACTTAATGGCAAACGACCTCGAGATTGAGTCGGGCGCCACTTATTGGCCGACTACTGCCCGATGCGGTCGGCCGTAATCGACCCGCCGTTCACTGTCTTGCCGAACGGAGATCCCCTTTCGGCGTGGAAGTGCCATTCATATACAACCAGTTGTAGCTAGACGCGCGCCTCTCGTTTCGGCACCCGGCGCGCAGGGCGCCGCAGGCCGGGCGTCACTCACGATTCGGTCCGACCTCGAGCGTTCGACGCTGCGCACCGCGCATCCCAACTTCCCAATGCAATCGCCCTGACGACGGCGCAATCCCCGCGTTGGAATCCGATCGCGCGGGCGGCGCTGGAATTTGCCACCCGTCCCGATCGTTCTTTCCGTGGAACTGTAACAGCGGTAACGATTTCGACCGGGCAGCAGCCCCGCGTTCGCGAATTCGCACGTTCGAACGGAGTCAAAAGTACAACAGACCAGCGATGTCTGGTTCGAGGGCGATCCGCAGCCGATCTGCGTGGATCGCGCCTTGCGAGGAGGGAAGATGAAGTCCACCATGTTCCGGATTCTCGCCGGGATGCTGGCAAGCCTGATCCTCGGAGCATCATCGGGAGTGCATGGTGAGAGCGAGGTCCAGCCGGCGCCGCAGGCCGCCGCGCCGTTGACGGCAGAGCAGTTCGATCAAATGCTCGCGCCGATCGCGCTCTATCCTGATCCGCTGGTCGCCCAGATCCTGATGGCGGCGACCTATCCGCTGGAAGTCGTCGAAGCCGATCGCTGGGTTCAGCAGCCGGGCAACGCGGCGCTCCAGGGCGGGCAGTTGACTGACGCGCTCGAGCAGCAGCCCTGGGATCCGAGTGTGAAGTCGCTCGTGCCGTTTCCGCAGGTGCTGAAGATGCTCGATGACAACCTCGAGTGGACCGAGCGCATTGGCGACGCCTTTCTGGCCAGCCAGCCGGCGGTCATGGATTCGATCCAGCGCCTTCGCCAGCGTGCGCAGGCGGCAGGCACGCTGCAGTCGATACCGGAGGAGGCGGTCAACCAGGTCGGGCAGGACATCACGATTCAGCCCGCCAGCGCAGACACCGTCTACGTTCCGGTCTACAACCCGACGACCGCCTATGGCGCCTGGCCTTATCCCGCTTATCCGCCCTACTATTTCCCAAATAACTTCTACGACGCGGTGCCCGGTCCGTTCGGCTTCGGCTGGGTGAGCGTAGCCATAGTCGTTCCGCTGTGGGGTTGGGAGCATTGTGACTGGCATCGGCACCACGTCGACCTCGACCGCGACCGCTTCGCCGATCTGAACCGCCACCATCGGCCGTCGGGAGTCGAGTGGACGCACGATCCGTGGCATCGGCACGGCGTTCCGTACCGCGACCCGGTCGTGCAGAGCCGGTTTGTGTCGAACGCCGCGTCGCCGGATGCGCGCCCGGCTTTGCGCGGAAATCCGGCAGCGTTGGCCGTTCCTTCATCGCGCACCGTGCCGGCCGTCGCGGGGATGCCGGGGGGCGCGCATCCGCAGGCGGCTCCGGTGCCGGCGCCGCAGGGTCCTCATGCGCAGATGCCTCGGGTGTGGACAGCGCCCCGCGCAGAGGTGACGCCGGCGCCACAGGTCCCTCACGCGCAGATGCCTCAGGTATGGACGGCGCCGCGCGCACAGGTACCTCAGCCACCGCAGGTTCCTCACGCGCAGACGCCTCAGGTATGGACGGCGCCCCGCGCGCAGGTCCCACCGACGCCGCAGGTTCCTCATGAGCAGATGCCTCAGGTATGGGCGCCGCGCGCACAGGAACCTCTGTCACCGCAGGTGCACCACGTACAGGCGCCTCAAGTACTGCGGGCGCCTCCAGCGCAGATGCCGCACCCGATGCCGCGGCCAACCGCTGTGGTGATGCCGCACGTCGCGCCAGGCTTCGTACCGTCCGGTCGCGGCCTTGGCATGCAGGCGCCAGTCATGCCCGGACGCGTCAGCGGCATGCCAGCGCCCGTATTCCGTCCTGCGGGCGGGGTGGCGCGGCCGGCGACGTCGGACGGCGCCAGGACACACTGAAGAGCGGCGTATCGGTCGCCTGCGGACAACCACGAACAGCGCATCCGGCACAGGCGTCTGACGTATCGAACCTGCAACGATGGACGGCCAGCGGCAGCCCGGACCGGATCCGCGCGTTCACACGTCCTCCGGAATCGGGTTGCAAAAGCTGATGAACAGATCAGGCTGATCGAGAGTCGTCGAGGAAAAAAGCGCGTCTGTAACTACACAACTTCGTTTTGAACGTTTGATCGGCAACGCTAACTTTGCTCGTATGAAGCGAAATCATTGTTGAAGTTAAGGTCCTTCCGTCCTACATCGACTTGAGCTTGTCACGTTCACGTTGAAGATCCTTCGGCGATAACGGCACAAAACCGCCCTTAACCAGCACTGGCGATGCAATCAACGCCTGCCCCTCGTCCGAAAGCGCAGTATCCAGATACGCCTTCATCCACGGTTCCAGCGGTTTTCCATCCGCACGATTCACGTAAAATTGGACAAACGAAGCGAGCGGATATTTGCCCTTCGCAACGTTATCGTAGGTGGGTGTGAAGAGCTTTCCCGCTTCCGTTCCAAGGGCAAGCGTTCTCACTTTTGCCGGCGGTTTCGGCGCATCTTTCGGCCCGACAATACCAATGCCGCACACATCCTCGGCAACCGCATTCAGGACCTCATCGGAAGTGTCGAAGGCTTCATAGGTGGCGGCGAACGGATGATTGCCCAGCTTCGCCTGTCGCATGGATGTCGTCGCGCCGCCGTCGTCGCGTCGACCGTAGAGGTGAATGCGCCGCTTGCTGCATTCCGGCGGGAACGTCGCACCTTCGATCTGCGACCAGAGATTGATATCGCCCTGTTCGGCGCCCGATGTGAAAATTTGCGCAAGCTGAGTGAGCGTCAGACCCGGCAGCGGATTGCGCTGGTTGACAAAAACCGATGCGGGATTGTGCATCGATTCACCCACTCCGTATCCCGCGTAGCCGATACGGATCGTCACCGGATCGCGGCCATGAACCTGCCTGAATGCGGCGCGTTCGCCGCCGAACGCGTCGCGCGTGATGGGCGCGAGTGCGCTGACATCGGCGGTCAGTGCGGGTAATGCAGCCGAAGCGCCCTTCAGATCGAGATCGAATTTGAACTGCGGGTGACTTCTCACGAATAATTGATCGAGTTGTCGCAGAAGTCCGCTCATGTTGTCGTCGCCTGCGATAACAACCGCTCCCGCCGGATTCAGATAAGAAGCATGGGCTGGAACCGCGAGGTCGCTGGCCGCTGAGGCAATCGCGCAGGTGGTAAGTCCCGTCAAAACGACGATAACCGCAGCGGTGCGACGAGAATAATTGGAGCGCTTCTTCAACATGACTTTTCCGGTTCCCTGTTTGTCCATCGACACGACTCAGTTCAGCTTGGCGAGTTCTGCTCTCGCCTCGTCCGCCGAGAGCGGCATATAGCCGTTCGCCTGGGACGCGATGATCTGCTGCCCTTCCCGCGACAGCACCATGCGCATGTATTCAGCCACGAGCGGATCGAGCGGCTGATCTGGAACGCGCCGCAAGTAGAAATAGAGAAAGCGCCCATACGGGTAAGCATTGCTGACGATCTCGGCGGGCGTGCCGGTTGTCGTGTGTCCATTCCTGCCGATAATCGGCACGGCTTTGATGCTCTTCGTTTCACGTCCGATAGCCGCCACCGCGATGCCGGCAGGGTCCTGCTCCAGACGATGCAGGATCGCGCCCGTGTCGCCGTACTGTTCGGAGTCGGGCGCGAGCTTGCGCCGCTGCAAGTGGTTTGCTTGCAGATAGTCGCCGAAGCCAGTGTGCTCCGGTGTGCCGTAAGGATGGATCGCGCGGGATGCCCACACACCGCCCAGCCCCAGTTGTCCCCAGCGTGAATAGTCGCCGTTTGCATTGCCGATCGACAGGATCTTGCTCACCTGCTCCTCGCTCAGCCGCTCCAGCGGATTCGCGCGGTTCACGTACACCGCGAGCGAAGTGGCGAGATGCTTCGACGTATCGTTCGATGCATGGGCCACGCGAATTTCGATCGGCGCACCGCCGACGGCTTCCTTGTACGCCCGCTCTTCCGAGGGATTGATGCCGCGTCCCACCGGCCCGAACGGAATCACGCCGTACGTGACCAGCGGGATGGCGCTTGTGGTGCCCTTTGCCTGGTTGTCGAAGCGGATGTCGGCGTGGGTTTGCGAGAACAGCGCGTTGAAACGCTCCACGATGAACTGCACATGTTCTGCGCCGCCAACCCGGATCGCGCCCGAATCCGTTACGTAGCGGGCGTTATCGGGGATGCGAACCGGCGTCGGCCGATACGTTGGGAGCGCGGCATCGACCGTCGGGAGAGACGTCGTGCTGCTCGTACCGGTAGCACAACCGGTGAGCAACGCGGTGAGTAAACTGGTGTGTAGCACGGCAGAAGATAACATCGCACGCGCCGTGGGCCGGTCAACCGAATTGCGAGTGACCTCAAGCATCATTTCAGTTTCTCCAGTTCGTCATGTCGTTCCTGATCCGTGAGCGGGATGTAGCCGCCCGGCTGCGAAGCGATCACCGCCTGTCCCGCCGGCGAGAGCACCAGACGCAAATACGCGAGCGCCACCGGATCGAGCGGCTCACCGGCGACCTTGCGTACATACACGTATAGATATCGGCCGTAGGGGTAGCGGCCGGACGCGACTTCGTCGCGGCTGCCGCGCATCGGCGTACCGCCATCGACCGGCACGATGCCCACTTGCTTCAACCGCTCGTTGCCACGGCCGATGCCCGCGAACGCGATGCCCGCGGGATCGTCGGCGAGACGCACGAGGATGTCCGCGGTGCTCCCATGCTGTTCGTAGGCGGCGGAAAACGGCCGTCCATCCACATGCGTGGTTTGCATGTAAACACCCATGCCCGTCCATTCCGGCGTGCCGTAAGGATGGATCGCGCGCGGCGCCCAGGCGCCTGTGAGACCGAGCTGTCCCCAGCGCGAATAGTCGCCGCCAGCATTGCCGACGGACAACATCTTCGCGACCTGAACCGGCGTCAGGTTCTCGATCGGATTCGCGCGGTTCACATAAATGCCAAGCGAATATGAGAGGTCTTCTGTCGCGTTGTCCGACGTATGCGCGATGCGGATCTCAAGCGGCAGCGCGCCGTTCGCGGCCTGATAAGCATCGGTTTCCTGCCGGGTCGCCGTGCGTCCCATCAGCGCGAGCAGGACCTTTCCATACGTGAGCCATGGCATCGCGCTGCTCGTCCCGCTCAACGGTGCGGCGAACGTGGCGCCCGGATTCGCCTGCACGTAGAGGCGATTAAATCCATCGACGATGAAATCGCCGTGCTCCGCACCGGCAGTGCGGATCGCACCGTCGATCAGATAACCGGAATTTTCCGCGCCGCCTGACGCTTGTGTTACGCCCAGCGCCAGCAGACCAAACAGCGCGACACGGCGCAAGAATCGCATAGGCATTTCGATCATCTTCAGAAGTCGAGCCTGGCGGAGAGCATGACCTGGCGGCTCTCGCCGATACTGACAAACGGCGTGCCCGTACAGCAGCTTCCGGTGTAGTAAGTCGTGTTGAACAGGTTCCGCGCGTTCAACTGCCAGTCGATGTACTGCCCGAAGATGTGCGAATTCCACGATACGAACGCATCGAAGACACGGCCGTAGGGCAAGTGATAGACCTTGCCGGTGCCGTCGCCGACGGCCATGCTGCTGAACACCCGCACGCCGCCGCCTGCGCGCACGCGACCGGACGCGGGTCCCACTTCCACGTTGCCGAAGTCGCGGGTGAGATAGAACGCGCCCTGGTGCTTCGGCGTGTTCGGCAGCGGATTGCCAGCGAGCTTCGGATCGTCCTGATAACGCGCCTCGGTCAGCGCATAGCTGGCGATCATGCTCCAGTGGTCGGTGAGCTGGCCGTTGACATCGAGTTCAAGACCACGCGAGCGCGCTCGGCCGGCGTTGCGCGTGTAGTTGATGCCGTTGATCGTCTCGGTGGTCTGGATGTTCTGCTTGCGGATATCGAAGAGCGCCATGGTGCCGGTAAGCCTGTCGGTTTCCAGCTTCGTGCCGATCTCGAACGCCTTGGCCCGCTCCGGCGGCAACGTGCCGATGGGCGTCGCAATCGACGTGTTCGGGCGGAACGACTCGCCATAGCTGCCGTAGGTCGACCATTGCGGCGTGATCTTGTAGACGAGCCCGGCGTGCGGCACGAAGCGGCTGTCGCTTTGCGTCGAGCCGACAACGAACGGCCGGCCCTTGCCGGTCAGCTCCTGGAAGCTTTCATAGCGGACACCGCCCAGCAGGATCCATCGGTCACCGAAATGAATGGCGTCCTGGACGAATGCACCGCGATCGATGAGCTTGTCGGTCTGGTTGCTGTCGGCGGCAGAAAGCGTATACGTAGCCGGCAACTGTCCGTAGACCGGCGCGTACATATTGAACTGCGAGTTGTTCTTCCCCCGATAAAGATCCGCCAGCACGCGATAGTTCCGCATGTAGTCGAAGCCCGTCAGGATGTCGTGGCGCATGCCGAACCATGTCACCTTCCCTTCCAGGTTCAAGGTCAGGTTGTGCGTGGATTGCACGCCGTTCTGGGTCGAGTCGACCCGCCGCGTCAGCACGCCCGTGGTGAAATTCGGCGAGATGATGCGCGCTTGCTGGTCGTTATAGTAGGTTCGGTTCCAGCCGTAACCCGCATGCAGCGTCCAGTCCGCGCCGAGCTTCTGATCGACGCGCACATTGAGCGCATCGGAACGGCCGGCCGAGATGTTATAGGCCTCGTCGAAGCGCTCCTTCTTGGACACCGCAACGGGATTTCCTGTGCGTGTATCGATGATGGTCCCCCGGTCGATCGGCACGGCATAGCTCATGTGCTCGTACTGCACCATGACCGTGGTGCTGCGGCCGAACCACGCAAGCGACGGCGCGATGGTGTCCTGCCGGTTGTAGCCGAAGTTGCGCCAATAGTCGGTGCGCTGATGATCCGCGATAAACCGGTAAGCCAGCCCCGACGTACCAATTGGACCGGTCAGGTCAGCTTGCGCCCCACCGCCGCCGTAGCTGCTGGTGAATCCGGACACCGAGTGCGCGGCCTCCAGTTCCGGTTTCTTCGTCACCACGTTGATCAGGCCGCCGGGGTCCTGAATGCCATAGAGCATCGACGCGGGTCCCTTGAGCACTTCGATGCGCTCGGTCGTCGGCGTGAAATTGCGCGGCTGCACCGACTGCATGCCGTCGCGAAGAATGGAGTTGTCGCGGTTATCGCCGAAACCGCGCTTGACGATGGCGTCGAGCGTACCGCCCAGCGTGTTGCCCATGCGCACGCCGGGAACCGTTTCGAGCGCTTCGGCGAGGCTGTCCGGCTGGCGATCCTGAATAGACTGCTGCGTGACGACGTTCACGGCCTGCGGGATGTCGATAAGCGGCGTGTCGGTGCGGGTAGCGACGGACGCGCGCCGTGCCTGATAGCCTCGTTCGGCGTCCGCGTCCGCGTCCGCGTCGGCCGTCGGCCTGACCGCTTTGACGTTCACGGCCGGCAAGGTGTTGTCCGATGCCGCCAGTGCGGGAGATTCGTCCGTGGCGGCAACTGCGCGGCTCGATATCGCTACGAGGGCCACTGCAAGCACAACGGGACGAAGGGTTGTGCGGAGCTGCTTACCTCTTGGCGGAATCATCGTTAACCCTTGCGTTTTGTAAGGGAACGCATCGTAACGTTAACGATAATTATTCGCAATACGATTTCGAATAATTGTAAGGTGACTCGCGATAGGGTGGCGCTTCCGGCAGGCGCCGTCGCTGCGCGCGCGCAACCTCGACACCAACGAACTCGAACAGAATGACTGCCGCTTCCCCGGGCGAGGTAAGCCGTCGTCCCGATCTGCCTCCTGTGTCGACGGGCGTTGCAGGGCACACGCTCAACTGCATCCGAATGCCGCCATCTAGCGTATAAATGAAGCAGGTGGGCGAGCCACCGTCAGGAGACACCGCCATGAAATTCATGATGACCTTCCACTGGGCACCGGATACCCAGCAGCGTGCCGAAGCCATTGCGCGCTTTCAGCGAACCGGCGGGCTCCCGCCTGACGGCGTCCGGTTGGTGGGCCGGTGGACGCGAGCCGATCTGGGCGCAGGGTTCGATCTGCTCGAAACAGATGATATGAAGAAGCTCACCGAGTTCGCCTATCAATGGAGCGATCTGATGGAGCTGGAAATCACCCCGGTGCTTGACGACGCCGAGCTGGGCGAAGTGCTGGGGCGCGTAGTCAAGTAGTTCAACGCATGTTCGACATCGACGCTATTCGACATGAACACCACCGGGCGCGCCCGCAGCCACGACCTGCGGCACCACTTGACCCTTGCAGCTGGGCCGGGACGCTGGCGACGAGCGATCCTGGCCATGCTTGTCGCGCTGATCGGCTATGCCGCCGCCGATCTTTTCTGGCCGTTGCACCGTGACCTGAGCCGCTTTGATCCCATTGCGACGGGGACACTCGAAACAAAAATATGGCGCTCTTACTATGACCGCCAGCACGTGAAGCTCTTTCTTGAACTGGCACAGACCCTGCGCACGCAGTATCGCTTTCCGTGGCTAAGGTCGTACGTCGGCGCTTACTACGGCGCATCGGCCGCCTTCACCTTCAAGGAAGGCCAGCAGCGCAGCGATTACGAAAAAGCGTTGCCGGCGCTGCACACCTATTTCAGCCTGATCCGCAATACGGGGAACCGCGACTTCGATGTCCGGCGCACCGCCACGCTCGAACTGGAATGGTGGATCGTGCACCGGCAGCGTGAGCGCTATCCGCCCGGCGCGTTGGCCAGCGCGTGTGCTGAAGCTGCCGCATCGCTGTACATGGTGCCCGCGAACTCGACACTCGAACACGGGCGCTTGCGTGCGCAAGCGATGCTGCTTCGCGACGCCCGTGAAGAAGCCGGCAGCGTCACCGACGCCGATTGGGCAACCATCGAATCGCTATTGCACCGGAGCTACCTGTCGCTTGGCCATGCCGTTTCATCGACGCCAGGGACATCTACGAACTGATCGAGGCGCTGGTCTATGACAAGGTCACCGTAGCGCGGCACGTCGTCGGCAATGAGCTGATTCACTGCCTGCTCCACTGCCTCAGCGGTAAGCGGCTGAGGCGAAACAGATCGACCTCGACCTGTCTCACCCCGACGCCGCGCAGACAGTCGTTGATTGTGTTCGCGAACGGTAGCGCACCGAGAGAGCCTTGGCACGCCAATCCCACGATGATTGTGCCGCAACAGCGAGCGCGCTCGAGAAATGGAATAGTCCTCCGCATCTGGCCGTTTACACCTCGTACCAGAACCTGGGGCATATTTCGATGAACACCTGGCTGAAGTACATCATTCGCTCCAGTGGCTGCGTGCTGCTGGCGACCTTCTCCGCGTTGCTCGCTGCCTGTGGCGGAGGTGGCGGCACTAGTAGCGCGAACAACATGCCCACGACGATCGCGTTTTCCGGTACGACGGCAACCGGCAAGGCGCTCGCGAACGCTGCGATCAGGATCGATTGCGTGCAAGGCTCGATGTCCGTGGCTGCTGATTCGAACGGGAACTACCGCGCGACGCTTGGCGCGGTGCCACCTTGCCTGATCACCTCGACGTCGGGTGCGACCGTGCTGCTTTCGACGGCATTTGCCAGCGGCACCTACAACGTCACGCCGGAAACGGATCTTTTGCTGTCGTATCTGGCCGCGCAGCTGGGCACGACCGAAAGCGGACTTGTCGCCGGCATCGCGACAAACACGCGAGTTCAGCAATCACTGGCGAATCAGAACAATGTGCTGACTGCTGAGAACGCTGTTGTACAAAATCTGCAGCAAAGATATGGCTTGACGCTGACCGCTCCGAATTTCCTGACCGCTTCTTTCGCCGTCGGTCAACCAGGCGTGGACAGCGATCTCGAAGCACTCCGCGCCAGCGGCGCAATCGACGCTAACGGCGAGCCAGACCCTGCCGCCGTCACGCTCATGACGACGACGGGAGCCGCGCATCCGATCGCGACATCGCCAGCCTCCGGCACGGGCGGAAGCGGCGGAAGTAGTGGTAGCGGGGCGGGTACCGGAAGCATGGGCGGCATGATGTGACGCGACGGGACACGACGGAATGCCGCGAGCGTCACTTCACGCCTGAAGCATCTCCAGGCACGCGCACCCACCCTTCCATCAACACACGAGCGCTGCGGCTCATGACGGCCTTGGTGACGGTCCACTCGCCGTCGTTCCGGCGAGCTTCTGCACCCACGCGCAAGGTTCCCGACGGATGGCCGAAGCGCACCGCGTCGCGCTCGCCACCACCGGCCGCGAGATTCACCAGCGTGCCCGGGATCGCGGCGGCCGTGCCGATCGCGACCGCGGCCGTCCCCATCATCGCGTGATGCAGCTTGCCCATCGACATCGCCCGCACCAGCAGATCGACATCGCCGGCGGCAATGCGCTTGCCGCTCGACGCGACGTAATCGGCCGGCCTCGCGACGAATGCGATCTTCGGCGTGTGCTGCCGCGTCGCGATCTCGTCGAGATGCCTGATGAGGCCCATGCGCAGCGCGCCATGCGCACGAATGGTCTCGAACCTCGCGAGCGCTTTGTCGTCGCTATTGATGGCGTCCTGCAACTCGGTACCCGTGTAGCCGAGCGCTTGCGCGTTCACGAAGATGGTCGGAATGCCGGCGTTGATCATCGTCGCCTTCAGCGTGCCAACGCCCGGCACCTCGAGATCGTCGACCACGTTGCCGGTCGGGAACATCGCGCCGCCGGCGCCCTCTTCTTCGGCGGCCGGATCCATGAACTCCAGTTGCACTTCCGCCGCGGGGAACGTCACGCCGTCAAGCTCGAAGTCGCCGGTTTCCTGCACGGCGCCATCGGTAATGGGCACGTGGCCGATGATGGTCTTGCCGATGTTGGCTTGCCAGATACGCACGGTGGCCACGCCGTTTTGCGGAATGCGGTTCGCGTCGACCAGGCCGGCGCTGATCGCAAACGGACCCACGGCGGCGGAGAGATTGCCGCAGTTGCCGCTCCAGTCGACAAAGGCCTTGTCGATGGAGACCTGGCCGAACAGGTAGTCGACATCGTGATCGGGCCGGCTGCTCTTCGCGATGATGACCGTCTTGCTGGTGCTCGAGGTCGCGCCGCCCATGCCGTCAATCTGCTTGCCGTACGGGTCCGGGCTGCCGATCACACGCATCAGCAGCGCATCGCGCGCCGCGCCTGGCGCCTGCGCGGCTTCGGGCAAATCCTGCAAGCGGAAGAACACGCCTTTGCTGGTGCCCCCGCGCATATAAGTCGCCAGAATCTTGATCTGAGGTTGGTGAGCCATGAAATTGTTGTCCTGATGTGAGTGGGCGGCACGTCGCCGTACCGCCCGAACGCGATGAGAGAAACGCGTTCTTACATGCCGTCTTCAGGCTTGTCTTTTACTTTCGTCTTTAAGTACGTCTTTAAGCACGTCCTTAAGCAGCCGCCTTCGACGATTCCAGAAAATCCTGCGCAAAGCGTTGCAACACGCCGCCGGCCTCGTAGATGGACACTTCTTCCGCGGTATCGAGCCGGCAGGTCACCGGCACCTCCACGCGCTCGCCGTTCCTGCGATGGATCACGAGCGTGAGGTCGGTGCGCGGCTTGCGCTCGCCGATCACGTCGAAGGTCTCGGTGCCGTCGATACCGAGCGTGTGACGGTTCACGCCGGGTTTGAACTCCAGCGGCAACACGCCCATGCCGACCAGATTGGTACGGTGAATACGCTCGAAACCTTCGGCGACGATCGCTTCCGCGCCGGCGAGACGCACGCCCTTGGCCGCCCAGTCACGCGACGAACCCTGGCCGTAGTCGGCTCCGGCAATCACGATCAGCGGCTGCTTGCGCTCCATGTAGGTTTCGATGGCTTCCCACATGCGCGTCACCTTGCCTTCGGGCTCGATGCGGGCCAGCGAGCCGGCCTTCACCTTGCCGTTTTCCAGCACCATCTCGTTCTTCAGCGTGGGGTTCGCAAAGGTGGCGCGCTGCGCGGTGAGGTGATCGCCGCGATGGGTCGCATAGGAGTTGAAGTCCTCCTCCGGCAGGCCCATCTTCGCCAGATATTCGCCGGAAGCGCTGTCGGCGAGGATCGCGTTGGACGGCGACAGGTGGTCGGTGGTGATGTTGTCGCCCAGCACGGCCAGCGGGCGCATGCTCTCGAGCGTGCGCTCGCCGGCCAGCGCGCCTTCCCAATACGGCGGGCGGCGAATGTAGGTGCTCATCGGACGCCAGTCGTACAGCGGGTTGGCCTTCTCGCCGGTATCGACGGAGACGGCGAACATCGGCTCATACACCTTGCGGAACTGTTCCGGCTTCACGCTGGCAGCGAAGATCGCGTCGATCTCTTCATCGGACGGCCAGATGTCCTTCAGCGTCACGGGCCGGCCGTCGGCGTCGATCCCCAGCACATCTTTCTCGATGTCGAAGCGGATGGTGCCGGCGATCGCGTAAGCCACCACCAGCGGCGGCGACGCGAGAAAGGCCTGCTTCGCGTATGGATGGATGCGGCCGTCGAAGTTGCGGTTGCCGGACAGTACGGCGGTGGCATACAGATCGCGCTCGACGATTTCCTTCTGGATCACCGGATCCAGCGCGCCCGACATGCCGTTGCACGAAGTGCAGGCATACGCGACGACGCCAAAGCCCAGCCGTTCCAGTTCCGGCAGCAGCCCGGCCTCTTCCAGATACAGCGTGACCGCTTTCGAACCCGGCGCCAGCGAGCTCTTCACCCACGGCTTGCGGATCAGTCCGCGCCGGTTCGCGTTGCGGGCGAGGAGGCCCGCCGCGATCATGTTGCGCGGGTTGTTGGTGTTCGTACAGCTGGTGATCGCAGCGATGATCACCGCGCCGTCCGGCATCAGGCCAGGCTCGTTCTCCACCTTGCCGCTGATGCCGCGCGCGGCCAGCTCCGAAGTCGGCACGCGCTTGTGAGGATTGGACGGCCCGGCAATATTACGCACCACCGAAGACAAGTCGAAGCGGATCACCCGCTCGTACCCGGCGTTCTTCAGGCTGTCCCCCCAGAGGCCTGTTTCCTTCGCATAGGTTTCCACCAGCTTGACCAGTTCGTCGTCGCGGCCGGTGAGCTTCAGGTACTTGATGGTCTGCTCGTCGATGTAGAACATCGCGGCGGTGGAGCCAAACTCCGGCGCCATGTTGGCAATGGTTGCGCGGTCGCCCAGCGTCAAATGGGCAGCGCCTTCGCCGTAGAACTCCAGGTACGAGGACACCACCTTCTCTTTACGCAGGAACTCGGTCAAGGCCAGCACGATATCCGTCGCGGTGATGCCCGGCTGCGGCTTGCCGGTCAGCTCCACGCCGATGATGTCCGGCAGACGCATCCACGAAGCGCGGCCCAGCATGACGCTTTCTGCTTCGAGGCCGCCCACGCCGATCGCGAGCACGCCCAGCGCGTCCACCATCGGCGTATGCGAGTCGGTGCCCACCAGTGTGTCGGGGAACGCCACGCCGTCTTTCACCTGCACCACCGGGCTCATGCGCTCGAGGTTGATCTGATGCAGGATGCCGTTGCCCGGCGGAATGACGTCGACGTTCCTGAACGCGAGCCTGGTCCAGTTGATGAAGTCGAAGCGGTCTTCGTTGCGACGGTCCTCGATTGCACGGTTCTTCACAAACGCGTCCGGATCGAAGCCGCCGCACTCGACGGCGAGCGAGTGGTCCACCACCAGTTGCGTCGGCACGACCGGGTTGACCATCGCCGGGTCGCCGCCTTGAGCCGCAATCGCATCGCGCAGACCCGCGAGATCGACCAGCGCCGTTTGGCCAAGAATGTCATGACACACCACGCGCGCCGGGAACCACGGAAAATCCAGCTCGCGCTTGCGTTCGACGATCTGCTCGAGCGATGCGTTCAGCGTGGCCGGGTCGCAGCGCCGCACGAGGTTTTCGGCCAGCACGCGCGACGTGTACGGCAGCTTGTCATAAGCGCCTGGCTTGATCGCATCGACGGCGGCGCGCGTGTCGAAGAAATCCAGCTCGGTGCCGGGAAGGCGTTTGCGGTTTGCAGTATTCATGGCTTAGAGGACAACTCTGGGGACAAAACAGTAATGATCTGGGGACGGTGTGGCGGCCGGGCTTCAGTTTAGCTCGCCGGCTTGCCGCCGGTCTCGCGAACAAGCTGCAAAACGCGCCGCAAAAAACAGCCTTGGCTCGGGGTTCCAGCGAGCCAACGCCCAACTTCATTGCATCGCTCTCACGAGACGCAATGGAGGAGAAACGCTTGCGGCTTTGCCCGTACGCGTTCATGGCGCCTTAAAACACACCTCGAGACACCTGAAGACGCCTCAAGACACCTGAAGACGCCTTGAAACGCTTTCACACGCGTTTGGCGAGCGGCACGAACGGCAGATCGTCGGGGCCGGTGTAATTCGCGCTCGGCCGGATGATCTTGTTGTCGATCCGCTGCTCGATGACGTGCGCGCTCCAGCCAGCCGTGCGGGCGATCACGAAAAGCGGCGTGAACATCGCCGTCGGCACGCCCATCATGTGATACGACACCGCGCTGAACCAGTCGAGATTCGGGAACATCTTCTTCGCTTCCCACATCACCGATTCCAGCCGCTCGGCGATATCGAACAGCTTCATGTTGCCCGCTTCCTTCGAAAGCTTCTTCGCGACTTCCTTGATGACCTTGTTGCGCGGGTCGGCAATCGTGTACACCGGGTGGCCGAAACCGATCACCACTTCCTTGTTCCCGACGCGCTTCCTGATGTCGGCTTCGGCTTCATCCGGCGTCTGGTAGCGCGACTGGGTCTCGAACGCGACTTCGTTGGCGCCGCCGTGTTTCGGACCGCGCAGCGCGCCGATCGCGCCGGTGATCGCCGAATAGATGTCCGAACCCGTGCCCGCGATCACGCGGCCGGTGAAGGTCGAGGCGTTGAATTCATGCTCGGCGTACAGGTTCAGCGACACGTGCATCGCGTCGACCCACGCCTTCGACGGCTCCACGCCGTGCAGCAGATGCAGGAAGTGGCCGCCGATCGAATCGTCGTCGGTTTCGACCTCGATGCGCTTGCCGTTGTGCGAGTAGTGGTACCAGTACAGCAGCATCGAACCGAGCGAGGCCATCAGCTTGTCGGCGATATCGCGCGCGCCCGCCAGGTTGTGGTCGTCCTTCTCGGGCAGCACCGCGCCGAGCACCGACACGCCGGTGCGCATCACGTCCATCGGATGCGCGGCGGCCGGAATCCATTCGAGCGCGGCTTTCACGTTCGCGGGCAGCCCGCGCAGCGCCTTGAGCTTCGTCTTGTAGGCGGTCAGTTCGGCCTGCGTCGGCAGCTTTTCGTGGACCAGCAGATATGCGATCTCTTCGAATTCGCAGGCGCCGGCGATGTCGAGAATGTCGTAGCCGCGATAGTGCAGGTCGTTGCCGGTCTTGCCGACCGTGCACAGCGCCGTGTTGCCCGCGGTCACGCCGGACAGCGCGACGGATTTCTTCGGTTTGAATGCGCCGGCGTTCGGCGTGCTGTTGTCTGCTTCGCTCATGATCTTGTCTCCAACTGCGGGGTGACTTTTCGCGGCCTGCCACGCGCGGCGAGCCTGTTTTCGCACGCGTGACAGCCAGGGTATCGGGTTCAGGCCGGCGCGCGGCCTCATGGTGTCCAGTGAAACGGGTGCTTATAACGCAAAGAACGGGCCATGCGCTGCCGTTCAAGCTAAGTGCCTGATTTAACTAAAAATCGCGCACAGATCACGAGCGCATAATATTTCATAAATGAAATCATGATTTCGAATTCGAAACTGCTGCGCGCATAATAGGCAGACTTCTGAACCTTTCTCGACCTGTCCCCGACCTCTCGCTCCCCCCTAACTCCTAATCCCTAACCCATTACCGAGCCGCCCGCCGTGAGCACCCCAGCCTTTGACCCCGCCCAGCGCCCCCGCATCTGGGCGGTCAGCATCAGCCGCCTGCGCGATCTGTTTTTCGACATCGCCGGCGAGTACGTCGAACGCGCCGACCTGCGCATCGTCTCGCACGGCTTCGAGGACGCCGTCCACGAAATCGACGCCGTGGGCGCGGGACGTCCGGATGTCGTGATCGCCGGCGGCTCGAACGGCGCGTACCTGAAAACGCGCGTCTCGGTTCCGGTCGTGCTGATCAACCCAACCGGTTTCGACGTGATGCACGCGCTCGCGCGAGCACGGCGCGACGGCACGTCGGTCGCACTCGTCACGCACGGCGACACGCCTGACGAAGTACGGCGCTTCACCGCCGCTTACGGCATCGACGTCGTGTTCGCTTCGTATCAGTCCGCGCAGGACGCGGAGAGTGTCGTCCTCGATCTGCGCGATCGAGGGATCGACGTGGTCGTCGGCCCCGGACTCGTGACCGATCTTGCCGCGCACGCCGGCATGGGCGCGGTGTTTCTTTACTCTCGTGCGTCGGTGCGCGCCGCGTTCGACACGGCGCTCGAAGTCGCGCAGGCCACCCGCCGCGAAACCGTTCGGCGTCAGCGGCTCGACAATCTGCTGCAACATCTGCGCGACGGTGTCGTCGCGCTGGACGCGCAAGGGCGAGTCGAGGCGATGAACCAGCGCCTCGCCGCCGTGCTCGGCATCGACGCGGCGAACGCCGTGGGCCGCTCCCTGCTCGAGATTGCCCCCGATCTCGCGGGCGCACTGCCGGACGCGGACGGCGACACGTTCAGCTCGGTACGCGGCGTGAGCTACGTCGTGCATCGCGGGCCGCTTGCGGGCAGCGGCGCGGCGGCCGGCACCGTGCTGACGTTTCAGGAATCGCGTGCGGTCGAACGGCTCGACCGCACGTTGCGCTCGCGGCAGCGCGTGCAGCAGTTCACCGCGCGTTACCGGCTCGACGATATCGTCGGCGCCTGCGCGTCGATCGAACGGGTGCGTACGCTCGTGCAGCGCTATTCCAGATCGGACGCCACCGTGCTGATTCTTGGCGAGAGCGGAACCGGCAAAGAAATGGTCGCGCAGAGCATGCATCAGTTGAGTGCGCGGCGCGACTTTGCGTTCGTCGCGATCAATTGCGGCGCGTTTCCCGAGGCCTTGCTCGAAAGCGAACTGTTCGGCTACGAGGAAGGCGCGTTCACCGGCGCGCGCAAAGGCGGCAAGGCGGGGCTGATCGAAGTGGCGCATCGCGGCACGCTGTTTCTCGACGAAATCGCCGAAATGCCGTTGTCGTTGCAGAGCCGTCTGCTGCGTGTATTGCAGGAGCGCGAAGTCGTGCGGCTCGGCTCGACGGAGCCGACGCGAGTCGACATTCGCGTCGTCGCTGCGACGCATCGCGCGTTGACCGAGGCCATCGAGGCGGGCCGCTTCCGCGCGGATCTCTACTATCGCCTCAACATCCTGAGCATTGCCCTGCCCCCGCTGCGTGAGCGGCCAGGCGACCTGCAGCCGCTCGCCGTCGAGCTGCTGCTTCAGGCCGCGACGCGCGAGCCGCGGCTTGCCGCTCGCCTGCCCGACGCGGCGGCCGCGGCCCGCGCTCTGGACGGCATCGGCGAGCCGTTGCGGCGTTACGCATGGCCCGGCAATGTGCGCGAATTGCAGAACGTGGTCGAACGGATCGCGGTTGAACTCGCCGACACGGATCCTGATGAGGCAGGAGAAATCCTCCTGACGCGCGACGAGCTGCGCACGGTTGCGCCTGAAATCCTCGAGTCGTCCGCGCGCACCAGGAAGGCCGCATTGACTTTGCGCGAGCGCAGCCGTCACGTGGAAGCGGACGAAATCCGGGCGGCGCTGGCTGCGTGCGACGGCGATCGCGACGCGGTCTGCAAGGCGCTCGGCATCAGCAAGACGACGTTGTGGCGCAAGCTGAATACGGTCTGACTACGCGGTCTGATCGCGTCACGCGGTTTCGCCGCGGCGCAGCCCCGCCAGGCGAGGGTTTGCGAGCGCGGGGAACGCGCCGTGAAATATCTCGACACGCATCTCAAGTGTCGAAGTACAGATAAAACTCCCATGGATGCGGCCGCAGTTTGATCGTGTCGATTTCGCGTTTGCGCTTGAATTCGATCCAGGTCTCGATCACGTCTTCGGTGAAAACGTCGCCTTTGCGCAGAAAGGCATTGTCGATTTCGAGCGCCGCCAGCGCCGCGTCGAGCGAGCCCGGCACCTGCCGTATGTTCTTTGTTTCTTCGGGCGGAAGGTCGTAGATGTTGCGGTCGAGCGGCTCGCCCGGATCGGTCCTGTTTTCGATGCCGTCGAGGCCGGCCATCAGCATGGCCGCAAAAGCGAGGTACGCATTGGCCGACGGGTCCGGACAACGGAACTCGACGCGCCGCGCGTTCGGCGAATCCGAATACATCGGAATGCGCGCCGCCGCCGAGCGGTTGCGTTGCGACATCGCCAGATTGACGGGCGCCTCGTAGCCTGGGACCAGACGCTTGTAGGAATTGGTGGTTGGCGCGCAAAACGCCATCAGCGCGGGGGCGTGTTGCAGCAAGCCGCCGATGTACCAGCGGCACATGTCGGAAGTCAGCGCCCAACCGTTTGCGTCGTAAAAGAGATTCTGTTCGTCGTTCCACAGGCTCTGGTGACAGTGCATGCCGCTCGCGTTGTCGGCAAACAGCGGCTTCGGCATGAAAGTGGCCACTTTCCCGTGGCGGCGCGCGATGTTCTTGCACACGTACTTGTAGATCATCACGTTGTCGGCCATGCGCGTGAGCGTGGCAAAGCGCATGTCGATTTCGTTCTGGCCCGCGGTCGCCACTTCATGGTGATGCACTTCGATCTGCACGCCAGCCATCTGCAACGTCAGCGCGATCTCCGAGCGGATATCCTGCAGCGTGTCGTGGGGCGGTACCGGGAAATAGCCCTCCTTGTAGCGCTGTTTGTAGCCGAGATTGCCGCCGCCGTACGCGCCCTCGTCGCGTCCTGTGGTCCAGTCGCCCTCGGCCGACTCGACATAGTAGTAGCCGCAGTGCTGGTCCTGGCCGAAGCGGATCGAGTCGAAGATGAAGAACTCCAGTTCAGGCCCGAAATAGCAGGTCGTCGCCATCCCGGTCTGGCGCAAATAGTTCTCGGCCTTTTTCGCCACAAAGCGCGGGTCGCGCGAATACGGTTGCTGCGATACCGGATCGACCACGTCGCAGATGATCGACAGGGTCGGCGTCTCGCAAACCGGATCGACGAAGGCGCTCGCCGGATCGGGTCTGAGCAGCATGTCCGATTCATGGATCTCCTGAAAGCCGCGGATCGACGAACCGTCGAAGCCGATTCCGGCGTCGAACAGGCCGGTGTGAACTTCAGGAAGCGTGATCGAGAAGTGCTGCCAAAGCCCAGGCAAGTCGGTGAACTTCAAATCGACGATCTGGATATTGTTGGTCCGCAGCAGGTCGATGACATCGCTCGCGCTTGCCGGTCGCGCGACGCGGTAGCTGCCTGCTTCGACGGATACCTCGAAAGGCAACCCGGAAGCTTCTTGCGTATTGGACATTGGCGTTCTCCTCGTCCGGCTCCGGCGCCGCTAGCGGTCTTCCGCCAGCGCTTTTAGATGAGCGTCGCCGGCGTCTTGCGCAGCGAGGCGCGTGACGTACGTTTCGTCTGAAACGAGCGAGCGTTTGATCTCCTGTGCGCCGAAGTCGACTAGCGTGATAACCCAGACATAGGCGCCGGACTGCTCGGCCGTTTGTACGAAAGCGCGCACTGCGCCGCTATCGTTCGCTTTCATGGTGATCTCCTGAGAAAGAGTCGCGCAACGAAAACGGTTCGCGCGTCAGATACCTGCTTTAGGGCAACTTGCCGATAATCCCGCCGATTTCACTCTTTGTGAAAGCGCGCAATGACTGCGTACGGACATTGCCTGCGGAGCCGAGCGCGAGGCCGAATGCGGTGAAGCTCGGATCGTCCGGTGCGTCGACGATCGCGACGATGTCATATTGGCCCAGCGTCCAGAAGACCTCTTTCATTTCACAGCCAAAACCCTTGGCCATTTCCGCCACTTGACCAGCCCGTTGCGGGCTGTTCTTGATGGTGCGAATTCCCTGATCGGTGAATTGCGCAAGAACCACATAAGTCGCCATGATGATTCCTATTACGATAGAAACGTGTCGTGACTCGAGCGCGCATGCGGCGGCGCAGATGTCACTACCCGTGTCGCCGGAACCGTACTGCGCGCACCTTTGATTTTAGGCAATGGAATAGCCTGCAACGAGTTGTTTGCCCGCACCCCGGACTGCGCGTCCGCTCGCGTCCCGGGGTGCATGCCCGTCATCTCTATTATTTATCTGGCTCATTCATTCAGACGGCGGGCAGGTCATCGATACATTTTTCGATATGTCCGTCTGGAACATCGGTGTCGATGCCGTCAGCGCCGGTGGTATGCGGCACCACCTTGATTTTCGGCCCCAGAAACCGCATTCCGCCCAGCGTAAACAGGGACCAAACGACTTCGCCCGCATGAATTGCGCCAATGACATGCGTTACCTCGACGACCTCGAGCGGAGACAGCCATTCGTTTGTCTTCGGGTTGACGAGAGCCCAGCGCACGTGCGTGACACGGTCGGTGGTCGGACTAATGCGTATGCCATCGATAGCGTAGGTACCCATATCTGCCTCCATCATTCTCGCAACGAAATCGTAGCTCACTTCCGACGCTCGGGATGGCCAGCCCCAAGCGCCTCCAGCAGAGGCCGAAGCGCGTCGAGTTCCGCGCCGAAGCCGGCCCAGTCTCCCGCCTTCAGTCTCTCGATCGCGCGGTCATAACGGGTCAGCGCCTCGCCGGCGCGCGCGTCCGCCGTGCCCCGAGCCGGCGACGCCGCCGGAGCGCTTTCCTTGAAGAGCGCCGCCAGGGCTTCGCCCAAGGTCTCCTCCATCACCACACGGTCACCATAGGCGGCGATTACCCGCTTCAATTCGGGCAACTGACCGGACGCCGCGCGCAAGTAAAGCGGAGAAATGTAGAGGATCGAGTTCTCGATCGGCACGACCAGAAGATGGCCGCGGATGACGCGCGATCCCATCTGGTTCCACAGCGAGATCTGCTGCGATATCTCCGTATTCTGCTGGATGCGTGCTTCGATCTGGAACGGCCCATAGACCAGCTTGTCCTTGGGGAAAGCGTAGACGATAAGTTTGCCGTATGCGGGTGGATCGCAACGCGCCGCCAACCAGGCGATCATATTCTCGCGCTGGCTGGGCACCATCGGCAACATGAGAACGAACTCGGCGCGCGGCTCGCCGGGCAGCCTCATGATCATGTAGTAAGGCGCCATCGGCGCAGGGGCATTGCCGCCGTCGATGCCGCCCAATCCCCGCGGAAATTGCCAGAGATCCTCGCGGTTGTAGAAGACCTCCGGCGCATCCATGTGATACGCGCGGTAGAGCTGCGCCTGAATCAGGAACAGATCTTCGGGATAGCGAATATGCTGCTGCAAGTCCTGCGGCATCGCTTTCAGCGGCTTGAATAGCCCAGGGAAGATGCGCTGGTAGGTTCGAAGGATCGGATCGTCAGGATCGCTGACATAAAAGTCGACCGTGCCGTTGTACGCGTCGACCACCACCTTGACCGCGTTGCGGATGTAATTGGCGCCGTCGCCAAATCCGGGCTGGGCGTAAGGGAACCAGCGGCTGGTGGTATAGGCGTCCTGCATCCAGAACAGGCGCCCGTTGCTCGCGACGATATACGGGTCGTGGTCAAGGCTAAGGAACGGGGCGATCGTGCGCACCCGGTCCCGAATGTTTCGGTGCAGCAGGATCCGGCTCTCGTCCGTGATGTAGCCGGTCAGCAGGATGTTCGGATCGTCGAGCTGCCAGGCGAACAGACTGCGCCGCGTCGTGCTGCCGATAGCGACGCCGTCGCGCCCGCTGTAAGCGGCGTAGACGTTGTCCTTTCCCTTGGGATAGTCGAATTCGGGCACGCTGCCGTTCACGATGACGTAGTCCTGCCCGCCTTCGCCGAAATAGAGGCGCGGCTCGCGGATGGCCGGGCCGCCGTTGGCGGCGGGCGGAATATCCTGCAGATAGAGAAAAGGCAAGCCTTCCGTGGATTTCTCGGTCACCGGCGACATCACGAGCCCGTTGCCGTGAGTGAACAGAAGATGCAGGTTCACCCAGGTCTGCGCGTTGGCCGGGAGCATCGCCGGCTCCACTTCGCGCGCCGATAGCATCACCTGCCGATAACCGGTGTCGAGCCGGTAGCGGTCGATGTCCACCGCGAAGAATTTGTAGTAAGTCCTGATCTCCTGCAACTGCGCGTAGGTATCCATCAGCGGCTGCACATCCCACAGACGGATGTTGTCGATGGTCGCGCGATTGGCCTGCAACGAGGCAAGATTCAGCCCCTGCTCGGCCGCGAACGGTTTGACTTCGATCCGCGCGAGACCGTAGGCCTGGCGGGTCAGCGCGATATTGTTCTCGATATAGCGCGTCTCCAGCTGCAGCTCGCTCGGCTTGACGTAGAAGCGCTGGAACAGCGCCGGGTAGATCACCGCGAATACGAACGAACTGCCGAACACCAGCACCGCCGACGCAGCCGGAATTCGATAGCTGCGCCAGCGCAAATTGATCCACAAGACGACGGCCGCGGCAGCAGCGAGCCCGACGAGAACCCACAAGACCGGCAGTTCGACGTGGACATCGGTATAGCCGGCGCCGACCACGACGCCGTTATCGCCGTACAGCAGCAGAAAGCGATCGAGCCAATAGGACCAGGCCTTCAGCAGAAAGAACACGCCGAGCAAGGCCGAGCCATGAGCGATCGCGACGGGCGAAAGTCCCCGCGGCGGCGGTTCGAACACGATGTCGCCGCGCACGCCGTAAACGAGGCCGGCAACAACCGCGCTGGCGAACAGCACCCGCAGCAGCCAGCTCTTGAGCGCGGCATAAGCGGGCAGCGAGAAGAGATAGAAGCCGATGTCCTTGCCGAAGAGCGGATCGCGCTCGCCGAAGGGCACCTGACGAAGGAAGCGAAGTGCAATATCCCAGTTCGACATTTCGCTGGCGGCAATCACCAGCCCAACGAGGACGGCGGCGCCGGCGATACTGGCGCGCCAGGGAACACGCGGCGTGGCGTGGCCGGTCAGTTCGCTTATCACGTCGCGCGCATCCGGCGCATAGGTTGCTACCACGAGGGAGGGTCCGAGACGCCTGGCGTAACGATGCGCAATGAACCCCGACACCCCGATCGCGCCCGCCGAGACAGCGAACACGGCCACAAACAGCAGCGCCTTGGTGGAGAGGACCGTCCAGAAAACGTCGAGATAGCCGATCGAAGAAAACCACAGTCCGTCGACCACGATGCCCGTGATCCGTCCGATCACAATCAGGCTGGCGATAACGGCCACAGCCGTGATTGCGTAGCGTCTGAAGCGCACGCCGGATCGCACTTGCGAGCGCATCGATCCTCCTTTGCCGGCTCGTCGCACGTCGCCAGTTCCGGCCGGATCATTGTGCTCCGCCGATCGCAACCGGTACAGCCGGGCATACGCGCACGGACTGCACGGACCGCACGGACGATATGCGAAGAGCGCTACCCGGGCACGCCCTGCCCGGCCGGCGCCGCGCAAACCGTGCGGTCCGCCTCTGTTTCCGGCGTGTCCGCCGCCGGTTGCGTGCTCGCGGCCACGCTCGCGAGCGGCAAGCGAACCACGAATTCAGAGCCAGTGCCCGGACCGCCGGAGAACGCTTCCACTGTGCCACCATGGTCCGTGACGATATCGCGGACCACCGACAAGCCGAGCCCGAGACCATTGGCAGCCAGCGCGCGGCCCGCGAGACCGCGTGCATACCGCTTGAAGATCGTCGCGAGTTCGCCGGGCGCGATGCCGACGCCATTGTCGCGTACGCTGATGTAGCAGTAACGGCCGGTGCGGGCCGCCATCACCTTCACGGAATCCGTGGCCGCGGAATATTTGAGCGCGTTCAGCATCAGGTTGACGAACACCTGGGTCAGCTTGCCGAAGTCGCCCTGCACCCGCAGCGGCATGCTGCTTTCCGTCAGACGAATCGGCGCGTGCGCGGGAACGCCAGCTTCGGCGACCTGGATGCAATGCGCGAGCAGGTCGTCGATATCCACGCGGTCCGGATGCGCGGCTCGCCTATCCGGCGTATCCGGCGTATCCGGCGTATCCGGCGTATCCGGCGTATCCGGCAACGGACACGGCGGCGCCTCGACAGCGGGTTCATTCGGGCTCGCGCGCTGAGCGTGGACCGGCGGTTCCATCAGTTGCTGGGCCAATTGACCCAGCAGGCTCGCTTGCCGCGATAGCAGAAGCGCGTATCGCACAAGCTGGTCGTCGTGGCCGTACTGAGCGTTCAGCAGACGAGCGATCAGACCGAGCGGCGTGAGCGCGTTGCGAATTTCATGGCCGATCATCGGCCCGATGGCGGGTTGCTTCGCTTCGTCGTCAGTCTGGTCGTGAGCGGTCGCGATCCGGGGACGTGGCGCGTCCGCGGTCTGCGAGCCACCTTGTGCGCGCGGCCGTTCCGCGGGTTCGGTTTGCGGCGGCTCGATCATCGCATCGTGCAAGCGTTCGATTTCGCGAGTCTGCGCCGCGCGAAGCTGCTGCACGCAGTACGTGCACAAACCGATGATCGGGCGAGCGGCCAGCCGCTGCTTCAGGGCCGCTTCGTAGTCGAGCAAGGCCGCCCAATCGGTGGTTTCGTTGCAGACGGCGTCGCCCGCGACTCGCAGCCCTTCGAAGCCGCGCCCGAGCGCCTCGTTGATCGCCGCCGACCACAAGCCGACGGTGGCGCCGCCGTCGAAGCCGCTTTTAGGGCGCGCATAGCGTTGCGCGCCATCGATAATCCGCAACTGCCCGGAGTCGACGTATTCGGTGAGCGCGGGCGCTGTCCGCGTGAGCATATAGCGGGCTTTGTCGGGTCCGAGCAACGCCGGCGCGACCCACACGGCTGCTTCGCGATTGGCGAGTCCCGCGTGCAGGAATTCCGCCGTGACGCTGAGTAGTTCGCTACGCGATTCGTATAAATGACAAAGATGGGTGCCCCAGGAGATTGGGCCAAGCGCGGCAAAGCCGCTTTTACGAGATCCGGTGGTCATCGTTTCCCTGAAAGAGCGTGGGTCAAGAACCACAGTCGCGCTAGACGGCACCTTGGCCTGCGCGCTCGAATATGAATATCGCGGCGCCTCGCGCGCTAATTCGTCAGTCCTGAAGACAGGAGACCGAACAAGCCCGGTTGGTGCGCTCTATATGGGATTCAGCAGGAAAATAAGGTACGTGAGGGGAATATTTAAAAAAATGGTTGTTTTCCCTAGCCGTATCCTGACTGCCACAACGCATATTTGTCACACGCACGTAATGGTTGCGACGGGTTGCGATGGGTTGCGATGGGTTGCGATGGGTTGCGATGGGTTGCGACGGGTGGCAGGGCCGATGCCGGAATCGAACGCCCGATCGATTGTCTTCCTGACCCCAAACACTAATCGCAGTGAGCGACGGCAGCTGCATGCCCGATCGACTCTAACGCGGCTTGTATAATCTGCCGCGCCCGCCGACTGTACGATCCCTATCCGTGACCCTCACCCCGCCTGCCCTCACTTTCCGCAATGCCCTGTTCGCGATGCTCGGCATCGGCCTCGTCAACATGCTGGTCGCACTCGACCAGACCGTCGTCAGCACGGCGCTGCCGTCGATCGTCGCGGAACTGCATGGCTTCGAGTACTACGCATGGATTGCCAGCGCGTACCTGCTGGCCTCGGTCGTGACGGTGCCCGTGTTCGGCCGGCTCGGCGACTATTTCGGCCGCAAGCGCTTCGTCATCGCGGCGGTCGTCACGTTCACCGCCGCATCCGTGCTGTGCGGCCTTGCCAGCAACATGCTGTTCCTCGCGATCGCGCGAGGTCTGCAAGGCGTCGGCGGCGGAATGATGGTGGGCACCGCATTCGCCTCGATCCCCGACCTCTTTCCCGATCCCCGCGCGCGGGTTCGATGGCAGGTGGTGATGGCGGCGGCGTACGGGATCGGCACCGCGGCGGGACCGTCGCTGGGCGGCTGGATGAGCGAGCATTGGGGTTGGCGCTCCACCTTCCTGATCAACCTGCCGGTGGGTGCCGCCGCGTTCTATTTCATCTGGGTGCATCTGCCGAACTTTCATCGTCCTCGCGAAGGCGAGGTGCGTATCGACTGGCTCGGCGCCGGACTTGTCGCGCTCGCGCTGGGCGGCCTGCAGACGTTCATCGAGGCGCTGCCGAAGGATGGCTTGACGACCGGCAACCTCGTGCTGGCAACGTGCGTGGCGGCCGCCGCGGTTGCGCTGCTGGTCTGCGAAAAGCGCGCCACGCATCCGATCATTCCGCTCGACCTGTTCAAGGATGCGCAACTGGTCACACTATTCGCGCTGTCGCTGCTGTCCGGCTTCGTGATGTTTTCGCTGATTTTTTTCGCGCCGCTTCTATTGCAGGGCGGGTTCGGCTTGTCACCGCAACAAGCCGGTCTGCTCGCCACACCGATTGCAGCGTGTATCGCGATCGGCAGCCTGGTGAATACGCGCATCGTCATTTATCTGCGCCGGCCAACGAAAATACTGTCGACCGGGTTTGCTCTGCTGCTGTTCGCCTCCATCAGCCTGGCGTTTGCCAATGCATCGACCCGGCATCTCTGGATCGAGCTGCCGATGGCTGCGGTAGGCATCGGACTCGGATTTATCCTCAACAACCTGAACGTGTTTGCGCAGGAAATTGCCGGACGCGAACGCTTCGGTATCACAACAGCGCTATTGCAGTCCACCCGCATGGTGGGCGGGATGCTCGGCACGAGCATCGTGGCCACGGTCGTCTCGCATCACTATCGCGACGTGGTGACGCACACCATGAGCGTGCTTGGCGAACCGGTGGCCGCGCAGTGGCTGCCGCGCTTTGCCGATTTGCGAATCCTCATCGACGAAGCGTTGAGAGCAAAGCTGGTCGCCGATATGAAGCCGTCTGGACTGAACCCGTTGGTCTTCATCGACACCGCACGCGATGCGCTGGTGCAGTCGATTCATATCGGCGTCTGGCTGACCGCGGTGGCGTCGCTGGCGGCGGCGCTCCTTGTGCAAAGGATTTCGCACGTCGTGTTTCGCCGCAGTTGAGCACTTAGGTCTGGGCGTCAGACAACTTTTGGCCTCTCGCGCGCCGCCCCAGGCTGACGAGACCGTATGTTTCGCTGAAATTTGGTTGTAAGTCGCCGTTGCTACAGTCTTCGAAGATTTTTGCCGCCGGATGCCGGACGTTTTTCTTGCGGGCAAGCAGAAAGGACAGGAGCGACAACCCATGAATATAGCTCGTGCATTCTGGCTCATTCTGACGCTGCTTTTCACGAACCCGGTCTGGGCGTTTCAGTCCAGGGTTGTGGCCATTCCCAGCGCCGTGATGCATAAGTCGCTCGAAGCGACCGTCGTGCTGCCCGACCAGTACGCGCGCGGCAAAGAGGCCCGCCGCTTCCCCGTTGTCTACTTGCTGCATGGCTCCGGCGGCGACTACACCGACTGGGCCGCGAATTCGCAAATCGGCAAGCTCGCGGACCGCTATCACGTGATCCTCGTGATGCCGGACGGCGGCCACGAGAGCTGGTACATCGACAGCCCCGTCGATCCGCACAGCCGTTACGAAACTTATGTGGGCGCGGAAGTCGTCGCTTATGTCGACGCGCATTTCCGCACGATTGCCACGAGACAGGCACGCGCGATCACCGGGTTGAGCATGGGCGGCTTCGGGGCCTTGCACATCGCGCTGGACCGGCCGGACGCCTTCGGTGCAGCGGGGAGCATCAGCGGCGCGGTCGATCCGCGCGCATGCGATGACGAGCCCGGCATCAGCGATGTATTCGGCGACCCTACTCGACACGCTTCCTATTGGAACAGCAAGGCCATCGTCGAAAACGCCCGCAGTTTTGAAAATGCCCATATCGCGCTGACCATCGATTGCGGCGTCAACGACTCGTTTGTCAAATCGAATCGCACGCTGCACGAGCGGCTCGTCGAGCTCGGCGTGCCGCATGATTACGCGGAGCGTCCCGGCGGGCATACCTGGAAGTACTGGGCCAATGCGATCCAGTATCAGGTGCTCTTCTTTGCGACTTCATTCAAGCGCAACGGCGCGTATGAGCAGACCGCGTAGAGGCGATGGGCGGCCTCGGGGCGCCAACTGACCGCTAACTGACCGCTAACTGACAATACGCAGCGGTGATCCGGTCCGGCATCGCCGGAAATGGCAATAGAATATCTGGATGAAAACATACGCCGCTTTCCTGCGGGCCGTGAATGTGGGCGGCACCGGCAAACTTCCCATGGCCGAACTTCGCGCGATGTGCGAATCCGTCGGCTTTGCCAACGTGCGTACGTATATCGCCAGCGGTAACGTCGTGTTCGAAAGCAAGCTTCCTGAACGTTCTGTGAAGGCGACGCTCGAGCGTTGCCTGGAGACGTATGCCGGCAAGCCCGTAGGGGTTCTCGTCCGGACGGGCGCTGAACTCGCCGCGATTCTCGCCGGGAATCCCTTCAGGTCGGCGGCACCGAATCGAACCGTCGCAATTTTTCTCGATGCACCGCCGCCTGCCGATACCCTGGATCGTGTAAGTGGCCAGCAGACAGAAGAAATCGCGCTCGGAACGCGCGAGATTTACGTGTACTACGGGCAAGGCATGGCGCATTCCAAACTGAACATCCCGGCCGCGAAAACCGGAACCGCCCGCAACATGAACACCGTCGCCAAACTCGTCGAGTGGACGGCGGCGTAGTTCGATGGCCACTTGACGCGCAGACTCCGGTCAAGCCTCGGGGCGATGCGTTCCCCAAGCCGTAATCAATTTCTGGCCTACCGAGGCAAAGACGTCGATGGCCGGCAGCAGCTCACGGCCCAGATCCGTCAGTTCGTATTCTGCGGAAGGCGGCGAACTGTCGAGCGCGCGCCGTCTTATCAGTCCACGCGATTCGAGTTCGTGCAGGCGTGCACTGAGTACGCGCGCGGAAATCCGCGGGATGTCGTGACGCAGTTCACCGAAACGGCGAGCCTGATCACGTAATTGCCATATGACGTTGAGCGCCCAGGCGCCGCGCAGAAATCCAAGCGCGTCGGTGACCTGGCAGGCAGGCGGCGAGTTTGCCTTGCTTTTGCGTACAGGCAGGCCCATGGTCTTTGCTTCCCGGAACAGTCGGTAACTTTGGAGTTACCGGATTATATCGACGCTATGCAGCCACCGAGCGATGCCCCCGGCTACCATGCGATTCGCGCGCTGCGAGCCAAGATGTGTTTCGGAACGCAGCGCGATCGTTCACGTCATTCAAGGAAAACTCGATGAAGCTCTATTACTCTCCGGGGGCCTGCTCACTCTCGCCGCATATCGTGGCGCGAGAAGCGGGTATCGCATTGCAACTCGAAAAGGTGGACATCGACGTCAAGCGCACGGAAAGCGGCGCGGATTTCTGCCAGATCAACCCGAAGGGTGCGGTCCCCGCTCTCGTGCTGGACAACGGCGAAGTGCTGACAGAAGGCCCGGCGATCGTGCAGTACCTGGCCGACCTGAAACCCGAGTGCGGACTGGCGCCTACAAACGGCACACTGGCACGCTACCGTTTGCAGGAGATGCTCGGCTACCTCAACTCCGAGTTACATAAGAGCTATTCACCGCTTTTCAATCCCGCAACACCCGAGGCTGTGCAGGTGGAACGTAGAAATGCCTTGCGCAGGCATTACGCGTTGTTGGAGCGGCATCTCGTGACGCAGCCGTGGCTGCTGGGCGGTCGCTTCACGGCGGCGGACGCTTACTTGTTCACCGTGACTAACTGGGCCAGCTATGTAGATCTGGACCTCTCCGAGTTCACCGCGCTGGCGGCATTCCAGAAGCGCGTCGCCGAACGGCCGCACGTTCAGACCGCTTTGGCGGCGGAAGGATTGATCGATCGAGCCACAGTCTAAGGCTCGCCAATCGCCAACGAACTCGCGGCGCAGAAGGCCGCCATCCATACCGGCAAGTGAGGATTCTTATGACCTTGGCAACCGCAACCGCCGTATCGGACGCAGACGCGCCCGACTATCTCGTCAAACTCGAAGCGGGCACCCACAGTCTGGTCGGCGATGAAGCGCCGCACGAGGGTGGGCAGAACCGCGGCCCGGCGCCCTTCGAGTTCGTGCTCTCGGGCCTCGCCGCCTGCACCACGGCAACGCTCAAGATGTACATGCAGAGGAAAGCCTGGCCGGACGGCCGAATCGCAGTCAGCGCCGAATTACACAGCGACCATAACGGCGGCCAATACATCCAGCGCACCGTATCCGTCGATGCGCCCCTCGACGATGCGCAGCGGGCCCGCCTCGCCGAAATCTGCGAGAAAACGCCGGTTACGCTGTTCATCAAGCGGGGAACACGTATCGACACGACAATGCAGTGACGCATCGCGCGAAAGCCGCAGGAGCATTGAATTTCAAGAGAGCGGCGAGCGCGGCCAATGTGAACGCGGCGCATGCCCCGACCCGCCGCCTCACATCTTGTGCGTCGAAAGAAAAATGCTCGTCTCGGTGCTCGCGATCCCGTCGATCAGGCGGATCGCGCCGAGCACGCGATCGAAGTTCTCCAGCGAATCCGCCCGCAGCTCCGCGACGAGATCCCAGCGCCCGTTGGTGCTGTGGATCGTCGCGACATTGGGGTGTCCGCGCAGCACCTTCACCACGTCGGCCGCGCGGTTGCCTTCGACCGCGATCGACATCAGCGCGCGAATCCGGTGTGCCTCCGCCGCCGGCTTCAGCCGCACCGTGTAGCCCACGATCACCCCGCTCGCCTCCAGACGCGTCAGCCGGTTCTGCACCGTGGCCCGCGCGACGCGCAGCTGCTTCGCCAGCGCTACAACCGGCATGCGCGCGTTGTCGCGCAGCAGCGCGATGAGCTGCCGGTCGATGTCATCGAGATTGATCATTTTCGTTGCCCGTTTTTGCCGCTCGCGCGGATTGCCCGTGCGAGCGATGTACAAACCGCTATTTTGCCGAAGTATTTTGCTATTCAGACAGGAAATTTTGCAAGGTTTGCCATCTTTTTGTTGGCTGGGCTCACGGGAATAATGACGTCATCGCTCCCGTGCCGGAGCCCATTTCAACATTGGAGGCATGACCATGACCCGTTTTCTCGACGTACCCGCCACGTATCGACTCGTTGCCGGGATCGGCGTGCCGCGCTTCCTGAGCGAGCTCGCCGAAGCCATCCGCGCGGACTATCTTCGCTGGAGCGATTTCGACAAGTCGCCGCGCGTCGCCTGTCACTCGCGGGTGGGCGTGATCGAATTGATGCCCATCGCCGACGCGAACCTGTTCGCCTTCAAGTATGTGAACGGGCATCCGGTCAACGCCGAGCGCGGCATTCACACGGTGATGGCCTTCGGTGCACTCGCCTCGGTCGATACCGGCTACCCGCTGTTCCTCTCCGAACTCACGCTGACCACCGCCCTGCGCACCGCGGCGACTTCCGCGCTCGCTGCGCGAAACCTTGCGCGCCCCGATTCGCGACGAATGGCCCTGATCGGCAACGGCGCGCAAAGCGAATTCCAGGCGATCGCCTTCCACACGCTCCTCGGCATCGATGAGATTCGCGTGTTCGATATCGATGCGCGCGCAACCGATAAGCTGGTGCGCAACCTGGCCGCGTGGCCGGCGTTGCGGATCGTTCGCGCAACGTCTACCGCCGACGCGGTGCGAGGCGCCGATATCGTCACGACCGTGACGGCCGACAAAGCCTATGCGACGATCATCACACCCGACATGATCGAGCCCGGCATGCACCTGAACGCCGTCGGCGGCGATTGCCCCGGCAAGACCGAATTGCATGCGGACGTGCTGCGCATGAGCCGCGTGATCGTCGAATACGAGCCGCAGACCCGCATCGAAGGCGACATTCAGCAGCTCCCCGCCGACTCGCCCGTCGTCGAACTGTGGCGCGTGCTGCGCGGCGAGACAGCCGGCCGGGAGAGCGCCGCTCAGGTCACCGTATTCGACTCCGTGGGCTTTGCGCTCGAAGACTATTCCGCGCTCCGCTATCTCCACGCGCTCGCGCAGGAGCAGGACGCCGGCATCGAAGTCGCGCTGATCCCGCCGCCGGCCGATCCGAGAGACCTGTTCGGCGCACTGGCCACGGCTGTACCCGCGCCTGCAGCAACCGCAGCTGCAACGCCGGCGCTGGCCGACGCATTCGCATTCGCTCGATAAACCGATCGGACCCGGGGCCGTTCCAGCCCCGTACGTACCCACTGCCCACTATCAGAAATTCCATGAGCCTCCTGTCAATCCAGGCGCCGGCCGCCGTCGTGATGATCCGCCCGCACTGTTTTCATCCGAACCCCGAAACAGCGGCCGACAACGCATTCCAGCGTTCAGGCGAGGTCCGGAGCCGGAGCGGAGCGGCATCGCTTGCCGCGGCGGCGCGCGATGAAGTCAGCGCCGTCGTCGAAACGCTGGAGGCCGCAGGCGTACGCGTGCACGTATTCGACGACAGAGGCGAAAAGCAGACACCGGATTCGGTGTTCCCCAACAACTGGTTCTCGACGCATCCCGGCGGCCACGTCGCGGTCTATCCGATGCATTCGGTCAACCGGCGGCGCGAACGCAGAACCGATGTAATCGATATGCTCAAGGCGACCTACCGCGTGCAGGACGTCATCGACTACTCGGGTCTGGAACACGACGACATGTTTCTGGAAGGCACGGGCGCCATGGTGCTGGATCACATCGCCCGCATTGCCTACACCGCGCGCTCACGCCGCGCGGACCCCGTGGCGCTCGAACGTTTTTGCACGCATTTCAATTTCGAACCGATGTGCTTCGATACCGCCGACGCCGCCGGCCGCCCGGTGTATCACACCAACGTGATGATGAGCGTCGCGACCGAATTTGCGCTGATCGGTCTCGACCTGATCCAGGATGAACGCCGCCGCGCTCAGGTGAAGGAACGCCTGCTGGAGAGCGGCCGCGCCGTCATCGCGCTGGACCGTTCGCAGATCGATAACTTCGCGGGCAATGCACTTGAACTGTCGGGCAAGGACGGCCGCGTTCTTGCGCTGTCCGAACGGGCGCTTGCATGCCTGACGGGACAGCAGCGCGCCCTCATCGAACGCTCCGCGCGGCTGCTGCCGTTGCGCGTCGGCACGATCGAACAGGCTGGCGGGTCCGTGCGTTGCATGCTCGCGGGAATTCATCTGTCGCGGCGCTAGCAGGTTTGCCGGGATGAACGCGATGAGGCCTCGCTCACGGCCCTGAGTGGTGCGGCGCAGCTGCGCCACCCACCCCGCTCAATGCCGCATCAAGGACCACAACAGCAGCGCCAGTAACAGCACCGCGACCCATCGCCAGAACAGCACCGGATCGCTCTCGAGCAAGGGCTTGCGTCGAACCGGCGCCATCGCGTCTCGGCTGCTCGAAAAACGTTCGAGATCAGCGCAGACTTCGAGCACGTCCTGATACCTGCGCGCCGGATCGGGCTGCAGGGCTTTCTCCAGCACCAGGTCGAGCCATTGCGGCGCGTCGGGCCGGTACTGATAGAGCGGCACGCGGCCATTAAAGCCATAGGGCAGCTTGCCGCCGCTGAACAGCCGGTACAGGGTCACGCCATACGCGAACACCTCGGAGCGCGCATCGCCCTGTGCGCCCTTCATCAACTCAGGCGCCATATAAGCGGGCGAGCCCGGTGCGGTGTCGGGGCCCGGCACCTGCATGCCCGGCATATAGCCGAAACCGAGATCGAGCAGGCGCGTGCTATCGCCCTGCATCACCAGCACGTTCTCGGGTTTGATATCGCGATGGAAGATATTGCGGCGATTCAGCGCGTCGATCGAACGGCCCAGCTGCCGCGCGATCTCGAACGCACGCGGCAGCGCCATGGGCTGAGGCGCCGCCAGCAGTTTTTCGAGCGTGACGCCTGCGCCGAGCGGCATCACCACGTAGAGCCGGGTTTGCCGGTCGGCATCGACCGGCATCGGCGCGAGCACGCCATCGTCGCCGATCTTGCCTGCCAGCCAGCGCTCGCGCACGATCGACTGGCGCACGTTCTCGTCCTGCTCGACACGCGGCTTGGGAAACTTGAGCGCCAGCGGCGTGTTCGGATCAGCCAGATCGTAGCCGGCGAAAATCCGCGAATAAAAGCCGTCGCTCAACACGCTCTTGAGCAGATATCCATCGACCACATGGCCGGCGTCCGGCACGGCCGGAATCGGCAAGGCGCCGACCACCCGCTCCAGGTAACCGACATCGAGCAAAGGCAGGCTGCCCACATCGAGCACCGCGCTCGTCACGTCGTCCTGCGAGCCGCGCGTCACCGCCAGTGCGCCGAGCCGGCGCGCCGTGTCGAGCGCACCGTTGCGCGCCGCCAGCACCGTCTGCAGCTCGCGCATCGGCACGCGGCGATAGAGCCCGTCGGAGCACATCAGCAGACGGTCGCCCTCACGCAGCTCAAGGGTTTCGATCCGCGTCACCAGCGCCGGGTGCATGCCGACCGCGTGCGCCACATAAGAACCGAAGGCGACCGGCACCACGTCGTCGTCGCCGAGCTGGGTCAGTTGGCCAGCGCGCAGCAGATAGAGCCGCACATCGCCGGCCGCCACCAGATACGCGGTAGCGCGGCGCACGATCAGCGCCGCAAAGGACGCGGCCATCTGCTTCAGTGCGGGATCGACGCGGCCGATCTGATGCAGCCAGCCGTGTATTGCCTCGAGCGCGCGCGCAGCGGCCACGCCGGGCTGCAAGGTGTCGGGAAGCCCGTAATAGGCGTCGATAAAGGTCCGCACCGAGAGTTCGGCCGCGACCCGCCCGCCCTTGCTGCCGCTCATGCCATCGGCGAGAGCGATCACGCTGCCACGCGCGGCGCGCGCCGCCAGATCGCCGAGCATCACGCCGACGTAGTCTTCGTTGATGTGATCCTGCCCGCGGGCTGGGCTGGAGACACAACCGATCTCGAGGGCGGCGCACTCGCCGCGCTCCGGCCGCAACTGCAAGTCGATTTCCTGGCCGCCCATTGCGCGACGGCTGGCGGGCCTTCCCTCTGGATCGTCTGGCATCCGGCCCGGGTTCGGTGCGGGCAAGCTATCCGGAGAGAAGGGTTCACTCATTTACTTTTTGCCGTGGGTCATCACGTCGCTTGTTTCCAGATCGTGCTCGATCTTCTCGAGCACCTGCGGCGCGCGCTTCTTGAGCATCATCAACCAGATTGCGCCGACCAGCATATACGCAACGAACAGATAGGGCAGGATGTTATACGGATAATCGGGCACCGGATACACGCTGCCGATCACCGCGCCGACCATCGCCAGTGCGCCGAGCACGCCCCACACGACGTTGCTCGTCTTGAGCTCGCCCTGCTTCTTCAGATAAACCGGCGCCGCGATTGCGACCAGGAAATACACGACCAGGAAGCCAAAGGTCGCAAACGTACTGGTATAGCCGAAGGTGTTGAGCGGACCCGTGCCGAGCATCGCAATGCACACCACGAAGGTCACGATCGAGGAAAACGCAACGGCCAGGTACGGTGTCTGGTGCGTGCGGTGCACCATCCCCATCGAGCGGTGCACGAACTGGTAGCGGCCCATCGAATACAGCAGGCGGCTGGACGAGTTGATGCACGCAAGCACGCACGAGAACGCGCTGACCGAGGCGATCAGATAAAACACCGGGCCGAGCGGCGAGGCGCCGACGCTCGTGAGCAAGGTGCTGAGCACGGCCGAATCGCCGCCGAGCTTGGCGGTGTCGCCGTGGTAGGCGATCGTCATCGAATAGGCTACAAACATAAAGAACAGGCCCGACAGGATCACGCTCCAGATCACCGCGCGCGGAATCACGCGCAGCGGGTTCCTGGTTTCCTGGCCGAGCGAGGCCGCGCTTTCGAAACCCACGTACGAGAAGATGCCGAGCACCATGCCCTGCGCCATGCCCTTGCCGCTCACGCCCTGCAGCCCCAGCTGCGTATGGTCGATGATATGGTCCGGATGCAGTGCGAGCACATAGATCAGCACACCGCCCACGATCACCACCGAAGCGGCTTCGATCGCCAGCGACAGGCGCGAGGAGAGCTTCACGTCACGTGCCGAGAAGAACCAGGCCAGGCCGACAAAGATCGTGTAGACCGCCCACGACGGGATATTGATGCCCCAGGCCGAAAAAGCGTTCTGCACGAACACCACGCCCGCGGCGCCAACCCCCATCGCCGTGCCCACGTAAGCCGCGATCAGGCCCCAGCCGGCAATGCCGCCCGCCATTGGCCCAAGCGCGCGCGAGATATAGATGAAGAACGAACCCGCCGTCGCGATCCGGCTCGAGAGCGCGATGATGCTCATGCTCACCAGCAGCAGCCCGAGCGTCGAAAGACCATAAATCAACCAGGTCCCCGCGCCGGCCAGCGCCGCGATCGCGGTCACGTTGATCGACGGCGTAAAGGTCGGCGAAAGGTTCGCGATGGATTGGCCGATCACCTCGGCAAAACCTAAAGTCCCGGCACGCAGGCCGCCGGATGATGTCGGCGCTGCCGGCGCTGCTTGCGTGCTGCTTTGCGGAGTGCTCATGTTGGGCTCCTGATAGATTGGTGAATCAAAGCTGAATGCACTCAACTTTTCCACAGCCAAAAATCTCGAAACAACTTAATTCATCTGGTCCATCCGGGAATCCACGAAGTACCCGCGAGCGGAATGCGCGCCATCGCCGCGGCTTCCACGGTCAGGGCGACGAGATCCTCGGGCTCCAGGTGATGCACGTTCTGCTTGCCGCACGCACGCGCGATCGTCGTCAGTTCCATGTTCAGCGTCTTCAGGTAGTTGCGCACGCGGCGCGAGCCTTCGTCCGGCTGCACACGTTGTTCGAGCACCGTGTCCTGCGTGGTCACGCCGACCGGGCACTTGCCCGTGTGGCAGTGATGGCAGAATCCCGGCGACGTGTTCAGCGCCGCGTAGTCCGCCGCCGCCGAATGCAGCGCGCCGTTCTGGAAGTACGTATCGCTGTTACAGCCAAGCGCCATCAGCATGCCCTGCCCGATCGCCACCGCGTCCGCGCCGAGCGCCAATGCCTTCGCCACGTCAGCGCCGGTGCGGATGCCGCCCGAGACGATCAGCTGCACCTGGCCTTTCATATTCAGGTCTTCGAGCGCGTCCACCGCCTGGCGAACCGCGGCCAGCGTCGGAATGCCGACGTTCTCGATGAAGCAGGTCTGCGTCGCCGCCGTGCCGCCCTGCATCCCGTCGATCACCACCACGTCCGCGCCCGCATGCACCGCGAGCTTGACGTCGTTGAACGTGCGGGTTGCGCCGACCTTCACATAGATCGGTTTTTCCCAATCGGTGATTTCGCGCAGTTCCTGAATCTTGATCGCCAGATCGTCCGGCCCGGTCCAGTCCGGATGACGGCTCGCCGAGCGCTGATCGACGCCGGCCGGCAACGTGCGCATCGAGGCGACGCGCGGATTGACCTTCTGCCCGAGCAGCATGCCGCCGCCGCCCGGTTTCGCGCCCTGGCCGATCACGATTTCGATCGCGTCGGCGCGGCGCACGTCGTCCGGGTTGAAGCCATAGCGCGACGGCAGGCACTGATAGACCAGCGTCTTCGACGAGCGGCGTTCTTCCTGCGTCATGCCGCCGTCGCCGGTGGTGGTCGAGGTGCCCATCGCGGTCGCGGCCTGGCCGAGCGCTTCTTTCACGTTCGCGGACAGCGCGCCGAAGCTCATGCCGGCAATCGTGATCGGAATGTCGAGCACTACCGGCTGTTTGGCGAAGCGCGTGCCGAGCACGGTCTGCGTCGCGCATTTCTCGCGATACCCTTCGAGCGGATAGCGCGACAGCGAGGCGCCGAGAAACAGCAGATCGTCGAAATGCGGCACGCGGCGTTTCGCGCCCAGACCGCGGATTTCATAGAGGCCGCGCTGCGCGGCGGAGTGGATATAGTCGATCGTCTTGCGGTCGTAGCCTTGCGACTCTTCCTGCTGCAAGCGGGCGAAGTGAACGGGTTTGGCTTCCATGGGGACCTTCTTCGAGAGCGTGTGTTCAGTATTCCTGGTTCGCGTCGGCGTTCCAGTGATAGAGCGTGCGAGCGGAGGCAATCCGTTTGAACGACGCCGGGTCGTGGTCCATGCCGGCGGCGGCGAGCAGTGCGCGTACGGCGTCGAGATCGGCTTGTGTCATCGGTTCGTATTGCGCGTCCGCGCCGAGCGATTTCACTTCGCCGCGCACGTACAGCACCGCTTCGTAAAGCGAGTCGCCGAGCGCGTCGCCCGCGTCGCCGCAGATCACCATGCGCCCGGCCTGAGCCATGAACGCCGAGAAGCTGCCGACCGAACCGCCCACCACGATATCGCCGCCCTTCAGCGAAATACCGCAGCGCAGGCCCGCATCGCCGTCGATCACCAGCAGGCCGCCGTGCGCCGAAGCGCCCGCGCCGTTCGACGCGAAACCCTTCACGTGCACCTTGCCGCTCATCATGTTTTCCGCGACGCCGGTGCCCGCGCTGCCGTCGATCTCGATCGTCGCGTGCTGGTTCATGCCGCCCGCGTAGTAGCCGGCGTGACCGGCGATCGTCACCCGCACCGGCGCATCCACACCGACTGCGAGGTTATGCGCTCCGTTCGGCGCGACGACCGTCACCGCCTGGCCTTCCAGTTCGCTCGCTGGTTTGTGCAAGAACTGGTTCAGCTCGCGGACCGTCGTGCGCTCCAGATCGAAAGTCAGGCTTTCCATACATACATCTCCTCAGGTGCGGGTTCGAAGACCCTGGCGTTCTTGATATCGGGCAGATGCGCGAGCGAACGGAACTCGGAAGCAATCGCGACGTAGTCGTCGTTTTCCGCGACCACCGCCGGCTTGCACGCGAACGGGTCGCGAATCAGTGCGAGTTCGGTCGAGGTGCCCATCAGGAACGTGTAGAAGCCGTCGAGTTCTTCGAAACCCTTCTGCAATGCGACCGGCAGCGTGTCGCCTTCACGCAGCCGCCATTCGAGAAAGCGGCAGGCGGCTTCGGTGTCGTTGTCGGTATCGAAGTGAATGCCTTGCGGTTCGAGCTTGCGGCGCACGCCATGCGCGTTCGACAGCGAACCGTTGTGGACGAGGCAGAAGTCGTCGCCGGCCGTGAACGGATGGGCGCGATCGGGCGTCACTGCCGATTCCGTCGCCATGCGCGTGTGGCCTACCAGATGCGAGCCCTTCAGATTCGCGAAGTCATAACGCCCGGCGACTTGCGCCGGCGAGCCGATATCCTTGTACAGATCGATCGAGCGCCCGCTCGAGAGCAGATACAGCTTCGGATAACGTTCGCGCAGCCAAGTCTTCACGCGCTCGACGTTGCCTTGCACCGTCAGCACCGCATGATTGCCCTTCGCATCTACGCGGGCGGTCACGTCCATCGCCGCGTTCAATGCATCCAGCAGCGCTTGCCACGCGAAATCCGCGCCTTCTTCGGTGAAGCCCGCATAGATGCTCAGCTTGCGCTGGCTCGCCTCGACCGGTTTGCCGAACACCGCGAGGCCCGCCGAGTCCGGTCCGCGCTCGGTCATGCCGATCAGCATCGGCACCATCAGTTCGCCGAGCCGCTCGCGCAGTGCCGGCGTCTTCACCAGCAAGCCTACAATTCCGCACATTGTGGTTCTCCTTAGAAAAATTCGAGGTAGGTCTTCAGTTCCCAGTCCGACACGTGGCGCATGTATTCGAGCCACTCCATCCGTTTGAGCTTGAGGAATTCGTCGGCAACCGGGCCGAGCGCGTCGCAGATCACGCGGTCGCTTTCGAGCGCGTCGAGCGCCTGTTCGAGGTTTTGCGGCAGCACGCCGATGCCATGTTCCGAGAGCTGCGCGGGCGACCACTCGTACAGGTTTTCGTTAGCCGGCTCGCCCGGCGACATGCCGCGGTCGATGCCGTCGAGTCCCGCAGCGATCACCGCCGCCGTCGCGAGATAGGGATTGCAGGCACCATCCGGCAGCCTCAGTTCGATACGCTCGCCTGGCATGCGCACCATCGTCGAACGGTTGTTGTCGCCGTAGCTGATGTAGGCCGGCGCCCACGTTGCGCCTGTCAGCGAGCGGCCAACAACGAGGCGCTTGTACGAGTTCACCGTCGGATTGCACAGCGCGGTCAGCGCCGGTGCGTGCGCGAGCAGGCCGGCCGTGAACTGGTAGCCGAGCGACGAAAGCCCCATGCCGAGCTTGTCCGTCGGATCGGCGAACAGATTGCGTTCGCCGTCGCCGATCGACATATGCATATGCATGCCGTTGCCCGGACGGTTCGCGAACGGCTTCGGCATGAACGAGCAGATCATGCCGAGTTCATTGGCGATCTCGGAGGCCGCCATCTTGAAGAACACGTAGTGATCGCATGAGGTCAGGCAATCGGTGTACGTGTAGTTGATTTCGAACTGCCCGTTGGCGTCTTCGTGATCGATCTGATAGACGTCGATGCCGACCGCGCGCATCGATTCGGTGAGCTTTTCCAGGAAGACGCGCGTACGCGAGAGACCCTTGTAGTCGTAGCACGGCTTGGCGAGCGTATCGCTCGGATCGCACGGCTCCAGCGTGCCGGACGCCGAACGGCGCAGCAGCGAAAATTCCGGCTCCAGACCCGTGAAGAGGATCCAGTCGCGTTCGGTCATGCGCGCAACCTGCTTCTTCAGCGTCACACGCGAATCGTATTGCCACGCCTCACCATCCACGTGACCGTCGCAGACGATCCGTGCCAGACCCGGCTGCCACGGCACCGGCGTGAGCGTCGCCAGATCGCCGACGGCCATGTAGTCGGGACCGTTCGGCTCGATGCCGACACCCCAGATCGCAAACCCCGCGAAACCGGCGCCCGCTTTCAACACGCTATTCAGATGACTGACCGGCACCGATTTCGCCTTGGCCACGCCGTGAATATCGACAAACTGCGCCAGCACGTACTTCACGCCCTGCTGCGTCAGATAAGCTTGCGCCTCTTCCGCCGAGCCGAAGCGGGGCACGCATCCGAGTTCGTTGACCGGCAGCTTGCTCGCATCGTTCAGGTTCATCGCCACTCCTTGCAACAACATTGTTCGTGGGTTGGAAAAGCCACACGCAACGCATGTGACCAGGCTATGCAACACGCTTTCGAACGCCGGTTGCGACGCATTTCAAGCCTGTCTTCAATCAGACGGGAACTTTATTGGCGAGCAACTAAGATTCCCATAGTGAAACTCTTCGCGCGCGACCTGGCGCTGCAATCTGCTACGCTTCCCATTTCCGTGAGGCCTACATGCAAACCGGTGAAGACAACAAAACGCCGCTCGAACGCTACCTCGGTATCACCATTCGCGAGCTACGCCAGCGCCACGGCCTGACGATCGCCCAGGTCTCCGCGCAGGCCGGCATCAGCCGCGGCATGCTCTCGAAGATCGAAAACGCGCAGACCTCCGCAGGCCTCGAGGTGCTCAACCGCATCGCCCAGGCGCTCGGCGTTTCGCTCTCCACGCTGTTCCGCAATTTCGACGTGCCGCAAGGCGGTGCACAGCTCGTCAAAAAGGGCGCCGGCATGGAGGTGGTCCGCAAAGGCACCAAAAGCGGTCACACCTATCATCTGCTCGCTTACGACCAGGGTCCGCGCAAGCTCTTCGAACCCTTCCTGATCACGATGGAGGACGAAGCCGAACGCTTTCCCGTGTTCGAGCATCCGGGCACCGAATTCATCCACATGCTCAAGGGCGTGATCGAATACCGCCACGGACAGCAAACCTACATCCTGCATCCCGGCGACACCCTCACCTTCCAGGGTGAAATACCGCACGGTCCTGAACGCCTGATCAAGACGCCCATTCAATTCCTGTCGATCTTCGTGTACCCGCAATCGAGTGCTGACTGATCGCTCGCTGCGTCCGGTCACGACCGATACGTAAACCAATGCAACGTTTGTGCCATGTTTATCCAGGTGAATCAAAAATTCCCACCAATAAACGCTTGGCGCGCAATAAGGCTTCGTCGGCATTCAGGCTGAAGCGCTCGCTGGCTCGACTGCGGTGCACATCTTCGTTGCGGCTGGTGCGACTTTGCACAAGAACGAGGTGCGCGGTTAAGCAGCGTCCCCACTTCAGCGCAACGCGTCGTCCGGCAGATCGGGCAGCGCGCGCGCCAGCGACGGCTGGATCGCGTTGTCCAGCACGCCGCGCGTCAGCATGACGATGTCGCCGGCGAACTGATCCCATTCGCCCTGCCGGTGCAGCAGGAAGAAATCGCGCCGCCCGAGGCGGCTCGGCGGCAACGGCATCACCGCGATATCGTCCAGGTAGTGACGGGCCTGCCACAAACACAAGGGCGTCGAAATCGCAAAACCCACGCGCGCCGCCACCAGACTCAGCAGCGGATCGGTCGCGTCGAACTCGTAACGCCGCGGACTGTTGATGCCCAGGTGCCGCGCGAAACGCTCGATCTGCTGGCCGATCACCGAGCGCGCCGTGTAGCGGATCAGCGGCATTTCCAGTGCGAGCGTGTGCCAGTCGATATTGCGGCGTCCGCTCATATGGCTGCGCGCAACCACCACGACGAACGCTTCGGAAAACAGCGGCACTTCGACGATCCGCGCGTCGTTCAGCGTGGTCTGCGTGCAGATCGCCATATCCAGTTCGCGGTCGTGCAACTGCTTGCTCAGGCCCGGCGTCAGGCCGGACCACATCGAAATCTGCCGCTCCGAATTCGACACCGCGCGAATCAGTTCGGGGCCGACGGTCGCCGCGAACGAATCGACACAACCCAGCCGCACCGGCATCTTGCCCGTATGCGACGCATCGCCGATGCGGGCGCTGACCATCTGCGCATGCTCGATCAGCGGGCCCGCCAGTTCGAGCAGCGCGCGCCCCGCCACATTCGGCCGCGGCGGGCGGCTCTCGCGGTCGAACAGCGTCAGGCCCTGGTCGCGCTCCAACGCGGCAATCGACTGGCTGACGGCGCTCTGGCTCACGCCCAGCTGCTTCGCCGCACCCGTCATCGAGCCGCTGTCGCAGACGGCGACGAAAGCCTGCAGCGCGCGCAGATCGATCGGGGTCGGGGTTCGTCTCATGGCATGCTCCGCTCGCGTTGGTGACTTGCCGGTCATCCTGTGCGGCACGAAAGCATGGTGCCGAGGTTTGCAGGACCGGTGTTCAGGATGAGGAATTGCATTGGGTCGCCATAAGTTTGCCTAATACAAAATTGGCGCGCCCGGCGTTTTCCTAGAATTCGCCTCATTGCCCCCACAGAGGTCCACATGAGCCACTACGATTTCATCGTGATCGGCGCTGGCGTCATCGGCGCGTCGGTCGCCCATCATCTCGCCGCACAAGGCGCGCAGAGCGTGCTGGTCATCGAGCAGGGCACGATCGGCGCGGGCACCACCTCGCAGTCGTCCGGCCTGCTGCGCACGCATTATTCGGTACGCCAGAATGTGGAGCTCGCGCGCTCGTCGTGGTGGGCGTTCAATAACTTCGCTGAATACGTCGGCGATGAAGAAGCGTCCTGCGGCCTCGTCAAATGCGGCTATCTGATCTGTTCGCCCGAGGGCGACAAGCTGGAGCCGCTGCGCGCTTCGCTCGCCGCGCAGCAGGACATGGGCATCGAAGTGCAGTTGCTCGATCAGGGCGAGGCGCACGAGCGCCTGCCGATCGCAAGCTTCGACGACGCCGCACTGATCGGCTTCGAACCGGAAGCGGGTTTTGCCGACGCCTATCTGGTCGCCACCGGCTTTGCCCGTTCGGCGCGCCGGCGCGGCGTCAAGATCATGGAAGGCGTCACGGTGACGGGCCTCATCCGCGAAGGACGCCGGATCACCGGCGTCGAGACGAGCGCCGGCAACTTCGGCTGCGGCACCCTCATCAGCACGCAGAACATCTGGACGCCGGAACTCGCCGGCTGGATCGGTGTGCCGCTGCCGGTCAAGCCGGAGCGTCACACCGTGCTCGCACTCGAATGCGAAGGCGCCGCATACTCGTTCAAGATGCCGGCGTTCAAGGACCTGGGCTCGGCCGGCATGCTCTATTACCGCAGCTACGGCGGCAGCCAGATGCTCGTGTCCGAGGGCGTGGTCGGCGAAACGCTGAACTCGCCGGAAACGGAACAGGGCGAGATCTCGCTCGACTATGTCGCCGAAGTCGGCGCCCAGGTCGCCGAACGCTTCCCCGCTTATGAAGCCGCGGGGCTCGCTTCGTCGTGGACCGGCGTCTATGACGTGACGCCCGACTGGAATCCGGTGTTGGGCAAGGTCGCCGATATCGAGGGACTCGTGGTCGGCTTCGGCTTCTCGGGGCACGGCTTCAAGCTCTCGCCGGGCATCGGCAAGATTCTCGCCCAGCACGCGCTCGGTCAGCCCACCGACGTGTCTCTCGCGCCCTATGCGCTCGACCGGTTCGCCAGCGGCGCGCTGCTGGTGGGCAAATACGGTTCCGGCGCGGTTTCCTGATTTCTGATCGATGGATGCTCCAGTTATGACAATCAACATTCTGGTTCCAGTCAAACGCGTGGTGGACGCCAACGTGCGCGTGCGGGTCGCCGCGAACGGTTCGATCGACACCACCGGCCTCAAGATGTCGCTCAATCCGTTCGACGAGTGTGCGGTCGAAAAGGCATTGCAACTCAGGGAAGCCGGCGCCGCATCGAAAGTGACGGTGATCACCTGCGGCACGCAAGCCAGCCAGGACGTCTTGCGCACGGCGCTGGCAATGGGCGCGGACGATGCCGTGCTGATCGATACCGCAATGGCGACTTCCACGCTCGATTCGCTGGCGGTGGCGCGTTTGCTGGACGCTCACATGGCGAGTCGGGAATACGGCCTCGTGCTGTGCGGCAAGCAGGCGATCGACGGCGACATCGGCGGTGTCGCCGCGATGCTCGCCGCCCTGCTCGACTGGCCGCAGGCGTTGAACGCCGGCGCACTCTCTGCGGATGGCACAGGCTGGTCCGTCACGTGCGGCGACGACACCGGCACGGCGACGTGGCTGCTCGAAGGTCCGGCTGTCATCAGCGCCGATCTGCGTCTCGCCGACCCGCGCCGTGTGACCTTGCCGAGCATCGTCAAGGCGAAGCAGAAGCCGCTCGCAATCGTCGACGCCGCCACGCTGGCAATCGACCTGACGCCCCGGAGCCAGATCGTCAAGCTCAGCGATCCGCCGGTTCGCCAGCCCGGCATCAAGGTCGCCGATAGCGCCGCGCTCATTGCAGCGCTCGCGGATCGGCACGTGTTCGATCAAGCGGGAGTGCCAGCATGAGAAGCCTTGTCGTAGCTGAAAGCGAAAACGGCCGAGTGGCCGACGCGACGCTTCGCGTCATCACCGCGGTCAGGCAGCGCGGCCTGCCGGTCGACGTATTCTTGCCGGATGCCGCGCTGGCATCCACGGTCGAAAAGATCGCCGGGATTGAGCGCGTTCTCGTGATGGCAGGCGCTGCGAGCGAGTACGTCGTACCTGAAACGCTCGCCGCGCAACTGCACGCGCTTCATGAACCGTATTCGCTGATCGCCGCGAGTCATCGGACGCTCGGCCGCAGCGCCCTGCCGCGCGCGGCGGCGCTGGTGGGTGGCGCGTTCATTCCGGACGTGATCGCTGTAGAAGGTGAAGGCTCTTATGTCCGCAGCCTCTACGCGGGCAGCGTCGTCGCCAACTTGAACACGGCCAGCGCCGTGACGTTCGCGACGATTCGGGCCTCGTCATTCGCGCCCGCTGCCGACAGCGGCGGCAACGGCCTGCGCGTGACGCTCGAACCGGTCGCGGGCTTCAGCAGGACGAGGCTCGTCGAACGCCAGGCCTCGGCACAGACCGGCCGCGAGTTGCCGGATGCGCGGATCGTCGTCGCGGGCGGGCGCGGACTGGCGTCGAAGGAGAATATGGAGCGGCTCGGCGAACTGGCGGACAAGATGGGCGCGGCGCTCGGTGCATCGCGAGCCGCGGTGGATGCCGGCTATGCGCCGAATACCGCGCAGGTCGGGCAAACCGGCAAGATGGTCGCGCCCGAGGTCTACCTTGCGTTCGGCATCTCCGGCGCGATTCAGCATCTGGCCGGAATGAAGGACTCGAAGACCATCGTCGCGATCAACAAAGATCCGGACGCGCCGATTTTTTCTGTCGCGGACATCGGGCTCGTGGGCGATCTGTTCGAGGCGGTGGGCGAGATCGAAGCGCATGTCGGCGCGGAAAGCGCGAGGCGATGACACTTCGTCTGTCGGGCTAGTCAAGCTCGTCGAGCTCATCAGCCTCATCGACTTCCATGCGGTGGCCTCGTTCTGGAAGCCACCGCATCCCGGTCTCGAGTTGCCTACACACTCGCCACAAGCGACCTCACAGTCCCCGACTCGACATCCCCCACGTAGATCCCAAACGCGTCTTCCGTGCGCTCCTTCACATATCGCCGCAGCATCGACTGCACAGCTGGATCCCGGATCTCGCCCCAGGGTATCTCGTTGAGCGGAACATAGCGGACAAGCTCGACAGCCGGCGCCTCATCGACAATACGGCCGCGATAATAGATATGCGTGACGCCTTTCGCCTCGAAGACCGCGAACAGGAAGTCCAGATTCGCATTCAAGCGATAGCCGCCAAGCACGCCGCGCAGACTCCCACTATCGGCGGCAGGCTCGAGCCGCGTCCCGGTCGGCAACTGCAGCCCCGCCGTTGTTTCGACCAGCACGAGTCCGCGTGGATGCTCGAGAATCGCGCCAACCTGGGCGCGCTGAGCAGTCGCGGCAAGCGCCTCCTGCGACAGCCTGAAATCGACATAAGCCCCGCGGCAATACCCCAGCGGCGTCGCGCTCGTATTCGTAAACTCCACCACGCGGCCAATCAGAATGATGTGATCGCCCGCATCCACCACCTGATGGGTCTCGCAATCGAAACTCGCCGCCGCACCGTCTATCAACGGGCTTCCAGTCTGACGCGCGTGCCAGGCAACCTGCGCGAACTTGTCCGCGCTCTTCGACGCGAACACGCCCGAGACAGGCCGCTGATCTTCGGCCAGCACGCTCACCGCGAAACGCTGCGTTTGCGAAAACACCGGATGGCTCGACGCGGTCCTGGCAATGCACACGAGGATCAACGCAGGGTCGAGCGAAACCGACGTGAACGAGTTCGCAGTAAAGCCGCGCGGCGAGCCGTCCGGCTGAATGGTCGTCACCACGGTCACACCGGTCACGAAGGCGCCCAGCGCCCGGCGGAACTCAGCAACATCGAAAACGGATTCGCCCATGGTCTTGCTCCTCAAGATAGACAGCTCCGGTCCGGGCCCGGATCACTTACTTCATTTCTCGCTTCGCTTCATTTGACTTCGCTGAAAAAACGCAGAAGCCGCTGATTCACCACCGCCGGTGCCGTCACGTTCATCATGTGCCGTTCATTCGCGACGATCTCGGCGCGCGCGTTGGGCGCGGCGGCCGCCATCGATTGCGACATCGCCGGGCTCGAGTTCGGATCGCATTCGCCAGTCATGAAAAGCGCCGGCATGCCGAGTTGCGGCAAACGGCCGACGTGCGCCCGATCGGAACTGGCAAAGAGCCGGTAGGTCCGCGCATAGCCCTCCGGATTGACCGACTCCAGCAACGAACGCACCAGCTCCGCCACTTCGGCGAGATGCCCAGGCACCGGATCGTCGAACCAGCGCGCGATCGTCGCGTCGATGCTCGGCTGTTCGATGCCGCCAGTTTCAAGCGATGCCGCACGCTGCATGACCGCAGCCCGCTGCGTCGGCGTGCGGTCATAGACCGCATTGAGCGCGACGACACTCGCCACCCGCTCCGGATAACGCAACGCGAATTCCAGCGCGATCAGCGACCCCATCGAATGACCGACCACATGCGCTGACCCGATCTGCAAATGGTCGAGCAGCGCGGCCAGTTGCGCGGCGTATTCGGCGAGGGTCGGCTCGGCCGCCGGCAGACGGCTCGCTCCGTGTCCCAGCATGTCGTAAGACACCACCTGAAAGTGCGCCTGCAACTCGGCCACTTGCGGCGCCCACACGCTGCGGTTCATCCCCACGCCGTGGATCAGCACGAGTGCCGCGCCCTCGCCTGTCACGTTGTATGCCGTGCCGTCGAACGTACCGCTGGTCGACGCACGCTCGATGACGGTCTCAGGCTTCATTGGATCCCAGCTCCTTCAGATCCTGATAACGGTCGCCAATGCGATGATGCGGCCGGCCGCCGATCGACGCGCCCAGCGCGATCACGAGTTCGTCGGGCGCGGGCGCATCGACGATCGAGAACTGGATGGTCAGGTAATGCGAGCGCATGCCTTCGTCGCCCTTGTGCATCAGCGGGATCGTGACCGGGCAATTCGGGCCGCCGCGCAGATTCGTAAAGCTCAGATAGCTCTTCGCGCCAACCGCCTCGCGGAATTTGTTGCCGAAACGCAGCGTATGGATCAGCGCCGACGCATGCTCGACCTCGCCCGAGGTGCCGACGATCGCCGCTTTCCCGTAGCCCTCGACAGCCGCGCCGGAGCCGGCAATGCGCAGGATTTCGGCTGTCAGGATTTCGCCCAGTTGCGGCGCGAGCCCGTGGATCTCCGGCTTCAGATCTTCGACGAAACCGCGTCCCGCCCAGGGATTGCGCAGCACGGCGGCAGCGGCGAAGAGCTTCAGCGGCTTCGAGGCCGCTTTACCACCCTCGATGAAGGTGTCTTCCACATAGGTGACCAGCTTGCGAATCTCGAGCTTCATAAGACTTTCTCCGTAGGCAAATGCGCCATGGCCTCATGCGACAGCGCCTTGAAGGTATTATGGTATTCCATATTATTGTACGCAAGAATTTTCAGGCGTCGGCGGGTTTACGCGGGGGGTTGGCGGGGTACGGGAACACGCTGCGATTCGCGGGCGAACACCGCGGGTGAACACCGCGGTCGAAAATCGCGGGATCGGGATAGGGGCAGGCCTCGCGACCCGACCCCTCCCACACCACCGTGCGTACGGGTCCGTACACGGCGGTTC
>NZ_JBYSWU010000020.1:0-126047 GCF_058781505.1 Paraburkholderia sp. FW306-2-2C-D06C | reverse complement strand
ATCCCCATCACATCTGATGGGAATCAGATTGCCCCAGTCCCGCCATTACGAACAGACGGTACAGATCGAGTGCTTACGTTGTAGAAGTACGGCGCATTGGTACGATCTTACTGAATCGCATGATTTGTGCGCTTATTGGAATACTTGCGGGCGTGGTGATCGGATTTCTGTTGTCGTTCTCGATCGCCGGGACATTGATCAGCGCCGTGGTCGGTCTTTTTTTAGGCGCTACCAGCAGAAATTGGATCAGTCACGTAAATCTACCATAGACCTGAACCATGCCCGTGTGACGTACCTGTTCCATTTTGACCTCGGCAAATTTGCAAGCTCAGTGCAAAAAACGTTGGCCGTACTCCCTCGCTAATCACATGTGCTCTCAATGCTCTACCGCTGATGGGTTAGCGCGCGTTGCCCCCACATTGTCGACGATCTTGGCATAGACCTCGAAAGACCGAAAGTGGCCGGTCACTGCCACATGCAAGTGGCATACGCAGCCGGAATCTCGCAAGACCGCGATCGGCAGCACGCGACCCGTTGCAGACATTCGGTCTCGGGCTCGACAAACGAAAGCAGTCATCCCACAAGCCGCTGCAGTGCTACCTAACCGCCACCGAGAAACTTGGCGTTGTTGGCCTCTGTGAACAAGCTCAACGTGGCAATCAACGTTGCCGCCTCGGCTCGGATGGGTGTCCAAACCTCATCGCTCATCGCTTGGAGATTGCGCTGCCTGCCCTGGGCGGATATCAAAAGCTCTTGCGGTATTTCATCAAGCGCGTTTACGAGCTTCCATATGTCTGCCTTTGCCTGTGTGGGCAGAAGCTCCCATTCCACGAGGTATCTGCCGGCTTGGACGTCGTCCTTCACCTCCCAGGCGACGTTGTAGTCGCCCATCCTCTCGCAGGCTTCATCGGGGTTGCTTGCAAGCGTCGTCACCGCGTCGATGAAGTAGTAATAGGCGGTTCGAAAGCCCTCGTCGGATGTCAATGTCATATTGCAATTCTGCCCGTATATGTTTCAGTGGCCATCCCCAAAAACGGTCGCTCAAGCTTTCGAATGGCTTTTTATTGGCCGTGCCCCGTCGGCTATCAGCTCGTCTTTGCTTCTAACGTTCCGTTCGGGTTCTCTCGGAAGCAGTCGTTCAGAAGTCTGTCCTACAACGCGTACCGACCCAAGGTGGCCTGTTTCACAAAAAAAGTGCCCATGCCGCCAGCCCCAGCCCAATCAGCAGAAGGAGGCAACCGTTAAGACGAACTACTTTTTCTGCATATTCCGATTTAAATATAAAGGAGTAGATATCAAATAGGTCAAACCATGGATGACGCCTTCTCATTTCAATGAAAAAATTAGGCCGTATTGCCTTTGCCGCTCCGAACCCGAAACATAAAATGGAAATACAGTCGATCCAGATCTTCTCGGTCACCTGCTGCCCCTATTTAATTAGACTTCCAAGGTTCCAGCTGGCCCAAGCGTCCTGCTCCCGTTGACAGTGTCAGCGACGCTTGCTCCTTACAAACGGTTCATAAGCAGGAAGGCCACATGCTATACACGTTCGACGAGGAAACGGCCGGCTGATCTTCCAGTGCCCACGAATTTCCCATAAGAGTGGTTCCCTACATCGCGGACACGAAAAGGTTAGCGCCCAGAACATAAATACCACTATCGAAACAATACCACTGACAATCGCAACGCCGACCGGCAAATGCGCGGCCATGACCACGGACGGAATAATAAGGACGAAAAATAGCATTAGAAGCCATGCGACCGTGCACTTACGCCTTGATGTCATTTCCATCTCCCGGAAAAGCGCTGACGGATGTCCGCGTTTGGCCTCATTCATCTGGCGGCTGCCTGAATGCGGTTGTTCAAACCCGGCTCTCAGCCTCGGCCGTACAAACGCCACCGTCAGAGTAGCTTCCACTAGTGGCTTGACCATCCGTCCGTCGATTGTCGACGATCAATGCGGCGATGTCGAACGTCAGAAATTGGCCGGACTGAGACTCTCACGCGACACGCGGTCACGTGTTGAACATATCGATCACGCGCTGGTATCCGTCGAGGCGCGCCCCTGTCCGGGACACTGCCGCCCGCGACGGCGGCGCGATCTTGCTTGTGCCCTGGCCGACCTGACGCGCGAGCTTGCGCACTATTTCATCTAGGGTCGCCACCCCGTCCACCATATTCTCGGCCTTCGCCGCTTGCGCGGACAGCACGCGCCCCTGGCCCATGCCCTCGCGCACTTGCGCGACCTCGACGCCGCGATTCCTCGCAACGGCCCGCGTAAAAGCGCCGTAGCACACATCGACCATAGTTTGCAGGTGGTTTCGTGCAGCTTGGCTGAGCGGTGCGAACGGGCTCTGTTCCACCTTAAAGCGACCAGCTGATACGAGAGTAGGTTTCAGTCCAGCCTTGTCGAGCGCTTTGGACACGTCGGTGTGGGCGGCAAACACGCCGATGGAGCCGACTTCGCCGCCCGGTGTGACGTAGAACTCGCTTCCGGAGGAGGCAATCCAATATGCCCCGCTTGCCGCGAGAGAATTTGCGACCGTCACCACCGGCTTGCGGGCGCGCGCCCGGTAAATCTCGTCGGCGAGTTCGGAAATCCCGTAGGCGCTGCCACCGGATGAATCGATATCGATGACCACGGCTCCAACGTTGTCGTCGGCGAGCGCGGCGCGAAAATCCTGCGTGAAGCGCTGGACGCCGACTAACCCGAATTGCTCGGCGAAGTCGCTCGCACGAGGAACAATCACTCCGTAGAGCCGCAGCACCGCAATCGAGCCGTGGCCTGCACGCGTGGGGGGCGCGGCAACAGCTCCCGCCTGCGGTCCACGTGCCGGACCACGCACCGTCGCGTGGTCGCCGCGACCCTGCATGAGCAAATCCCTGACGAAGGGCAAACGGTCGGGCAGGACCGTCCACGGGCTAGCCAGGCTGATGTCCGGAATATGTTGCATGTGGAACCTCCGTCACGACGTTGTGCGCGCTGGAAAGCGCGCGTCCGCGTCAAGAGTCATGCTACCCGCGAGGGGCGTCCAATGCGTAGCAGCGCACAGAAAATCTTCGAGAAATGCGTATTGTCGATCCACGGCAATGGGGGAAGTCTTTGCCGTGGCCTGAAACGGGCGCGCGACTGCACGCGTAGATTGCAGCGCGCAACTGGACAGGCGACGAGTAATCAAACGCCCGCTTTGACGGGCACTACAAAAATGAACGGGGACCAGAATGAAATCAACATTTGCCGTGCTGGGGCTGCTGGCCCTCACCGGGTGCGCTTCCATTATCGATGGCTCGACTCAGGTTCTTTCTGTCGAGACACGCAGAGGGACAGAGGCTGTTGCAAATGCCACCTGTCAATTGACGAATGACAAGGGCACGTGGTTTCTAACCACGCCCGGAACCGTCACAATTCATCGCGCATACGATGATCTCAACGTCAAGTGCGAGAAGGCACAAAGCGAACCCGGCATCACGACGGTTAAATCGTCAACCAAGGGCATGGCGTTCGGGAACATTCTCTTCGGTGGAATTGTCGGCGCGGCGATCGATATGGGCAGCGGTTCAGCGTATGACTATCCTTCGTTGATTACCGTCATGATGGGCGCGGAGAAGATCATCACGCCACTCGTGGTGCCAGCCCCCGCGATAGGGCCGGTAGCCACTAACACCGCGTGGGCTGCCCCGGGCAACATCATGCAGTCCTGCTCGACGCTTCCGCCGGGTCAGCGTATCAACTGCACGATCCCTTGAGCCTGATTTGTGAGCGTGCCCGCTCCGGCGGGCAATACAAAACGATCCGGGGGAAGTAACGTGAACAAGAATCTACTGATGCTGGCAATGTGCGGCGCTCGGGCTCAATGGATAGGCGGCGCGCAGCCAGTTCAGACCGAGCAAGCCGGGTCGCGGACGACCTATTCGACGCAAGACCGATCATCTGCAAACCGTCGCATGTCAGATTGCGCTGAGCGACAGCGTCAGGCCGCGCAAGATTTGATGGCGGCAGCTAGACAGGGCGATCCTCGAAACTATAGCGCGCGGTTCGCGGCATTGGCTCCGCTGTACCGTGTCAGTTGCAATTAACGAACGTGCGGCGCAGGTTGATTCGACCAGGAGCACCGTCATGCTCCTGGCGGTCGGGTTGGGGCCGAACTACGGTGACTTCAGCTTGCCGGTATTCGACCTCCCGCCGCTCGCGCCCCTTTCAGTCCGGCCACAGTCAGCCGCTGAAGTGTCGCGGCTTGCCCCCAAGTTGAGCAGGTGAGATGAACTACTTCGAAAATGTGGTGATTGAGTATTTGCGAGCAGACCGCGCAATGTTTTTGAATACACAGTGCTGTATTCAGATCAATGATGGGCCGAATCCGGACACGTCAGGCCCACACTGGTATTGCGATGCGGTGGCTGTCGATTTTAGGTCGCGGTCCGTGTTCCTGTGTGAGATCACTTTCGCTAACCCGCCAGGTAGCCTCTTTAAGCGGCTATCCGGTTGGAATCAGAACTGGTCAGGGCTTTGTGACGCTTTGGTCCGGGATTGCCGGATACCCGAGGGATTCCATGTCAGGCCATGGCTATTTGTCACGGAATTCATGATCCCAGCGGTCGTATCTTCGGTGGATAAAATGAAAAAGACAGTGTGTCAAACGCCGACAATGCCCGATCCGAAGATCACAACGCTTGAGATGGTGAGCCCGTGGCACTATCAATCTTGGAATAGAACAAGTGAGCATGAAAAGTCAGCCACCATACCGGGTAATATGAGATAGCAACCTCAGACTTCGAATTCAAACTTCTCGATTGGGATTCCGCAACCTTTCAAATCGTGCGTATGTACATGCTTAAAGGGGTGAATTGTGGCTCAGAGTAACAACAAGCGGGAATACACGCGCTGGGACGACACAAACGACCACACGGTCATTATTTCTCCGCAGTGCCAGAAGTGCAGGAACTATCACGTCGGCGGGTTGACGTGCCGCGCCTTTCCCGCCGGAATACCAGACAAAATCTTGACGAATACAGTCTCGCACACCGAGCCTATCCCCGGTGATGACGGTATCCAATTTGAGCCGAAGGAATAGGGAGCATACGGCCAGGAACGGACGAACGCAGCGTGTTTCCAGTGCGAATCGCATCCCTGTCGTGAGAATGTAGTATCACCCGTTGACCGGAAGCCATGACGAATCCAGAACTGTCCGTTGCCGATCGCGAAATGTATCGAAGAGTCGAAGAAGTTTTGCACTATATTTGGGACCCGATCGGGGTCTCGGGCATTCCTGAAGCACGCGACGAATATCATGCGTATGTGCCTAAGGTGTTTTCACTAGTGACGGAAAATGCCGAGGCACGGGCCATAGCTGCTTACCTCGACGCGGTCACGACCGAGCATTTAGGCTTAACAGGAGATGCTGCGCGTGCGCTGAGAGCAGCCGCTGCACTCCTCGCTTGGAAGGGAAAAATCCTCCGGGATCACTATTGAACAACGGGCGCTAATCTCGAATGCGGCCAAGAGGGTGCATAGAAATTCATGCCCGTGACCGGCCGTTCAATCAACAATCTTCTTGCGCTCCAAGCACGCTTGGGAACTTGCCCCATGCCACTGAACAGATTTCAGATCACTGCCCGTCAGATGCTCTCGGACCTTGCCGACGCACTTTATTTGTCGCCAACTCATCTGTCCAGCGACAACGGCGTGCAGTATGACAATAACGCCAATCACACTGTATTCACCGTCTATCACGACAAATTGGACACGCCGAACCGCGACGCCATCGAAGTTGCGGTAGGCGTAGACCTCGGAATCCCAGAAGAATGCAAGCGGTTAAAAGAAGAGGTGGCCGATTGGTTTCAGGGCATTGCATCAATGTTCCCTGCTGCAAAAATCAAGCCCCCAGAAATGTGGCCTCGCGTCAGCTTGCATTCACCCGACCAAGTTGAGCTGTTCGCTCGAGAGCTGAAAAAGCTGATCGACTCGGCTGAAAGCCAGCCTGCAGTCCGACTGCCTCGCGAGCCGAGCCCGCCACTGCCTCGAAAGTCTCTTGCACCTCCTTCACCGAAGCCGCCCGTCACAGACACGCTGGTGATGCGACAGATCGTTGAGCGCAGGGGCCAGCCTGCATTCCGTCAAGCGCTCCTTGCCGCCTACGAACGGTCCTGTGCGATCTCGAGATGCACGGACACGGTCGTCCTGGAAGCGGCGCACATCACGCCTCACACCGAGGGCGAGGACTACCGCACGGCCAACGGTCTGCTTCTGCGCGCTGATTTGCACACTTTGTTCGACCTGCACCTGCTATCAATCGATCCTGCGACCGGCACGGTGTTTGTCTCGCGCCGGTTGAGCCAAGAGTATCAGCAGTTCTCGAAGAAACGGATTCATCTTCCAGAAAGGAAGGAGCACAGACCGGACCTCCAGGGTCTCAAGAAACACTACCTAGATACGCAGGCTGGGGAACGGTGGTTCGAAGCGTGCAAGCCGGACGAGCCAGGCGGCTGGGAAGATTGATGTCTTTCCCCGGGCGCCGGCTTGTGACTTCGCCACCCAGTAACCCACACCGATCGGCCTGCATCCACACCTTAGCTCAGGACCTATAGCTAAGCGGCCGGATATTGTGCCCCTCAAGGAAACGCGCATGTCAGGGAAAGGCAAAACAACGCCACGGGGAAGGATCGGTGCCGTCCCGCGCCTGGCGTATTGGCGGCGTTGATCCGGGCACGGTCGCCCTGTTGTGATGCCTCAGAGACGGGCCAAGACAGGACGGCGCGCGAGTTTCGTTGTGCGCGCCCGGCGGGTCTGCGACGCCCCTGCGGAAGCGTTGTAGCGCGCGCTCTGGTTTTGGTGGGTTGTTTGGTGGGTAGAAATGAACACGGGCCCCGAAGGGCCCGTGCGTACTACCTGTGTGGCGGAGACGGAGGGATTCGAACCCTCGATCCAGGTTTTGGCCCAGATGCTCCCTTAGCAGGGGAGTGCCTTCGACCTCTCGGCCACGTCTCCCAAACTTTCGGTCGCGCAGGGAGTCAGCGCGACGAAGCCAAGATAATAGCGGGCCGAACCGCAGAGGTCAATGTCTACCGCACACTTTTTGTGCCAGGTTTTGTCATCGCCACGCAATTTTTTCGTATTGGCTGCGCGTTAACCACGCATGAGCCACGCATGAGCGCGCACGTGTGCGCACACGTGCGCGGATGAGGCGCTCTTGTCCGCCTCATCCTTTCCGCAAATTACGCCTGATCCAGTTCGAACGCCTTATGCAGCGCGCGCACGGCGAGCTCCATGTACTTCTCGTCGATCAGCACCGAAATCTTGATTTCGGAGGTCGAGATCATCTGGATGTTGATACCCTCTTCCGACAGCGTGCGGAACATCGTACTCGCGATACCGACGTGCGAACGCATGCCGACGCCGACCACCGACACCTTCGACACCTTCGGATCGCCCAGCACCTGCTCAGCCTGCACGTGACCCTTCACCTGGTTCGTGAGGATTTCCATGGCGCGCTGATAGTCGCCGCGGCCGACCGTGAACGTGAAGGCCGTTTTGCCCTCGACGCTCTGGTTCTGGATGATCATGTCGACGTCGATATTCGCGTCCGCCACCGGGCCGAGAATCTGATACGCGATGCCCGGCTTGTCGGGCACACCCATCACGGCGATGCGAGCTTCGTCGCGCTGGAACGCGATGCCCGAGATGACTGCTTTTTCCATGGTCTCGTCTTCTTCAAAAGTAATCAGGGTGCCCGACTTCATTTCAGCTTCGAGCGGGATGAGCGGATCGGTCAGGCTCGACAGCACGCGCGTCTTCACCTGATATTTGCCGGCGAATTCCACCGAGCGGATCTGCAACACCTTCGACCCCAGGCTTGCCATTTCCAGCATTTCTTCAAACGTCACACGATCGAGCCGGCGCGCTTCTTCCACCACGCGCGGGTCGGTCGTGTAGACGCCGTCGACGTCCGTGTAGATCAGGCACTCGTCGGCTTTCAGCGCAGCCGCGACCGCGACCGCCGACGTATCCGAACCGCCGCGGCCGAGCGTGGTGATGTGGCCGTCAGGGTCGATACCCTGGAAGCCCGTGATCACCACCACTTTGCCCGCGTCGAGATCGCGCACCACGCGCTCGCCGTCGATTTCGTTGATACGCGCTTTCGTGAACGCGCTGTCGGTCTTGACCGGCACTTGCCAGCCGGCATAGCTGACCGCTTCGACGCCGGCTTCCTGCAGCGCGATCGCCAGCAGTCCCGAGCTGACCTGCTCGCCGGTGGCGGCGATCATGTCGAGTTCGCGCGGGCTCGGCTGAGTCGTGATTTCTTTCGCAAGGCCGAGCAAGCGGTTGGTTTCGCCGGACATCGCCGACGGCACGACGACCATCTTGTGGCCGGCCTTGTGCCATTTCGCGACGCGCTTGGCGACGTTCTTGATGCGCTCGACCGAGCCCATCGAGGTGCCGCCGTATTTATGTACGATGAGTGCCATTGTCGTTCTGAACTGGAGGAGAAACCGCGCTGGCGCGCTGGAGACGACCGCACAAAAGCACAACAGCGCAACGTTTCTGGAACGACGGCAAGGTGTGTGGCGGCGAGATGCAGCGCGCGTGCAGCACGCGCGGATTTGCCCGTGAATGATCGCTAATGGCTTACCGGAAACTACGGAACATAATCGGCAGCACGTCAAAAAGCGACGGCAAAAGCGGGTCGGGCAAACAAGTTAACGTACCCGATCGAGCGCAAAAAGACAAGCCAAAATGGCCGGAATAAGGGCTGAAAAGGCCTATCCACTATGGTTTTGCGCCCTATTTGGGGCATTTCCGAGATATGTGACGCGAACGTCCGACCGGTCGGTCAGGCGATCAGCAGATCGTCGCACCAGACAATCTTGATGCGTGGTTCGGCTGGATCCGCCTGTTCGTGCAGCGCGGCGCGGTTCACGCCGAGCAAGGGCACGAACAGCAGTTCATCGCCGACATAAAGCAGCGGCACATCGCGCTTCCATGCAGGAACACCGCGCTCCTGGAAGAGGTTCTTCAGCGTACGGCTCGGGCTCTTTTGCGCGGCGCTCGCGCGCATGCGTTCGCCGCCGCTGCGCGAACGCGCGCTTAGCAATGCGCGGCGCAGAACGCTGATGGGAACGGCGTCGGGGTCGTCAAAGGCGGCATCGGCTTCGACATCGATTTCGGCGAACACGAAGGTGCCGCGCCATTGCGGCAAACGCCAGACCGATTCGCCCTGCCATGCGAGTTCGCTGACGCCGCGCGTGGTGAGCGCGGTTTCGTCGGCAGGTTCGCTGCTTTCGCCGGCTTCCCAGTAGATCACGCCGCGATAGCTGCGCAGCGCCTGACCCGCGTGATCGACACGCAGACTATGGCCCTCGCCTGCTTCGCCGACTTCGCGCAACTGGCGCAACGCATCGGTCAGACGCGCGGTGGATGCGGCGACCAGACCCAGCGTGCGCAACCAGTAGCGCAGCAGGTTGAGCGCGCGGGCGTCGTCGAGAGCGAGCAGCGCGTCATGCGACAGCGCGCGGCCTTCGTCGCGGGCCGCGGTGTTCATGTCGATGCGCGCAAGCTCATCGAGCAGGTGCTGTGCGGCCGCCGCATGCGCCGCCGTGCGCGCGAGCGCGTCGCGAAAACCTGGAAAGTGGACCGCCAGCGCAGGCGTCACGTCGTGGCGCAGCGCATTGCGCGCGTAACGCGTATCCGCGTTCGATTCGTCGTCGATCCAGCGCAGATCGCGCGCGAGTGCATATTGCTCGAGTTGTGCACGCAGCAGATGAAGCAAGGGCCGCACACGCACCGCGGACGCGCCCGCCGGCAAGTACTCGGGCGCCATCGCCGCAAGCCCGGCCAGCCCGGCGCCGCGCAGCAGTTGCAACAGCACCGTCTCCGCCTGGTCGTCCGCGTGTTGCGCGAGCCAGAGCGTGTGAATGCCGCGCGTCGCGCACAGGGCGTCCAGTGCGCGATAACGCGCGTCGCGTGCCGCCGCTTCGACGCTCATGCCCGCGTCGCGTGACACCTCGACACGCTGCGCCGCAAATTCGACGCCACGCTCCTGCGCAAACGCCTCGCAGTGCGCGAGCCATTGATCGGCGTGGGCGCTCAGCCCGTGATGCACATGCAGTGCCACGCAACGCGACGCCCCAGCGACCCGCACCGCCGCATCGAGCAATACGCTCGAATCGACACCGCCGCTGAACGCGATCGCAATGCGTGCATCTGCAGGCCACGCGGACAGCGCCACGCCGACTGCCTCGAGAACAAGGCGGTCGGCGGGAGATTCGGCAGTGGGATTCACGTCGTTAGCGCCTTGAGCGCCGGATGACGAAAGAAAACACGCGCGGGCTTACGCACCCGGCGTAGTTTCCTTGAACTTGCCGTACGACATCAACCGTTCGAAACGGCGTTGACGCAGGTCGTTGATGCTCATGCCCTGGAACTGACGCAGCGAATCGGCGAGCGCACGGCGCAGCATCGCGGCCATGCCCTTCGGATCGCGATGCGCGCCGCCGAGCGGCTCGTTGACGATCTTGTCGATCAGGCCGAGCGCCTTCAGACGATGCGCGGTCAAACCCAGCGCTTCCGCGGCTTCCGGCGCTTTCGCGGCGCTCTTCCACAGAATCGATGCGCAGCCTTCCGGTGAAATCACCGAATAGGTCGAGAATTGCAGCATCAGCACGCTATCGCCGACGGCGATCGCCAGCGCGCCGCCCGAGCCGCCTTCGCCGATGATCGTGGCGATCAGCGGCGTCTTCAGTTCGGCCATCACATACAGATTGCGGCCGATCGCTTCGGACTGGCCGCGCTCTTCCGCGCCGATGCCCGGGTAGGCGCCCGGCGTATCGATGAACGTGAAGATCGGCAGGCCGAATTTTTCGGCCAGACGCATCAGCCGTTCAGCCTTGCGATAGCCTTCCGGGCGCGGCATGCCGAAGTTGCGCAGCGCGCGCTCCTTCGTGTCGCGGCCTTTCTGATGCCCGATCACCATGCAGGCCTGACCGTTGAAACGCGCGAGGCCGCCGACGATCGACAGGTCGTCCGCATAATTGCGGTCGCCATGCAGTTCGTGGAAATCGGTGAACAGCTCGCTCACGTAATCGAACGTGTACGGACGCTGCGGATGACGGGCGATTTGCGAAACCTGCCACGGCGTGAGGTTCGCATAGAGATCTTTGGTGAGCTGTTGACTCTTCTTGGACAGCCGCTCGATTTCTTCCGAAATATCGACGGCCGAATCGTCCTGCACGAAGCGCAATTCTTCGATCTTCGCTTCGAGTTCAGCGATCGGCTGTTCGAAATCCAGAAAGGTGGTCTTCATTGGTTGTAATCCTTGGACTTACCGGCAGCGCGTATTCTAACCGCGCTCGCCGATGTCAAAACCATCTCTCAACTATCAAACCCTAACAATTGATAGTTTTTGAAACAACATTGCTTCTTGTTCTTCTCAAGAAAACGCCGGGCCGCCCCAAGTTTTCCGCCCCGCGGGAAGTCCCCTTGAGGGATTGCCCCCTCGGGGGCCTGGTGCAAAGCGCCAGGTTTGGGGGCACTTAGTAGTCGACCGGCAACGGATCGAGACTACGCCACATATACCAGGTGGCGACGGTGCGCCACGGCTCCCAGTTCGCCGCCACTTCACGCGCTTCGCTGCGCGTGACGGGCTCACCGCTAAAGTAGTTGACGCTGATCGCGCGGATCAGGCCCAGGTCGTCGAGCGGCAGAACGTCCGGACGCGACAGATTGAAGATCAGGAACATCTCCGCGGTCCAGCGGCCGATGCCGCGAATCTGCGTGAGCTCGGCGATCACCGCCTCGTCTTCCATCGAAGTCCATTTGCCGACGTGCAGCGCACCCGAGACGAAATGCTGCGCGAGATCGAGCACGTATTCGGCCTTGCGTTTGGACAGTCCGCACGCGGTCAGCTTGTCCTGACCGAGCTTGATGAACTGCTGCGGCACGAGCTTCGGACACGCGCTCTCCACTTTGGCCCAGACCGCTTGCGCGGACGCCACCGAAATCTGCTGCCCCACCACCGACCGCGCGAGCGTGACGAACGGATCGCCGCGACTCAGCAGATGCACCGGGCCGAACTTCGGAATCAGCTTCTTCAGAATGCGGTCGCGCTTGACGAGGTCGGCACACGCCTTGTCCCAATACGCCGGACGCGTGACTTCAGGCGTGAGGCCGCCGATCTGCACCGGCACCGCGACTTCGCTGGCGCTCGCGGCTTCCCCGCCCGCGGTTACCGGCGTGCGCGTCTTGCGCACGACTTCACCCTCGCGGGCGTCGCGCGCGAGTTCCTGCACGTCGCCGGCGAGTTCAGCCGGCAATGCGCCATTGCCTTTGGCGCGGGACGCCTTCGCGCGTTTCGAAGCAGGCGCGTGCGCCGACGCGCCATTGAGCGCGCGTTTGACCGTGGCTTTTTTCACCGCAGTCACACCGGTCTTTGCCGCCGCCCCGGCGGCTTTCGACGATGCTTTCTTTACCGCGCCGCTGCCCGCGCGAATCGACGTCCTGGTCGATTTTGCCGCTGCTGCATTTGTTTGAGACGCGGCTCGTTTAGCCGGCGTCTTCGTGGCCGTTGCCATCCTGCCTCCTGCCTGGCGAGTCGATCAAAGGGAAGTACGAGGTGCGCTCACACGCGCCGCCACTCGGTCAACCCGCCGGGTTTGTCTTCAAGTGCAACGCCGGCCTCGAGCAATTCAGCTCGAATCCGGTCCGCTGCCGCATAATCTTTCGCCTGCTTGGCGGCCACACGCGCGGCGATCTTCGCTTCGATCGCGGCGGCATCGAGTGCGCCCTCGGCAGCGCTGCCCGCTGCCTGCTGCAGGTACGCACGCGGATCACGGCCGAGCAGTCCGATCACCTGCGCGAGCGAGCGCAATTGACGGGCCAGCGCGGGGTCGCGCGTGCGGTTGACTTCAGTTGCCAGCTCGAACAACACCGATACCGCCACCGGCGTGTTGAAGTCGTCGTTCATTGCTGCCCGGAAACGCTGCGCGTGCACTTCGTTCCAGTCGAGTTCCGCGCTGTCCGGCGTGACGTCCTTCAGCGCAGTGTACAAACGCGCAAGGGCGTTGCGGGCGTCGTCGATATGCACGTCGCTGTAATTTAACGGCGAACGGTAATGAGCACGCGCGATAAAAAAGCGCACGACCTCGGCATCGTACTGCGCCAATACTTCACGGATCGTAAAGAAATTATTCAACGACTTCGACATCTTCTCGTTGTCGATCTGCACGTAGCCGTTGTGCATCCAGTAATTCACGAACGGCCGACCGGTGGCGCCTTCGCTTTGCGCGATTTCGTTTTCGTGGTGCGGAAACTGCAGGTCCTGACCGCCGCCATGAATGTCGAACTGATCGCCGAGTAATGTGCAGCCCATTGCCGAGCATTCGATATGCCAGCCAGGGCGCCCGCGGCCATACTTCGAATCCCAGCCGGTATCGGCCGGTTCGTCCGGCTTCGCCTGTTTCCAAAGGACAAAGTCGAGCGGGTCCTGCTTCGCGTCGTTCGCCGCGACGCGTTCGCCCGCGCGCAGATCTTCGAGCGACTTGCCCGACAGCTTGCCGTAGCCGGCGAACTTGCGCACCGCGTAGTTCACGTCGCCGTCGCTCGCCTGGTACGCGTAGCCGTTCGTTTCGAGCTTCTCGATCATGCCGAGCATCTGCGCAATGAAATCGGTGGCGCGCGGCTCGATATCGGGCCGCTCGATGCCGAGCGCATCCGCGTCTTCATGCAACGCCGCGATGAAGCGATCGGTCAGCGATTTGATCGTCTCGCCGTTCTCCACCGCGCGCCGGATAATCTTGTCGTCGATGTCGGTGATGTTGCGCACATAGGTCACCTCGTAACCGAGCGTGCGCAGCCACCGCTGCACGATATCGAACACGACCATCACCCGCGCGTGACCGACGTGACAATAGTCGTACACGGTCATCCCGCAGACGTACATCCGCACAACGCCCTCTTGCAGCGGCACGAAAGTTTGCTTGTCACGCGCGAGCGTGTTGTAGATGCGCAGTGATTCCATAGAGAACGGTGCGTGGGCCGAAAGAAATCCGCAATGTGTTTCGTGCTGTTTCGTGACTGCCGCGCCCCCGCAAGCAGACTGGCGGGAACGTCATATACAGCAACAAGCAGCAACAAACCGGTGCACCTGGTGCGGCGGTCAGGCTGCGATCAAGGCGGAGACGACCACGAGTGGCGAAAAGACAGTCGGCGGCTCGACGGAACGCGCAGACCTTTTGTTAGAATGGCTCGGAGTATAACATCCAGACCTGAGCCTATGAAACCTTCCAGCGGCCGCGCGCGCAGCGCTGCGACCCTCGCCGCGACGGCCTTGAGGAGTGCATCCCTCGGCGCCACTCTCGGCCTCGCCCTCACGGTCTTGCCGGTCACTGCCGCGTACGCGCAGAAAGCCGCCACGCTGCCGACAGGCCCCGCCGTGCGCGACAACACGCCGGAGATCGACGCGTCGATCGCGCAGAAGAACTGGGAAGCCTCGTTGACGCAACTCGACGCGCGCATCGCGTCGAATCCGCGCGACGCGCAGGCCAAATTCAAGCGCGGCACGGTGCTGGCCCACCTGAATCGCGACGACGACGCGATCGCCGCGTTCACCGAGCTGACGCAGCTGTATCCGGAACTGCCCGAGCCGTACAACAATCTCGCCGCGCTCTATGCGAAACACGGCCGCTATGCCGAAGCCCGCGCCGCGCTCGAAACGGCGACCAAGGTGAATCCGGGCTACGGTCTCGCGTACGAGAATCTGGGCGACCTGTATCTGCGCATGGCCGACGCCGCGTACCGCCGCGCGCAAGGCCTCGGCAAGGCGAGCGCCACGACCTCGCAACGCCTCGCCGAGATCCAGAAGATTGTCTCGCCGCCCAAAACGAAAACGCCGCCGGCGAAGAAAGCCGCCGTCACGCCCGACGAGGAATACACCAGACGCGCCACGTCGAATATGACGGAGACGCCAAGCTTCCAGTTCGGCGGCGCGAACGGCTCGCTCGCCATGCCGCCCTACATGGCGCCGTCGAACTAGGCCCGCCACCGTTTTCGCCAATACGTTTTTTCCAACCCTGAGGATCTTCATGAAATGGTTGATGTTGGCGCTCGGCAGCGCCGCCCTGATCGCAAACGCACCCGCATTTGCCCAGTCCGGCTCGCAAGCCGCGCATTCGTCTGTGCTCTTCAAGACATCGGAAGGCGACATCCGCGTCGAGTTGTATCCTGAGAAGGCGCCCAAGACTGTCGCCAACTTCCTCGACTACGTGAAATCCGGCCAGTACAGCGGCACGATCTTTCATCGCGTGATTCGCGGCTTCATGATTCAGGGCGGCGGCTATACGCAGAGCTTCGCCGAGAAGCCGACGCGCGCGCCGATTCCGCTCGAAAGCCGTAACGGTCTGAAGAACACCGCCGGCACGCTCGCCATGGCGCGCACCAGCGATCCGAATTCGGCCACCGCGCAATTCTTCATCAACACGGTGGACAACGCCGGTCTCGACTATCCGAATCCGGACGGCAACGGCTACGCGGTGTTCGGCAAGGTCACGGGCGGCATGGACGTCGTGAAGAAGATCGAGGGCACGCCCACCACCACGCGCGGGCCGATGAGCGACGTGCCGCAAAAGGCGGTCGTGATCGAGTCGGCAACGGTTATCGGCAAGTAAGCGCACAACAACAGGCAAGCGCCAGATCTACGCTCCGGCGCGGCCCGCCGTCATTTCATGTGACGGCGCGCCGCGCCTTTTATCCACCCCGTTCATTCATCAAAGGATTCCATCATGGTTGAACTGCATACGAACCACGGCGTCATCAAACTCGAACTGGACGCTGAAAAGGCGCCGAAGTCGGTCGAGAACTTCGTCAACTACGTGAAGGCCGGTCACTACGACAACACGGTATTCCATCGCGTGATCGACGGTTTCATGATCCAGGGCGGCGGCTTCGAACCCGGCATGAAGCAGAAGCCGACGGCCGAGCCGATCACCAACGAAGCGAACAACGGTCTGAAGAACGTGACCGGCTCGATCGCGATGGCTCGCACGAACGACCCGCACTCGGCAACCGCGCAATTCTTCATCAACGTGAACGACAACGACTTCCTGAACCACTCGTCGCCGACGCCGCAGGGCTGGGGCTACGCCGTGTTCGGCAAGGTGGTCGAAGGTCTCGACATCGTCGAAAAGATCAAGAAAGTGAAGACGGGCTCGAAGGGCTTCCATCAGGACGTGCCGGTCGACGACGTCGTGATCGAGAAAGCAGTGATCGTCGACTAAGGTCGGCTCGTTTGAACCGAAGTTTGAACTGATTTCAGGCACCTTCAATGCTGCAAGAAACGCCGCTGCGAAGCGTCGCCGCGGGCGTGCCTAGCGAGGGCAAACGCCCGCACGCCGCACGCCCGTTTTTTTTCCTCTCCGATATTCATCTGAGCGAGGCGATCCCGCGCACAGTCGCCGCGTTCGAACACTTTGTCCGCGTCACCGCCGAGCAGGCGGATTCGGTTTTCATTCTCGGCGATCTGTTCGAATACTGGATCGGCGACGACATGCTCGTCGAACCGTTCGCGGCGCGCATGGCGGCGTTGCTGCACACGCTGTCCGAGCGCGGCATTGCGCTTTACATCATGCACGGCAATCGCGATTTTCTGCTGGGCAAGCGTTTCATGAAAGCGGCCGGCGCAATCTGGCTACCCGATCCGTTCGTGATCACCGCATTCGGCACGCGCATTGCGCTCGCGCACGGCGACGGGCTGTGCACAGCCGATCATGGCTATCAGTTGTTTCGGTGCTTTGCGCGCAGCGGTTTCGCGCAGATGCTGTTTCTCGCGTGGCCGTTTCGCTGGCGCCAGGCGCTCGCGGAACGCATGCGCTCGAAGAGCGAAGAAGGCCGCTCGCGCCCGGTTTCGTCCAAGTACGACGTAACGGCGAAAGGCGTGGCGGCGCTATTCAAGTCGACGAAAACGGCCACGATCATTCATGGGCACACGCATCGGCCGGCGCGGCATCGCGAACCGGGCGGCACGCGCTGGGTCCTGCCCGATTGGGATCTCGACCACGGCGTGCGCCGGGGCGGTTATCTGCGGATCGACGCGGAAGGAATCCGGGCATGGCCGCTCGACTGAAACGAGCTTGAAGCAAGCCCATCAGGGCAAGCGCGTTAGCGCTCCGCCACCGTCCCTTCCACTTTTCCTGCAATCGCGGCCGACAGACGCCGCAGATCGAGCAGCGCCGCATCGGCGCCTTGCAGTCCTTCCAGGCTGGTCCCCAGCCGCTCCAGCGCGACGACGATTTCATCGATACGCTGAGCCTGCGTGGCCGCGTGATCGATTAGCCCGTGAATCGCCAGCGACACCGGATCGTCCGCATTCGGCGTGATGCCATACGCACAAAACGCGCTGCGTTCCGTGGCGGCTTTCGACTCGCGCGCCGCGCCGATCGCGGACGCGCCCGCCTCGGCCAAAGCCGTGGCAGCGCCCGCCGGGACGATGATCCGCGCCGGATTGCCCACCGCCGTGCCGCGTGCCGGCACCGGCTTGGTGACCACCGCGTTCGAGCCGATCTTCGCGTCCGCGCCAATCGTAAAGCCGCCGAGCACCTTCGCCCCCGCGCCGACGATCACGCCGCGCTCGAGCGTCGGATGACGCTTGGCGCCACGCGTAAGCGAGGTGCCGCCGAGCGTCACACCCTGATAGATCGTGCAGTCGTCGCCGATTTGCGCGGTTTCGCCGATCACCACACCCATGCCATGATCGATGAACACGCGGCGGCCTACCGTCGCGCCCGGATGAATCTCGATGCCGGTCATGAAGCGCGCCATCTGCGAGATGAAACGCGCGAGCCAGCGGCGCTTTGCGCTCCAGCAAGCATGTGCGAGCCGGTGCAGCACGAGTGCGTGCAGCCCCGGATAACACGTGAGGACTTCCCAGGCGCTGCGGGCGGCGGGATCGCGCTCGCGGATCGTGGCGATGTCTTCGCGAAGTCTCGTGAACATGGCAGGGACGTGGTTGTGGGGAAAAAAACCGTCGACGCGGAAAAACCACGAGCGACGGATGCCTGCCGCATAGCAGACCGGCAGCTTTGCTTAGAACGTTTCGAGCGATTGTAGGTCGATTGCGCCGAACTTGCCGGAAGCCCACGCTGCCGGCAGGGGCGCAAGGCCGTCGCGGGGCCGTCGGCCAGACCGCTCTTTGGTGCATCGAGATTGCCGCCCGCAGCCTGGCTTGCGGCCCGGTGGGTCGGTGGCCCGGTTAAGAGTCGTCGTCACCGGGGCGTTTGGTCTTCAGCAGAATGTGCTTGGCGATGCCGCGCACGATGTTCACTTCCTCGCGCTCCAGCCCGGAACGCGCGAATAGCCGCCGCAGGCGCGACATCAGCTTCTTCGGATTGGCGGGATCGAGAAAATCGAGCGCGACCAGCGCACTTTCCAGATGCGCGTACATGCTTTCGATTTCGTCGCTCGCCGCCCGTGCACCGACCGGCTCGCTCTGCCCCGCGGGCGCCTGAACCGCCGAGGGCACGGCGTCGTCCGCGGCCAGGTACGCCGTGCGCAACTCATACGACAGCACCTGCACGGCCTGCGCCAGATTGAGCGAACTGTAGGCCGGATTGGCCGGAATGTGCGCGAGCGCGCTGCAGCGCTCGACGTCCTCGTTCGACAAACCGGTGCGCTCGTTACCGAACACCAGTGCGATCTCGCCGTGCACCGCGTGCTCGCGCGCAACGCTTGCGGCCGCACGCGGCGTCAGTTGCGGCGGCCCGTATTCGCGCAGCCGAGCGGTCAGCGCGATCGACCAATGCACGCCGTTCAACGCGTCGGCCAGCGTCGGCACGACGTGCGCGGACGCCAGCACGTCGTCGGCGCCGCTCGCCATGGCGACGGCTTCAGGATCGCTCTGCACGTGCGGCACGCGCGGCGACACCAGCACGAGGCGCGAAAAGCCCATGGTTTTCAGCGCGCGCGCCGCCGCCCCCACATTGCCGGGATGACTCGGTTCGACGAGTACGAAACGGGTCGACGTGAAACCGCCGCGCAGGTCCATGACGGCAGGATCGGAAGAATGGTGGGTGTGGTCCACGATGGAATTCGGCAAGCTGAAGAACGCGTATGGTAGCGCCAACCGGGGCCGGCTCCGAATTGTCCACGCCAGGCGCACGAACGTGGCCATCAATGCGCCGATACGGCGGCCAATACCGCGTGCGCTGCCGGAGCGTCCCGGACTCAGGTAAAATACTAAAATTCGCGCCGTCTTCGTACGAGCGCCTCGTTCTTATTCAATTTGTCTCCGTCGGCGGAATGCGCACCGGGTCCTGTATCGGACGTGCGTTCCGTGTTGTTTCCGCGTTTAGTTTGCGCGTCGTTTGCGCTTAATTACAGCTCATTCATCGCTCATTCATCGCTCATTTACCGGTAAGCAGCCGTGCTGCCCCGGCACAAGGATCCAGGCTCATGCATCCCATGCTCAATATCGCTGTGAAGGCCGCGCGCCGCGCAGCACAGATCATCAACCGCGCGTCGCTCGACCTCGATCTGCTCCAGGTCAGCAAGAAACAGCACAACGATTTCGTCACGGAGGTCGACAAAGCGTCTGAAGCGGCGATCATCGATACGCTGAAGACCGCCTACCCCGATCACGCAATTCTCGCCGAAGAATCCGGTCTGTCGGATAACGAATCCGAATTTCAGTGGATCATCGATCCGCTCGACGGCACCACCAACTTCATCCACGGTTTCCAGTATTACTGCGTGTCGATCGCGCTCGCGCACAAAGGCGTCGTGTCGCAGGCCGTGGTCTACGATCCGACCCGCAACGACCTGTTCACCGCCTCGCGCGGCCGCGGCGCGTACCTGAACGATCGCCGCATTCGCGTGGCCAAGCGCGACCGTCTGGCCGACGGTCTGATCGGCACGGGCTTCCCGTTCCGCGAAAAAGACGGCATCGAAGCCTACGCCCGCCAGTTCGCCGAAATGACCGCGGCTTGTGCCGGCCTGCGCCGTCCGGGCGCCGCCGCGCTGGATCTCGCGAACGTCGCCGCGGGCCGCATGGACGGCTTCTTCGAGCAGGGTCTGAGTCCGTGGGACGTCGCCGCGGGCAGCCTGCTGATCACGGAAGCCGGCGGTCTGGTGGGCAACTACACGGGCGACTCGGACTTCCTGCACGTGGGCGAAATCGTCGCTGGCAATCCGAAGGTGTATGCGCAAATGATCCCTATCCTGTCGCGCTTCAGCCGTACCCGCCAGCAACCGGCCTAAGGCCGTTGTCCGGCGGATTGCGCGCCGGCTCCGGGCAGCACGACAAAGCGGCTTCGGCCGCTTTGTCGTTGGCGCGCCTGCATGCGGCGGGCGTTCGTGCTACAAAGCAGGAAGCCGCGCCGGCGCGCCTCGAAACGTCAGGTGCGTTGTGCGCGTTTTTTTGCAGCGCCCCGCTTCGCGCGAGAGTGCCGCGCAGCTTCCAATCCGCTTCATGAAAAAAGGCTTCTACACAATCATCGCGGCGCAGTTCATTTCGTCGCTCGCGGACAATGCACTGTTGATCGCCGCCATCGCGTTGCTGTCGGTGATCCGCTCGGCCGCCTGGGTCACGCCCCTCCTGCAGATTTTCTTCACCGTCTCATACGTCTTGCTCGCGCCGTTCGTGGGCGCGTTCGCCGATGCGATGCAAAAGCGGCACGTGATGTTCATCTCGAACGCGCTGAAGGCGAGCGGCTGCCTGATGATGATCGCCGGCGTTCATCCGATGATCGCGTACGGCGTGGTCGGCTTCGGCGCGGCTGCCTATTCGCCGGCCAAGTACGGCATTCTCACGGAACTGCTGCCCGCCGAAACACTCGTCAAGGCGAACGCCTGGCTCGAATCGGCCACGGTGCTCTCGACCATCGTCGGCACGATGGTCGGCGGCGCGCTGATCAGCACCTTCGCGGAGAAATTCGTCGCGCATGCGCATCCGCCGTTGATCCGCTCCGCCGCCGATCTGGCGATGTTCGCGGTGATGGTGACCTACGCGATCGCCGCCGCGATCAACATCTTCATTCCCGATACCGGCGCACGTTATCCGAACCGTCTGACGGAGCCGAAGAAGCTGGTCGGCGACTTTGTGAACTGCTTCAACGTGTTGTGGGCCGACAAGCTCGCGCAGATCGCGCTGTGGGTGACGACGCTGATGTGGGGCGGTGCGGTCACGCTGCAATTGCTGGTGCTCAAATGGGCCAACGTGAACCTCGGGCTGTCGCTGTCCAAAGCGGCGGTGATGCAAGGCGTCACGGGTCTCGGCATTGCAGTCGGCGCGGCCGCCGCGGCTGCGTGGATACCCTTGCGCCGCTCGCTGCGTGTGCTGCCGGTCGGCATCCTCACCGGCGCGGTCGCGATCGCCGTGGCGTTCTACAACAAGGACCTGTTTCCCGCGGGCGCCGGCATCCGCATCGGCTCGTACGTCGCGCCGTTCTATATCTTGCTCGCCTATCCGCTGATGATCCTGCTCGGCGCGCTATCCGGCTTTTTTATCGTGCCGATGAACGCGATTCTCCAGCACCGCGGCGCGACGCTGCTCTCTGCAGGGCATTCGATCGCGGTGCAGAATTTCAACCAGAATCTGGCCGTGCTGCTGATGCTCGGCGCCTACGCGCTGCTGTTGACGGCGAAGATGCCGGCGCAATGGATCATCGTCGTGTTCGGCAGCTTCGTGACGTTCATGATGTGGCTCGCGAAACGGCGCAGCGCGGTGAATGAGCGCACGGTGGACATGCGAGCGCTGGTCGAAGAGTGACGGCGCGAAATTTCGCGTGACGGCGCGCGCTTTGGGATACGGATTGGCCGTTCGGCCAGGGTCCGTTCACCGCGCCGGCAGGTTAAACTCACGCCCTGAACAGCTAACGCAAGAAGACACCGAGGATGGGCATTCAAACCGCAGCGGCCAATGACGTCGCACAACACACGCCGATGATGCAGCAGTATTCACGCATCAAAGCGGACCATCCGGGCACGCTGGTGTTCTACCGGATGGGCGACTTCTACGAACTCTTTTTCGAAGACGCGGAAAAGGCCGCACGTCTGCTCGATTTAACACTGACGCAGCGTGGCGCATCGGCGGGCAATCCGATCAAGATGGCGGGCGTACCGCACCACGCGGTCGAACAGTATCTGGCCAAGCTCGTGAAGCTCGGCGAATCCGTCGCGATTTGCGAACAGATCGGCGATCCGGCCACCTCGAAAGGTCCGGTCGAGCGCAAAGTGGTGCGCGTCGTCACGCCGGGCACGCTGACCGATGCCGCGCTGCTATCCGATAAGAGCGACGTCTACCTGCTCGCCATGTGCGTCGCGCATAACCGCCGCGGCGTAGCGACCAGCGTCGGGCTCGCGTGGCTGAATCTGGCGAGCGGCGCGTTGCGCCTCGCGGAGGTCGCACCGGATCAGGTCGCCGCCGCGCTCGAGCGGATTCGTCCCGCGGAAATCCTCGTGGCCGATACGTCGACTGACTCCGCAAGCTGGCAGCCGCCGGTCAATGCCGGGGCCCTCACCCGCGTGCCGGTGTGGCACTTCGATATCGCGTCGGGCACGCAACGCCTGTGCGACCAGCTGGAAGTAGCGGGGCTCGACGGCTTCGGCGCGCATTCGCTGACAAGCGCATGCGGCGCGGCCGGTGCGTTGCTGCTGTATGCGGCGGCCACGCAAGGCCAGCAATTGCGCCATGTGCGCAGCCTGAAAGTCGAATACGAATCCGAATACATCGGCCTCGACCCCGCCACCCGTCGCAACCTCGAACTCACGGAAACGCTGCGCGGCACTGAATCGCCAACGCTGTGTTCACTGCTCGACACCTGCTGCACGACGATGGGCAGCCGCCTGTTGCGTCACTGGCTGCATCATCCGCCGCGCGAAGCCGCGATTGCGCAAGCGCGCCAGCAGGCGATCGGCGCGTTGCTCGACGCGCCGGCCGGCGCGAGCGTCGATTCGCTGCGCGGCGCGTTGCGGCAGATTTCCGATATCGAACGGATCACTGGGCGTCTGGCGCTGCTGTCGGCTAGGCCCCGCGATCTGTCGAGCCTGCGCGATACGTTCATTGCGTTGCCCGAACTGCGCACGCAGCTCGCGATCATCTCGTCTAATGCAGATTCGCTGGCGCGCATCGACGCGTCGCTGGAACCGCCGCAAGCATGTGTCGAACTGCTCAAGCGCGCGGTCGCCGAGGAACCCGCGGCGATGGTGCGCGACGGCGGTGTGATCGCGCGCGGCTACGACGCGGAACTCGACGAGTTACGAGATATTTCGGAGAATTGCGGGCAATTCCTGATCGACCTCGAAACGCGCGAACGGGCACGCACCGGCATCAGCAATCTACGCGTCGAGTACAACAAGGTGCACGGCTTCTATATCGAAGTCACGCGCGGCCAGACCGACAAGGTGCCGGGCGACTACCGCCGCCGTCAGACGCTGAAGAACGCCGAGCGTTACATCACGCCCGAACTGAAAACCTTCGAGGACAAGGCGCTGTCCGCGCAGGAGCGCGCGCTGGCCCGCGAACGCTCGCTGTACGACGCGCTGCTGCAAGCGCTGCTGCCGTTTATCGCGGACTGTCAGCGCGTCGCCGCAGCGCTCGCCGAGCTGGATCTGCTGGCGGCATTCGCCGAACGCGCTCGCGCGCTCGACTGGGTCGCGCCGACGTTCTCGCCGACCGCCGGCATCGAAATCGAACAAGGCCGCCACCCGGTCGTCGAGGCGCAGGTCGAGCAGTTCATCGCGAACGACTGCACGCTCGCGCCGGAGCGCAAACTGCTGCTGATTACCGGCCCGAACATGGGCGGTAAGTCGACCTTCATGCGGCAGACCGCGTTGATCGCGTTGCTCGCGTATGTGGGCAGTTATGTGCCGGCACGGCGCGCCGCCTTCGGGCCGATCGACCGCATCTTCACGCGTATCGGCGCGGCCGACGATCTGGCGGGCGGGCGTTCGACCTTCATGGTCGAGATGACGGAAGCCGCCGCGATCCTGAACGATGCGACGCCGCAAAGCCTCGTGTTGATGGATGAAATCGGCCGCGGCACCTCGACCTTCGACGGTCTCGCGCTGGCGTGGGCGATCGCGCGGCATCTGCTCGCGCACAACGGCTGCCACACACTGTTCGCGACCCACTACTTCGAGTTGACCCAGTTGCCCGCTGAGTTTCCGCACGCGGCCAACGTTCACTTGTCGGCGGTCGAGCATGGGCACGGCATCGTGTTCCTGCACGCGGTCAGCGAGGGGCCGGCGAATCAGAGCTATGGCCTGCAGGTCGCGCAACTGGCCGGCGTGCCGAACACGGTGATTCGCGCGGCGCGCAAGCATCTCGCGCATCTCGAACAGCAATCGGCGGCGCAGCCCGCGCCGCAACTCGATCTGTTCGCGGCGCCCATGCCGATGCTGCTCGAAGACACCGACGACGAACCCGACGTCAAGCCGGGCACGGCGGCGGCACCGCCGGCCATGCAGGCACTCGTCGAGCGCCTGCGCGCAATCGACCCGAACGATTTGCGCCCGCGTGAAGCGCTCGATCTGCTGTACGAACTGCACGACCTGGCCGCCGCGCCGGATGCGGATCATTGACACACCCAGGCCCTCGCAGCGCCCGCGCACACGGTGCGCGGCGCTGACCGTTGCCCTTACGCTGACGCTTGCGGGCGTCGGTATGCGGCTCGCGCACGCGGAAGCGCCGCGTTTCGCGTTCGCGATCATCGCCGGAACAATGCAAAGTCCCGCGGACGAAGCGCCGACACAACGGCTGATCGACGCGATCGGCCGTGACCGCGAGATATCTTTCGTCGTCTACGACGGCAACCTGAAGGGTGCGAAAGAAGCTTGCCGCGACGCGTTATACGAACGGCGTCACACGCTGCTCGAAACGTCGCGGCCCGCCCTCTTCTTCATTCCGGGCCAACACGACTGGACCGACTGCGGCACCGCTGAGGCCGGCGGCTTCGATCCGGTCGAACGGCTCGATCAGTTGCGCCAGACGCTGTTCGCCGACGCCACGTCGATGGGCCAGAACCCGATCGCGTTGACGCGCGAAAGCGAGGTGTCGCGCTTTCGACCGTTTCGCGAGAACGTGCGCTGGCAAGTCGGGGATACGGTTTTCGTCGGCCTGAACGCGCCGGGTCCGAACAATCACTATCTGACCGCGGGCGGGCGCAACGGCGAATTCGAAGATCGCGTGATCGCCAATGCGTTCTGGCTCGAACATGCCGCCGAATACGCGAAACGGCGCGACGCGCGCGCGATCGTTGTGTTCATTCAGGGCGATCCCGAGGCGGAGCGTTACGAACGGCCTGACCGTTTCGCATGGCTGCGCTTTACGCGCAACACGCGCCGGGACGGCTTTCTGGAATTCAAACGCAGCCTCGTCAAACTCGCGCAGATTTTTCACGGACCGGTGCTGCTGATTCATTGCAACGACGAGCGCGCGAGCGCCGGCTTCGTGATCGATCAGCCGTTACGCAATGACAAGGGGATGCTGGTAACGAATCTCACGCGTGTCGCGCTTGCGCCGCATGATCGTCTTAACCAGTGGATTCGAATTGAAGCGGATCTTGGCAAGAAGCCGCCGTTCCGCGTAAGTGTGCGCGACGTGCCCAAGCAGATGCCGATGCCCACGGCGCAACCTGCGCCAGCACATGAGGAGCCGGCAGCGTCGATGCCGGCTGTGCCGGCGCTTGGCCCCGCTTCGGAATTGCCGCCTTTGTTGCAGATGCCGGGGCAGCCACAATTGGATCAAAAGCAGCTGGATCAGAGGCAGTTGGACCAACAGCAACTGGATCAGCAACGCCACGCGCCAGTGGACGAAAACGGGAATGCTCCCGCCTCGACCGCTCTGCCTCATACACCAACAAGCACACCAACAAGCGCGCCAGGCATTCCCGGTGCGCCGGCCAGCTCAGTGCAGCGTGGGCCCTGACTTGCCGTCTTCTTCGTCGTCTTCGTCTTCGTCGAGGACTTCCAGGCCGTCAGCGCCGTGCGCATGTTCGTGCTGGATTTCGTCTTCGGTTGCCGGACGCACGTCTTTGACCGTCAGCGCGAAGCGCAGCGCCATGCCGGCGAGCGGATGGTTGCCGTCGAGCACGACTTTGTCTTCCGCGACGTCGGTCACCACGTAGACGAGCGAATCGAGGTCCTCGTCGCCTTCTTCCGGCGTGCCTTCGAACTGCATGCCGACTTCGAGCGGTTCCGGGAAGCGATCGCGCGGCTCGATCTTCACGAGGTCGGGATCGTACTCGCCGAACGCGTCTTGCGGCTCGAGCTGGATCTGGGTCTCGAAGCCGGCCTCGTGGCCGTCGAGCTCTTCCTCGATCTTGGGGAACGTGCCATCATAGCCGCCGTGCAGATAGACCATCGGCTCGTCGCTTTCTTCAATCAGATTGCCCTGCGCATCCGACAGCTTGTAAGCGACCGACACGACGGTGTTCTTTGCGATTTTCATTCGATTCTCCAGAATACAACTCACATTATACGATGCCCAAGCGGCCCACTGACCACCCGGCCGACACAGCTTCGGCACGGAATTCTTCACCGGCTTCGAAGCCGGTTCTGCCCCCCTCGCCTGACACGCCAACGCCGCTGCTCGGCAATCTGACGCCGTCGCAATTCATGCGCCGCTACTGGCAGAAGAAGCCCCTGCTGATCCGCCAGGCGATCCCGAACGTCGAGGCGCCGTTGTCGCGCGACGAATTTTTCGATCTGGCGGATAAAGACGAAGTCGAAGCACGCCTGATCACGCACTTTCGCAACAAATGGCAACTGGAGCACGGCCCGTTCGCGGCCGACGAACTGCCGTCGGTCAAGCAGCGCGCATGGACGCTGCTCGTGCAAGGCGTGGATCTTTACGACGATCGCGCGCGGGCGTTGCTCGACCGCTTCCGCTTCGTGCCGGATGCGCGTCTGGACGACCTGATGATTTCGTACGCGACCGACGGCGGCGGCGTGGGCCCCCACTTCGATTCTTATGACGTGTTTCTGTTGCAGGTCAAAGGCAAGCGCCGCTGGCGCATCGGCGCGCAGAAGGACCTGACGCTGCAACCGGGACTGCCTTTGAAAGTTTTACAGCACTTCGAACCGGAAGAGGAATGGCTGCTCGAGCCCGGCGACATGCTGTATCTGCCGCCGCATATCGCGCACGACGGTGTCGCGGAAGGCGAATGCATGACCTGCTCGATCGGCTTTCGCGCGCCGTCGGCGAGCGAGCTGACCGCGCAGTTTCTCTACCACCTGGCCGAGCGCGGCGAGTCGGCCATGCGACCCAATGCGCTTTATCGCGATCCGCAGCAACCCGCCGTCGACCGGCCGGCAGAATTGCCGGCGGCGCTAGTCGGAAGGGTTGGAGCGATCCTTGCTGCCGTCAAATGGAATGAGCAGGACATTGCGTCGTTCCTGGGCTCATATCTCAGCGAACCGAAGCCGAGTGTCGTCTTCGATCCGCCGCAGCGGCCCCTCAATGAGGCCCGTTTCATCAGCCAGGCGTCGAAGTCAGGCGTTCGGCTGGATCGCAAGACCAGTTTGTTGTACAACCGCCGTTTTTTCTTCGTAAATGGAGAGGAAACAGCGTTTGTTGGCGGGAAAAAGTGGTTGTTTGATCTCGCCGATCTGCGGTCTATGAGTGCGAAACGCTTTGTAACACTCTCATACGATTCGTCGGTGACAGCACTGCTGCACGAGTGGTATTGTGCGGGCTGGATACAAGTGGGCGAGCTTGTGTAAGTCTGCCTGCTTGTAATACCGTACTGTGAAATTTTGTATGAGAAAGACAACGTATTGACCCCGGATTGATCGACTGTCAGTACGAAAGTGCATATAATTTCCGCCCAAGCCGTAGGGAAGATTCACGCTCGCCAAAAAGAGCGTCTCCACCAGCGGCCCAGGTCGGTGTTGGAGCACATTTACCGGTATTATTTTGCGCTGTTGCTTACCTTTAACCATAAAAGGACGTGATCATGAAGAAATCCCTCCTCGTAGCATCCCTGTTGGCAGCTGTGGCACTGGCTGCATGCAACAAGAGCAGCGACCAAGCTGCAGCTCCGGCTAGCGAAGCAGCTGCTGCTTCGGCACCGGCTGCTGCTGCTTCGGAGCCAGCTGCTGCTGCTTCGGGTGCGGCTGCTGCTGCGAGCGATGCTGGTGCTTCGGCTACTGCCGCTGCTTCGGACGCAGGCGCTGCTGCTTCGGCTGCTGCTCCGGCTTCGGGCGCAAGCCAGTAAGCTGTCGCATAGGGTTCGCCTCTGGGCGAAAACTGTATCGGGAAATCACCTTGATTTCCCGGGCAGTAAAGCAAAACGCCACGGATTCACCTCCGTGGCGTTTTGTCATTTAAGGGCCGTCTTTTTATAACGGCGCCCACTACTTGGTTTACTGAGCCGGCGTTGCATTCTCTTCGAAAAACTCGCGCACGATGTCGATCTCGCGAGTGCGTTTGAATGGCGGCAGGCTCTGCCAGATACGGCGCCCATAGGGCTTGTCGACGAGACGGGTGTCGCAGATCATCAGCACGCCGCGATCGGTCTCAGCACGAATCAGGCGCCCTGCGCCCTGCTTGAGCGTAATCACAGCCTGCGGCAACTGATGAACGGCGAACGGGCTCAACCCTTTCTTCGTCAGCGCGTCGAGCCGCGCCGACAGCACCGGATCGTCAGGCGGCGCGAACGGCAGCTTGTCGATCACGACCAGCGACAGCGCATCGCCGCGCACATCCACACCTTCCCAGAAACTCTGACTGCCCACCAGAATCGCATTGCCGTAGGAGCGGAAGCGATCGAGCAACTCCGTACGACTCGCGTCGCCCTGGACGAGCAACGGGTAATTCCAGCCACGCGCTTCGATCGTATCGCGCAGCTTTGCCGAGATACGGTCGACCGCGCGCAGCGTCGTGCACAGCATGAACACGCCGCCGCCCGACGCTTCGATCGCGGGCAACGCGGCGTCGAACACGGCGTCGGTAAACATCGGCGACGAAGGCTGCGGCAAATTGCGCGGTACGTACAGGAGCCCTTGCGTCGGGTAATCGAAAGGACTCGGCAGCGTCATCGAACGTTTCGCGTTCAGCCCCATCTGCGCCGCGTAGTGCGTGAAGTCGCCGCGCACCGATAAGGTGGCCGACGTGAAGATCCATGCGCGCGGCACGCCGGCACGCTGCCTGGCGAAGATCGGCGCGACCGACAGCGGTGTTTCGTGCAATTGCACCGTATGCGAAAAGACTTCGATCCAGCGCACCTTTTCATTCGGATCGACGCGCTCTCCCTTGGCATCCGCCGCGGCGGCGTCAGCGGCTTCGCGCTCGGTTTCGGTGGGTGGCGTAGTCCAGCCCGCGAGCACGCCTTGCAGCTCGCGCGCGCGGCGCAAACACGCGCCGATGGATTCGGCGCGCTCGGCCTGGCCAGCCAACGCAGACGCCAATGCATCGAGTTCGGTTTCGAGCGTTTCGAGCGCGGGGAACAGCGGATGATCGTCGGGCAACTGACCGATCGACAGGCGCACCGAGTCTTCCTTGAAAGCGAGCCGCACGTCGCGCGCCGCGCGTTCGAGCGTCGCGCCCAGCTTCACCCAATCGATCGCCTCACGCGCATGGCCCAGGCCTTCCGCCACCGAATCGCGCGCGAGTTCGAGAAACTGCGCGGTCGACAGCGTCTCGCCGAAGAACAGCGTTGCGGTCTCCGGCAATTGATGCGCTTCGTCGAAGATGATCGTGTTGGCCGTGGGCAGCAATTCAGCCATGCCGGTATCGCGCAACATGATGTCGGCGAAAAACAGATGGTGATTGACCACCACGATATCGGCCTGCTGCGCCTCGCGCCGCGCCTGCATCACGAAGCACTCCTTGTAATGCGGGCACTCCTGGCCGAGACAATTCTCACGAGTCGACGTCACCATCGACCACACCGCCGCCGTTTCCGGCACGCTCGCGAGCTCGGCCTTGTCGCCGGTGCGCGTGATCTTCGCGAAGCGGACGATGTCCTGCAGATACGAGGTTTCCTGACGCGACGGCAGGCGTCCGTTATCCGCGGTGCGCTGCAGGTAGTAATGACACAGGTAGTTCGCGCGACCTTTGAGCATCGCGACCGACACCGGCACGGCCAGCGCATCGCGCACGGTCGGAATGTCGCGCTGAAAGAGCTGGTCCTGCAAGTGCTTGGTACCGGTGGAGACGATCACCTTGCCGCCCCACAGCATGGCCGGCACCAGATACGCATAGGTCTTGCCGGTGCCCGTCCCCGCCTCGACGATCAGCGTGTTTTCGCTGCCGTCGAGACCGCTCGCTTCGTCGGTTGCCGATGCTTCTGCGGCCGGCGCAGCTCCGTCTGCGCCCTGCGTCGGCAGACGCCGTGCGGGACGCTTCTGCGCTTCGAACATCGCGGGCTCGGGCATGGCGCGGCCCGATGCCTCCATAGCCGCGGCCACGGAGCGCGCCATTTCGATCTGCGACGCGCGCGGCCGGTAACCGTCGATCTGACGCGCAAGCAGGCCGTCGGCGGCGAAGATATCGTCGAGCTCGGCGACGCGGCGCGGATTCAGCGCGGCGGCCAACGTGGGCGCACCAGCGCGGGCCGGCGCAGTGCCGGCCGCAGCGGCGTCATCGTCCGGGCTCGTGCGGGATGAAGTTACAAGCGGTGAATTCAAGGCAAGCGTTTCCTGCAAAGTCCGGCGCGCGCGACGCGACCCGGCGCCTGCCAGGCCGCGAACTCAGGCGCGCGCGTCCGGTTCGAGCTGCAATTGCAGCAAGATGATGGTGTCCTTGACTTTGAGTTTGCGCTTTTTCAGGCGCTGCAACTCGAAGTCGTCGATGCCGGGCTCATCCGACATTCGGTCGATCAAACGATCGAGCCCACTATGCTCCGATTCCAGTTGCAGAATTCGGTCGCGAAGTGTGTTCGCGTCGACGACGTGATGTTGATCGCGCATGCTCGCCTCCTCTCGTGAGCGGCACGGGCTGCGCGGTTCGGCCCGATGCCTGAGGTTGCTGTCCGGCTTAAAACACGTGTTGGCGACTACTGCCCTGCTACAACCCAGCTGGAGCCGGCTACCGAACGACTACTGCCCTTGCTGCTGTTGCTTTTGCTGCTTTTGCTGCTGTTCGAGTTGCTGCTGCTGTTTCAACTGGTCCTGGCGTTTCTGTTCGGCCTTCTCGGCCGCCTGCTTCTGACGCGCCTCGACGTCGGCCTTGTGTTGCGCCGCATCGGCCTGCTTCTTCTCGAAGCTCTGCTGTTTCTGGACGCGCTCCTGGGCCTTTTGCGCAGCCTGCCGATGCGCCTCGTCGAGCTTGCGCTGGAAGTCGGCCTGCTTCTGATCGTACGCCTGGCTGTTGGCGGCGGCTTGCGACGGGCTGATGCCGCGCTGCGCCTGATCCAGTGCGTGCTGACGCTGCTTTTCCTGATACGCCTGGGCGTTGGCGCTGCGCTGCGGCGCCTCGGCTGCGCGCTGCGCCTGATCGAGCTGGTGCTGACGCTGCTTGTCCTCGTACGCCTGCGCGTTACGCGCGTCCTCGGCGGCGCGCTGCGGCGCGTTCGCTTCGTCCTGCGCGCGTTTGAGCGCAGCCTGTTCGTCGCGCTGACGGGCCCGCGCCGCGCGCTGTTCGCCGTCGAGCGCGAGCTGCTCCTTGCGAATGTCGGCCTGCACCATACGCATCTTGTCGCGCGCCTTGCCGAGACAGTAGTTCACCAGGAACTTGCTATAACAATCGTGCTCGGCGACGGCGTAGCGATAGTTGTTCTCCTCGCTGCGCTGGTCCAGGACTTTTTGCCGCGCTTCGAAGCTGTTGCCGAAGGGTCCCGCGCTGCCGGCGCCCGTATTGTCCACAGCGCCCGAGGCCTGCGCGCCGGACGCGGCCGCCGGCGCGAGACCACCCGCGGACAACGCCGCGCTGCTGCCGATCGGCGCTGCGGGCTGCTGCTGCGCCGAAGCTGGCGCACATACGGCGATCGAGGCGGTAATCGAGGCGGCGATGGCGCACGACACAAAAGACGTCCTATTGGACATGCGCGCGAACTTGAACACGGACCGCACCGACGACATAAGCGAAGTGAGTGGCGAAAGCGGCAAAAGTGACGGCAATTGTGACAAGCGAGAGACCAAGCGGGAGCCTAGGCGGTTGAGGGACAAGGAGATCGGCAACGTCGTAGATCGTCAACGGAACATGCCCGAAATTCTATCACCCTGCGGTTGAGCCCTTTGGCATTTATGGCAAAATGCCCCGCTTCAGCAACCTGGCCGCAGTGCGCACGCCCGGCGTGCCCCGACGTGTCGTAGCGCGGCCTTTGATTGAGTCCGGCAGGAACACCAAGACCTTATGACGGAAACCGTAGCACTCAAGATCGTACAGCGCATCGCCGCCGAACTGTCCGTCCAGCCGCGCCAGGTCGCGGCCGCGGTGCAACTTCTCGACGAAGGAGCGACTGTTCCGTTCATCGCCCGCTACCGGAAGGAAGTGACCGACAACCTCGACGACACGCAACTGCGCAATCTAGAGGAACGCCTGCTGTATCTGCGCGAGCTGGAAGACCGGCGCGCCGCGATCGTCGCCAGCATCGACGAACAGGGCAAGCTCACCGACGAGTTGCGCGCCGCGATCGAAGGCGCCGACAGCAAGCAGGTTCTGGAAGACCTGTATCTCCCGTATAAGCCCAAGCGTCGTACGCGTGCGCAGATCGCCCGCGAAGCCGGCCTTCAGCCGCTTGCCGACGCGCTGCTGGCCAATCCCCTGCTCGACCCTCAAACCGAAGCCGCCGCTTACGTGGACGCCGAGAAAGGCGTCGCGGATGTCAAGGCCGCGCTCGACGGCGCGCGCGATATCCTTTCCGAACAATTCGGCGAAACCGCCGAACTGCTCGGCAAGCTGCGCGATTACCTGTTCAACCAGGGCGTGGTGTCGTCCAAGGTGGTCGAAGGCAAGGAAAACGCGGAAGAAGAAAAATTCCGCGATTACTACGACTATGCGGAAACCATCAAGACCGTGCCGTCGCATCGCGCGCTGGCGCTGTTCCGCGGCCGCAACGCGGGCGTGCTGATGGTCAAGCTGGGCCTCGGCGAAGAACTCGACGCGCAGGTGCCGCATCCGGGCGAAGCGCTGATCGCACGGCATTTCGGCATCGCCAATCAGAACCGGCCGGCCGACAAGTGGCTCTCCGACGTGTGCCGCTGGTGTTGGCGCGTGAAGGTGCAGCCGCACCTCGAAAACGAACTGCTGACCAATCTGCGCGACGAAGCCGAGCACGAAGCGATTCGCGTGTTCGCACGCAATCTGAAGGATCTGCTGCTGGCCGCGCCGGCGGGCCCGAAGGCCGTGATCGGCCTCGATCCGGGGCTGCGCACCGGCGTGAAGGTCGCCGTGGTCGACCGGACCGGCAAGGTGCTCGTCACCGACACGATCTATCCGCACGAGCCGCGCCGCGATTGGGACGGCTCGATCGCGAAACTCGCGCGCATCTGCGCGCAGACGCAAGCCGAGCTGATCAGCATCGGTAACGGCACGGCGTCGCGTGAGACGGACAAGCTCGCGAGCGAACTGATCGCGCGCCATCCGGAGTTCAAGCTGCAGAAGATCGTCGTGTCCGAAGCCGGCGCGTCGGTGTACTCGGCGTCGGAACTCGCGGCGAAGGAATTCCCCGAGATGGACGTGTCGCTGCGCGGTGCGGTGTCGATCGCGCGCCGTCTGCAGGACCCGCTCGCTGAACTCGTGAAGATCGAGCCGAAGGCAATCGGTGTCGGCCAGTACCAGCACGACGTGAATCAGCGCGAACTGGCGCGTTCGCTGGATGCGGTGGTCGAAGATTGCGTAAACGCGGTCGGCGTGGATGCGAATACGGCGTCGGTCGCACTGCTCGCGCGCGTGTCGGGTCTGAACGCGACACTCGCGCGCAACATCGTCGATTACCGCGATGCGAACGGCCCGTTCCCGTCGCGCGAACACCTGCGCAAGGTGCCGCGTCTGGGCGACAAGACGTTCGAACAAGCCGCGGGCTTCCTGCGTATCAACAACGGCGAGAACCCGCTCGACCGCTCGTCGGTTCACCCGGAAGCGTATCCGGTCGTCGAACGGATGCTCGCGAAGATCAGCAAGCATGTGGGTGAAGTGCTCGGCAATCGCGACGCGCTGCGTGGTCTGTCGCCGGCGGAATTCGTCGACGAACGTTTCGGCCTGCCGACCGTGCGCGACATTCTGCTCGAACTCGAAAAGCCGGGCCGCGATCCGCGCCCCGAGTTCAAGACCGCAACTTTCCGCGAAGGCGTCGAGAAGGTCAGCGATCTGACGCCGGGCATGGTGCTCGAAGGCGTCGTGACGAACGTGGCGGCCTTTGGCGCGTTCATCGACGTGGGCGTGCATCAGGATGGTCTGGTGCACGTGTCGGCGATGTCGACCAAGTTCATCAAAGACCCGCACGAAGTGGTCAAGGCTGGTCAGATCGTCAAGGTGAAAGTGCTTGAGGTCGACGTCAAGCGCCAGCGGATTGCGCTGACGATGCGTCTGGATGACGAGTTCGGCGCAGCGGCAGCACCGCGCAGCGGCGGCGGCGCCCAGCAGGATCGCGGCGGCTTCGGCCGTTCGAACGGCGGCGGACGCGGCGCACCGCAACAGCGCTCGCGCGAGCCGGAACCGGGCGGCGCGATGGCCGCTGCGTTCGCCAAGCTCAAGCAGAAATAAGCTCGTGCGTTCAGCGCGTGATGCACTCGCGCGCTGACGTCGCTGATGCTCACTCATGAGATCAGGCGGCAAACAAAAAGCCCACGCAACTGCGTGGGCTTTTTGTTTGCCGCCTCAACATGCGAGGCACGTTGAAACGAGGTCCGTCAGATCTCGATCTTCGTGCCCAACTCCACGACCCGATTCGCTGGAATGCTGAAGAAGTCGGTCGGCTTGGCGGCGTTCTGATGCATCCACGCGAACACGCGCTCGCGCCACACCGACATGCCCGGCAATTGCGTCGGCACCACCGTTTCACGCGCGAGGAAGAACGACGTGTCCATCATCTCGAACGTCATGTCGTGCGTGCGGCCCACCTCGAGTAACACGGCCTTCACGTCGGGCGTTTCATTGAAACCGTACGCCGCCTTGACGAGATACAGACCGCCGTCGATATCCTTCACCGTCACGCGTTCCGCGTCGTTCACGTACGGAATATCTCGCGTCACGAAAGTCAGGAAGATGGTGCGCTCATGCAGCACCTTGTTGTGCTTGAGGTTGTGCAGCAGGCTCACCGGCACGAGCGAATCGCTGCCGGTCAGATAGATCGCGGTACCCGACACGCGATGCGGTGGATGTGCGAGCAAACCTTGCAGGAACGGCATCAGCGGAATACCGTCGGCGGCTGTACGCTCCTTGACGATCATCCTGCCCTTGAACCACGTCATCAGCAGGAAGAACAGCAGCGCGCCGATACAGAGCGGCAGCCAGCCGCCCTCTTCGACCTTCAGCAGATTGGCGCCGAAAAAGCCCAGATCGACCACCATGAACACGCCGATGATCAGCGCCACGAGGAGCTTGTTCCATTTCCACACCTTCACCATCACGACGCAGGCGAGGACCGTGGTGATCACCATGGTCGCGGTCACCGCGATACCGTACGCGGCGGCGAGGTTATCCGAGCTCTTGAACGCGATCACGATGCACAGAATGATGAACAGCAGCATCCAGTTCACCACCGGCACGTAGATCTGGCCGATCGCCAGTTCGGACGTGTGCAGGATCTTCATGCGCGGCACGTAGCCGAGCTGGATCGCCTGGCTCGTCAACGAATAGGCGCCGGAAATCACTGCTTGCGATGCGATCACTGTCGCCACGGTAGACAGCACGACAAGCGGCAGCAACGCCCAATCGGGTGCGAGCAGGAAGAATGGGTTTTCGATGGCCTTCGCGTCGTGCATCAGAAGCGCGCCCTGGCCGAAATAATTCAGCACCAGCGAAGGCATCACAAGCACGTACCACGCCATGCGGATCGGCTGCGCGCCGAAGTGACCCATATCGGCGTACAGCGCCTCGGCGCCGGTCAGCACCAGCACGACCGAGCCGAGCACCACGTAGGCCTGCAACACGTGCGCGGCCATAAAGGTGTAGGCGTAATACGGGTTCAGTGCGCGGATCACGTTCGGCGATTGCACGATATGCCACAGGCCAAGCGCGGCGAGCACCAGGAACCACAGCACCATGATCGGTCCGAACAGGCGGCCGACGGTGGCGGTGCCGTGCCGCTGGATCCAGAACAACAGCACGAGGATCACGATCGTCAGCGGCACCACGAGATGGGACAGATTGGGCGCGGCGATCTCCAGACCTTCCACCGCCGAGATCACCGAGATGGCGGGCGTAATCACCGCGTCGCCATAGAACATGCAGGCGCCGAAGATGCCGAGCATCATCAGCAAGCCGGCCGCTTTCGACTTCTCGCTGAACGAGCGCAGCGCCAGCGCCATCAGCGCGAGGACACCGCCTTCGCCGTTGTTGTCCGCGCGCATCACGAACAACACGTACTTGATGGAGACCACGATCACGATCGCCCAGAACAGCAGCGAAATCACGCCCAGAATCGATTGATCGGTCAGCGGAATGCCGTGTGACGGGCTGAACGCTTCTTTCAGCGCGTACAACGGGCTCGTGCCGATATCGCCGAACACCACTCCGATTGCGGCAAGCGCGAGGGAAGGCAGAGGCTGTTTGTGCACGTGATTGTTATCTGTCATAGACGCGAGGAAATCCGTTCCCTGGGCGGAAAAAACGACCGCTATTCTAAACTGCCCGCTTAGCGCCGCCCGGTTTGTTGTGGATACACCACGTGGATGGTCCGCGCAGTGTAGCACTGCGATTTGAAGGCGTCTGCCACATCAGGACCTTCGCCGGCACCACCATAGCGACGGCGCATCCGAAGCGCCATTCGCACGCCGCAGACACAAAAAAAACGGAGCCCAACCGGGCTCCGTCTTCTGGATGCGACTCAATACGCGCGATGTCGCTGCGCGCATCACGCCCCCGACGACTCCTGCGCCTGCGCCATACCGCGCTTGATCCATGCGCCGAGGTTATGCGGACGAACCGTGTCCCACTCCTCGAACGGCTGATGAATCCACGGGTTCGTGGGCAGATACTGCACGTGATAGTCGGGCTTCACCTTCGAGCAGCCCTTGTACCACAGCACCGCCGAGCGCACCGACGTGATGGCCGGATAGCGTTCCTTCAGATGCTGCTGCACACGCGCCAGCGTCACGCCGGAATCGACCAGATCGTCGACCAGCAGCACGTTGCCGGACAGCTCGCCGCGCGTCATCGTGATGTATTGCGCGATGTCGAGTTCGCCCTGCTCCGTGCCGGCCGCTTCACGGTACGAACTGGTGGCGAGAATGGCCAGCGGCAGATCGTAGATGCGCGACAGCTGATCGCCGACGCGCAAACCGCCGCGCGCGAGACACAGGATCTGGTCGAACTTCCAGCCCGATTCATGCACGGCCAGCGCCAACAGTTCGATCAGCCGGTGATACTCGTCCCAGCCGACCCACAGGTTCTTGTCGTCGTTGCGCGGATCTTTCATCGCAATCATGGGCACACCTTGCACCATGGCTTAAACCTTGAACGGATGACGCAGCAGAATGGTTTCGTCGCGATCCGGACCGGTCGACACCATGTCGATCGGAATGCCCGCGACTTCCTGCACACGCGACAGATACGCACGCGCATTCGCCGGCAGCTTGTCCCATTCCTTGATGCCGACGGTGCTTTCCTTCCAGCCCGCGAAGGTTTCGTACACCGGTTCGCAACGCGCAACTTCCGATGCGCCACGCGGCAGCAGGTCGACATGCTTGCCGTCGACCCTATAGCCGACGCACAGCTTTACTTCGTCAAGGCCGTCGAGCACGTCGAGCTTGGTCATGCACAGACCTGACACGCCGTTGATCTGGATCGAGCGGCGCAGCGCGGCGACGTCGAGCCAGCCGGTGCGGCGCGGACGGCCCGTGACCGAACCGAATTCCTTGCCGACAGTCGCCAGTTCGAGGCCGATTGCTTCCTGACGGGCGGCGTTATCCGCGTCGTACAGTTCGCTTGGGAACGGGCCCGAACCGACGCGCGTGCAGTACGCCTTGGTGATGCCCAGAATGTAGTTCAGCTTTTGCGGACCGACGCCAGCGCCCGCGGTGGCCGCACCGGCCACGCAATTGCTCGACGTGACGAACGGATACGTGCCGTGGTCGATATCGAGCAGCGTGCCTTGCGCGCCTTCGAACAGCAGGTTGTTGCCGGCGGCGTTCTCGTCGTACAGACGGCGCGACACGTCGGTCACCATCGGCTTCAGACGGTCGGCATAGCTCAGCATCGTGTCGAGCGTTTGCTGGAAGTCGACAGCGGCGACGCCCAGGTACTGCGTCAGCACGAAGTTGTGATAGTCGAGATTTTCACGCAGACGTTCGGCGAAGGTGACCGGATCGAACAGATCCTGCACGCGCAGACCGCGGCGCGCCACCTTGTCTTCGTAAGCCGGGCCGATGCCGCGGCCGGTCGTGCCGATCTTGCTCGCGCCACGGCGCGCTTCGCGGCCCTGGTCGATGGCGATGTGGTACGGCAGGATCAGAGTGGTGGCTTCGGAAATGAAGAGGCGATTCTGCACATCGACCCCGGCGGCTTCGAGCTCGCCGATTTCCTTGAACAGCGCTTCCGGCGACAACACGACGCCATTGCCGATGTAGCACGCGACGCCGGGATGCATGATGCCCGACGGAATCAGACGCAAGATGGTTTTCTTGCCGCCGATGATAAGCGTGTGACCGGCATTGTGACCGCCCTGGAAGCGAACGACGCCTTGGGCGTGGTCCGTCAGCCAGTCGACGATCTTGCCCTTGCCTTCATCACCCCACTGGGTCCCCACGACGACGACGTTACGCCCGGGGTTCACATTCACTGCGCTGGCAGACATGTTGTTTCGTAAGCTGGTTAAAAACGTATTCTACCTATGTTCGCGGAACCTTCCGAATTTTTCCGTTTCCGCTCAACGGTATGCACGTTATGGTGGGTATATCGAAAATAGCGCAGCCGGTGGCCGCGCAGGTGTTGTATGCCGCTTTGCAAGCCGCTTCGGACGCCTTTTGAAATGCCCTTGGGAGCCCCCCAAGGCGGCCTGCAAATTTGCGCTCAGGAACGAGCCTCGACGACCCACGCGCCGTTGCGCTCGACCAACACGCGGTCGAAAGCGAACTCGTCCAGATCGTGTTCGTGGCCCGGCAGCGCCTGGATCACCACTTCGCCGGCATCGCGCAACGCGGCGACGCTCACGCGCAGTGCATCGTCATGCTGCCACGGCGCAAGAATAGCGCTGCTGCGGGCTTCGACCGGCGAGATGCGCGCCACCTCGCGCAGATCGAGCGAGAAGCCGGTTGCCGCGCGCGCCCGGCCGTAGGCCTGGCCGACGTGGTCGTAACGGCCGCCGCGTGCGACCGCATTCGGCACGCCGTCGACATACGCCGAGAACATCACGCCGCTGTGGTACGCATAACCGCGCAGATCGGCGAGATCGATCATCACTTCGGCGCCGTCCACCTGGCTCGCGAGGAACGCGAGGTCGTCGAGCGCGCGGGCGATGGCCGGCGCGTTCGGCAAACGCGCACGGGCGTCGGCAAGCACCGAAGCGTCGCCGTACAGCGTGGGCAGCGCGCGCAGTGCGTCGCGCGTGACGGGCGCGAGATCGGCGGTCAATTCGGCCAGACGCGGCACGTCCTTGCCCGCCAGCGCATCGTAGAGCGACTGGCCCAGTTCGGCCGCGGCCGGTTCGCCGTCGATCAGCGCAGCGAGCACGCCCGCGTGGCACAAATCGAGCCGCACTTTCGCGAGGCCGGCCAGACGCAGCGCGTCGAGCATCAGCTGCTGGATTTCCAGATCCGCTTCGAGGCCGGCGTGACCGTAGATTTCCGCGCCGATCTGGATCTGCTCGCGCGTGGCGTGCAAGCCGCGCGGACGCGTATGCGCGACGTTGCCCGCATAGCAAAGACGCGTCACGCCCTGACGGTTCAGCAAGTGCGCATCGATACGCGCGACCTGCGGTGTCATGTCGGCGCGCAGACCGAGCGTGCGCCCGGACAGTTGATCGACGAGCTTGAAGGTGCGCAGGTTCAGATCGTGCCCGCCGCCCGTGAGCAGCGACTCGATGTACTCGAGCAGAGGCGGCATCACCATCTCGTAGCCGTACGAGCGGAAACGGTCCAGCAAGTGGCGCCGCAACTCTTCGATCTTGCGGGCTTCCGACGGCAGCACGTCGGCAATATTCTCGGGAAGTAACCAGGTCGACATCGATACAGTCCTACGACGTTGCACACGGCGGCTGGGTGCGCCGGTAAGTGAAAGTGAATGGCGGGCGGCGCCTCGATTCTGGCGGCTATCGCCGGGCATCTGGACAGACTTTGCCGCCGGCCTCGGCCCTCGACCCGTGCCGCGACGCTCGCTGCCGTTGCGCAGCAGAGCGCGCCGTCAGGTCGTGACGGAGCGCCCCTTCAGGTCACGATAAACAGCAGAATCAGCCCGAGCACCATCACGATCAGGCCGCCGATACGAATCTGATGCGACGGACGCTCCGCTATTTTACGAAACGTGTCGCTCCAGGCGCTCGGAAAAACGAACGGGAACATCCCCTCGATAATCAGCATCAATGCGATCGCGAGCAGTAACGAGCCGGCTATGTCCATGCGAGTGAAGGTGCCGCGATGCGGATGCCGCGGCGCTCCGGTTATCAGTGTTTGCGCGGTGCCGCGGCGGCGTCCGGGGCGGCGCCGCCACCGGTCGGGCTACGCATGAAGCGGAAGAACTCGCTGCTCGGGTCGACCACGATGACGTCGCCCGGCTTGAAGGTGCTCTTGTACGCCTGCATGCTTTGATAGAACTGGTAGAACTGCGGATCGCGGCCGAACGCGTCGGCGGCAATTTCCGCGGCCTTGGCATCGCCCTCGCCCTTGATGGTCTGCGCCTGACGGTAGCCGTCCGCGAGTATTGCCTGTTGCTGGCCGACTGCATCGGCCTTGATCTGACCGGCCTCGGCGGCGCCCTTCGCACGCTCGTCATTCGCGACCTGCTGGCGCGCGGCGATCATGCGCTTGTAGACTGAATCGGCCATTGCCGCCGGAAAATCGACGCGCGTCAATTGCACAGCGAGCACCGAGACGCCTAGCGAGGCCGCGGTCTTTTCCATCGTGCCGCGCGCTTCGTCAGCGAGGTTCTGCTGTTTGGCGAGCGCATCGGACAGCGTGTACTTGCCGAATGCATCGCCGAGCGCGCTGCGCGACAGCGAGGCTAGCCGGTCGGGCAGGCTTTGCACGTCGCCCCTGGTTTCGGCGAGCAGCTTCAGCGGATCGGTAACGCGATATTTGATGACCGGATTGGCCAGCAGATCGGTTTTGTCGGACGTGACATAGCGGTCTTCATCCGGCGCGTCGAGCGTCTGGATGCGGTTGTCGACCAGCGTGACCGTTTGCAGCGGCGGCGGCAGTTTCACGTGCAGACCGGGGCCGAGCAAGGTGGGCGCGGTGTCGCCATGCGACGACAGCACTGCCATATGCCGCTGATCGACGACGAACACCGTCGACGATGCCGCGAACAGCACGATGACGATAGCCACGACGAGCGCAATGATTTTATTCATGTTCTGCGCCCCTTATTGAACGTCGTCTTCGCGCATGCGGCTGCGGAAGGAGTCGCGTGAACGCAGCGCGTCGCTGCCGGAGGCAGGCTGGCTGGCCGGCGTCGCGACCGCGGCTGGCGCGGAGGCACCCGCAGTTGCCGCAGACGATGCGGCAGCGCCGCTCGCAACTTGCGGTGCGGCAGCGGACGCGGCACCCGCCGTGGCGGACGCGGCCTCGGCGACGCGCTGGCGAGTCTGCTCGACCAGCTTGTCGAGCGGCAGATACAGCACGTTGTTGCCGCTCTTGCTGTCCACAAACACCTTGGTCGTATTCGAATAGATCTGCTGCATGGTTTCCATGTACATGCGCTCGCGAATCACTGCGGGCGCTTTCGAGTACTGCGCGTAGACCTGCTTGAACCGCTCGGCATCGCCTTGCGCCTGGGCGATCGTTTTGTCGCTGTAGGTTTTCGCTTCGTCGATCTGGCGCGCCACGTCGGCTTGCGCGCGCGGCAGCAGCTCTGCGGCATAGGCCTGCGCTTCGCGCCTGGCGCGTTCGTTATCCTGACGCGCCTTGGCGGCTTCGTCGAAAGCGGCCTGCACCTGGCTGGGCGCCTGCACGCCCTGGATCGTCACACCGGTCACGGCGAGGCCGGACTGGTATTCATCCAGGGATTGCTGGATCGACGCCATCAGTTGCTGACGAATTGTTTCGCGATCCTGATAGAGAATGTCGTTGGTGCTGCGTGCGCCGACGACGCTGCGCACCGCCGCCTGCGCGGCCTGCATCACGCTCTGATCGGGATCGACGCTGCGAAACAGATAGTCGGTCGGCTTGCGCACCTGGTATTGCACGGCAAAGCGCACGTCGACGATATCGGCGTCGTGCGTCAGCATCGACGCGTCCTTCACATTCGCGAGACGCACCACGTTGTTGCGGCCGATCTCCACCTGACGGATCTGGCCGACATTGACGACCTCATGTGTTTCGAACGGATACGGCAGACGCCAGTGCACACCCTGCCCCGCGCTGTAGCGGTACTGGCCGAACTGCATCACGACGCCGGCCTGTCCGTCCTGCACGACGAACACGCCGCTGCCGAGATAGATGGCGATCAGCACGCCGATTACGATGCCCACACCGATACGCGCACCGCGGCCGTTGTCCGGGCGGCCACCGCCGATGCCCCCGCCTTTGCGGCCGAACACGCGACTCAGGCGGCGGTTGAAATCGCGCCACATTTCGTCGAGATCGGGTGGGCCTTCGCCGTCCTTTCCGTTCTGCGGACGCCTGGGTTCGTTGGGCCGTTGCCGGTCGCCATTGCCGTCGCCCCGGCCCCAGCGCGGATCGTTCAGTGAAAGCATGGCGCGCATGCGCAGCCAGATACTCCGCTCGTTGTAATCGTTCACCTGTGTTCGTTCACCAGAGTAGACAGCGGGTCAGTGCAATTGGAACGGGTCAGTGCCCGAGTTCTGGGACCTTGCGGTCGTCGCGTGGTGCTGCCGACCGGTCTTCTTCCGACAGATCGACCAGCGTATCGGGAAGAGGTTCGGCAGTAGCGATTTCAGCGATGGCAGCGCGCAATGTATCCAGCCCTTGCCCCGTGCGCGCGCTCAAAAAGACGCGCGAAATATTACCATACTCGTCCCGCTCGACCGCCTCGCCACGGGCCGCCAGCTCCGGCACCGCATCGATCTTGTTGAACACCAGCACCTGGTGGATGGTGTCCGCACCGATTGCGTGCAGCACCTCGTTCACCTGATCGATCTGATCGAGCCGCACGGCGCTCGACGCATCGACCACATGCAGCAGCAGGTCGGCGTGAATGGTTTCCTCGAGGGTGGCGCGGAAAGCCGCGACCAGCTGGTGAGGCAATTCGCGGATGAAACCGACCGTATCGGACACCACCACCTGGCCGGCCTCGTCGCCGAGATAGACGCGCCGCGACGTGGTGTCCAGCGTGGCGAACAGCTGGTCGGCGGCGTACGCCTGGGCCTTGGTCAGCGCGTTGAAGAGCGTGGATTTGCCCGCGTTCGTGTAGCCGACCAGCGAGACAGACATGGTCTGGTTGCGCGAGCGCTGGCGGCGCTGCGTGCCGTGCTGGCGGCGCAGCTTTTCGAGCCGCGTCTTGAGCGCCTTGATGCGCTCGCCGATCAAACGGCGGTCGGTTTCGAGCTGCGTTTCGCCGGGACCGCGCAAACCGATACCGCCCTTCTGCCGTTCGAGGTGGGTCCACGCGCGGATCAGCCGCGTCGACAGATACTGCAATTGCGCGAGCTCCACCTGAAGCTTGCCTTCATGGCTGCGGGCGCGTTGCGCAAAAATGTCGAGGATGAGACTGGTGCGATCGACCACGCGGCGGTTAAGCGCCTGCTCCAGATTGCGCTGCTGCGCAGGGGCCAGAGCGTGGTTGAAAATGACGAGTTCGATGTCGTTCGCCTCACACGCAAGACGCAGTTCTTCGGCCTTGCCGCTGCCGACGAACATCTTGGCATCGGGGCTGGACCGGCGTCCGGTGAGGGTGACTAAGGGATTCGCACCCGCGCTTTGCACGAGCAGGCTGAGTTCTTCGAGACTGGCTTCGAAATCGATCTTACCGAAGTCGATGCCGACAAGCGCTGCATTGATCAAATTGGAGGGTATCAAAATGAGGCGGCCGGGAGTAATCGCCAACGGGCGACGCTACGCCGGCCGCGACGGGGGTTAGGACTGTTCGGAATCCGGGTGGAAATTCACCGGACGGGCAGGCACAACAGTCGAAATGGCGTGCTTGTAGACCATCTGGGTGACCGTATTCCGGAGCAACACGACGTACTGGTCGAACGATTCGATGTTCCCTTGAAGCTTGATGCCGTTGACCAAATAGATCGACACCGGCACGTGCTCTTTACGCAGTGCGTTCAAAAACGGGTCTTGTAACAATTGCCCTTTGTTGCTCATAGCAAACTCCGTATTTTTTTGCAGGTTGACTGAATTGACGACGAAGGAAAAAGAGATCCGCCGTCAACCGCTACACTATAGCCGATTTTCATTTTTGCGCGAGGGCCCTGGCCACCCGGCCAAACCCAACGCACACGCGGGTTTCAGCCTTTGTCCGCGTAAGGGTTCGTGGATGATCTGAACTCTATGCGCAATGGAGTCCCGGTCAGCGCGAAAGTTTCCCGGAAGCGGTTTTCGAGGTAGCGTTTGTACGTTTCGGTGATCGCGTCGAGCGCGTTCCCGTGAATCACGATAATCGGCGGATTCTGTCCGCCCTGGTGCGCGTAACGCAGTTTCGGGCGCACCGGACCGCGTCGGCGCGGCTGCTGGAATTCCACTGCGTCGATCAGCGCGCGCGTGAGCTTCGGCGTCGGCAGCTTGGCCATGGCCGCCTTGTAGGCATCGTCGACCGAGCGCATCAGCGGGCCAATTCCGGTTTTTTCCGCAGCGGAAATGAAGTGGAATTTGGCAAAGTCCAGAAATTTTAGTTTGCGTTGCAAGTCGGCCTTGGTGCGCTCGCGCACATGCGGATCCAGACCGTCCCACTTGTTCACGCCCACCACCAGCGCACGGCCCTGCTCCACAACGAAGCCGGCGATGTGCGCGTCCTGTTCCGAAATGTCCTGGCGCGCGTCGAGCAGCAGGATCACGACGTTCGCGTCCGAGATCGATTGCAGCGTCTTCACTACCGAGAATTTCTCGATCGCTTCGAACACTTTGCCGCGGCGGCGCAAACCGGCGGTGTCGATCAGCGTGTAGGGCTTGCCCTGGCGTTCGAAGTCGACATAAATCGAATCGCGCGTGGTGCCCGGCATGTCGAACGCGATCACGCGCTCTTCACCGACCAGCGCGTTGATCAGCGTCGACTTGCCGACGTTCGGCCGGCCGACGATGGCGATCTTCACGCCGCGCGCTTCTTTCTCGTCTTCGCCTTCTTCCGGCTGACCTGCGTAAGCGACGCCGAGCGCCTCGTTGATCATTTCTGTCACGCCGTCGCCGTGCGCCGAGGAAATCGCGCGCGGGTCGCCGAGACCGAGTTCGTAGAAGTCGGCGGCCACCGTGCTGTACTTCATCCCCTCCGCCTTGTTGACGACGAGGAAGATCGGCCGGCCGGTCTTGCGCAGGTAGTCGGCGATCGTCTTGTCCTGCGGCGCGAGACCGTTACGGCCATCGACGATGAACACGACGATGTCCGATTCCTCGACCGCCTGGCGGGTTTGACGCGCCATCTCGTGCAGGATGCCTTCTTTCGCGACCGGCTCGAAGCCGCCGGTATCGACGACCAGATACGGCCGCTCGCCGGTGCGCCCTTCGCCGTAATGGCGATCGCGGGTGAGACCGGGCAGGTCGGCAACCAGCGCATCACGCGAACGCGTGAGACGGTTGAACAGCGTGGATTTCCCCACATTGGGGCGCCCAACCAGGGCAATAACGGGTTTCATCAGATGTTGTTCACGGTGAAACGCGGGATCGGAATCGACCGCCCGCGTAGCGACGCCATGCGGCCGCTACACGGCAGCGTTTGACGAAAATTATCACGAATTCGGCCGGCCCCGGATGTGCTGTCAATATGCGCACCCGGGCGGACGGGGGTTTGGCTGTATGGGCAGCGCCAATGGGCCGCCAGGTTCAGTCTTCCTTGCTCGACGGCGCGCATGCCAGTTCAATTCGATTCACTGCTGTTGCCGTCGAAGATGGCGCCGCAAGCAGCCACCCATGGCCACGCGGGCCGTTTCTGATCCGACTTGCCGGACCAGCCAGTCCGGCGGAATATTTTTCTCTAAAAACGCGCGCGGCCGGCGAAGCCGGCCTGCACGCTTAACTCCAATGCCCGTGAGATTATCGCGGGCGGTAGCCGTACAGATCGCCGTCGTGCGTCTGCACCACCAGCGTTTCGCCGGCGAGAACCGGCGCGGCGGTAATCGCACTGCCGTCTGTCTTCACTCGAGCCACGAGCGTACCGTCGTCGCGCGACAGGAAATGCACGTAGCCCTGATAGTCGCCCAGCACTGCGGCGTGGCCCAGCAGGTACGGCACGCCGACGTCGCGGTTCTTCAGCTTGTCGTTCTTCCAGAGCGGCGCACCAGTGTTGACGTCGAACGCCGACACCACCGACCAGTCGTCGCCCGCCACCACGGCGCGATCATCCTGCGCCAGACCGCTCGTGCTCGAGAACGCTTTTTCCCAGACCGCGCGGCCGGAGTTCGCATCGAAGCAGCCAATCTGGCCTTGGAAAGTCACGGCGCACGTTTGCGAGCCGACCAGCGTGGGCGGACCCGTCACGTCATTGATCCGCTCGACTTCGGTCACGCCCTTCGGGTACGACACCGGCGTCTGCCAGTAGTTATCGCCGGTTTGCAGGTTGATCGCAGCGAACGCACCACCCGGGAAACCGGCCAGCACCGCCACGTCGCCCGCGAACGTCATGCCCGACGACACGCGCAGATTCAGCGGCACCGCGCGGTTGCGGTAATTCCACTTCTGCTCGCCGGTTTGCGCATTGAACGCGACGATCTGACCGTCGACCGTGCGCACGACCACGAGACCGTTGCCGACTAGGGGCGGCGAAATGATTTCGCCGGGCGCCTTCGCCGTCCACAGTTGCTTGCCGTCAGCGCCGAGCACGTAGACGTCACCCTTCAGGCCGCCGACCGCCGTCAGCGTGCCGTCGCTGCCGACGCCCGCCGAGAGGTCGTCGTGCAGCTTGACGCGCCAGATGTCCTTGCCGGTCTGCGCATCGATCTTCGCGACCGAGCCGTTCGCGCCGGCCGCGTACACCGCGTTGCCGACCGCGACCGGCGAGAACAGATAGCGCCCTGCTTTGCCCACGCTCGTCTTCCACGCCTGCTGCACGTCGAGCACGGGTTTGAACTCGGTGAGCGGCGTCGGCACGCGGCGCTCGTCTTTCGTGGATGAGCAAGCCGCCATGGTGAGGACGGTCATCGCACAGGCAACGGGCACAGCGTAACGTTTCAGCAGATTCATCGGTGGACGAAGCATTCAGGAAATTAATTAAAGGAGACCGGTTGGCCGTTGCACGCGGCGCGCCGCATGCAACGATTAGCCGCCCAACGCGTCCAGCTTGAACTGAATCAACTGGCGTGCCGAGCTATCGTTTTTCGACAGCGAGTCGAGCGCGAGCTTGTAGGCAGCGCGTGCATCGTCACGCTTGCCTTGAGCGGCGAGCAGGTCACCGCGGCCGTTCGCCGCAATGCCTTTGAACGCATCGGATTGCGGTTCGGCGAGCAGCGCGAGACCCTGGTCGTAGGCCTTCTCGTCGAGCAGCAGAGAAGCGAGGCGCAGCTTGGCGATCTGCTTGAACTCGTCGTCTTTCGCGTGATCGATGGTCCATTGCAACTGGGCCTTCGCAGCAGCTTCGTCGCCCGCGGCGTACAGCGCCTTCGCGGCGCCCAGCGCGGTCATCTGCGCATACGCGGTGCGGCTGAACTTGTCTTCCATGTCGGTGGCGACGCGCGTGATCTTCGCCTTGTCGCCCGATGCCACGGCTTGCTGCACCTGGTCATACAGCACCGCCGCTTCCGCCGCCTGACGCCGCTGCCAGAAATTCCAGCCGTTCCAGCCGGCTGCGGCCACCAGCGCCACCAGCACGATCCACGTGGTTGCATTGCCCCACTGCGTCCACCATGCTTTCAGACTTTCAATCGATTCTTGTTCGTCGTGGTAACTCATCGCCCGGCGATTTCCTCTTTCTTGCTACGTGTGCGTGTCGAACCATTGGGCTCGACGACATTGCGATCAGTCGTCGCCATCTTCGGCGGTTGCAACCATCGCATTGATTAGAAATTCGGTCAAGTCTTCGGCGGGCACGTTATGTTGCTCGTTTTTACCGCTGTTAGCATTTGTATCGCGCAGCGGTTTGACGCCGACCGTGCCGTTGGCAATCTCGTCTTCGCCGAGCACCACCGCGAATGCCGCGCCACTTGCGTCGGCACGTTTCATCTGCGATTTGAAGCTGGCGGCCTGGCCGTCTGCGCTGCAATGCAGGATCACATCGAGACCCGTATCGCGCAAACGCTCGGCGATGATGAAGGCTCGCTCGCGGGCCGCGTCGCCCTGATGGACCACGTACACGTCGCAACCTTCGTCTTCCGGCACGAGGTTTTCATCTTTCAGCAGCTCGAGAATCCGCTCGACGCCCATCGCCCAACCGCATGCGGCCGTCGGCTTGCCGCCGAGCTGTTCGATCAGCGGATCATAACGGCCGCCGGCCGCGACGGTGCCTTGCGCGCCGAGCTTGTCCGTCACCCATTCGAACACGGTCAGATTGTAATAATCGAGACCACGCACGAGACGCGGATTGATCGTGAACGGAATGTTGTTCGCCTTCAGAATGCGCTGCAGACCTTCGAAGTGCGCGCGCGATTCCTCGCCGAGAAAATCGATTAGTTTCGGTGCGTTCTGCGCGACTTCCTGCAGCGCCGGATTCTTCGTATCCAGCACGCGCAGCGGGTTCGTGTAGAGACGGCGCTTCGCGTCTTCGTCGAGCACGTCCATGTGCTTTTCGAGGTACGCGATCAACTCGACGCGATGCGCCGCGCGCTCTTCGGCGAGACCCAGCGAATTGATTTCGAGCTTGATGCCCATCAAGCCGAGGTCGTCCCACAGACGCTGGCACATCATGATGATTTCAGCGTCCGCGTCCGGGCCGGCAAAGCCCAATGCCTCGACGCCGACCTGATGGAACTGCCGGTAACGGCCGCGTTGCGGACGCTCGTGACGGAACATCGGCCCGACGTACCACAGGCGCTTCGGGCCGTCGTACAGCATGTTGTGTTCGATCGCCGCGCGCACGACAGCCGCGGTATTTTCCGGGCGCATCGTCAGATTTTCGCCGTTCAACGCGTCGGTAAAGCTGTACATCTCTTTCTCGACGATGTCGGTCACTTCGCCGATACCGCGCTTGAACAACTGCGTATGCTCGATGATCGGCGTACGAATGTTCTGGTATCCGTACGAACGCAGCATCGACTTGACGGTCGTTTCAAAAAATTCCCACAGCCCGGCTTCCTGCGGAAGGATGTCGTTCATGCCCTTCACGCCGGACAGCTTTTCGAGCTTTTTCTTCTGTTCAGTCATCTGTCTTCGATTGACGGTGTTTAGTTGAGTGCTTCGGCGCGGTCTGCTTCGGCGCGACCATAGCGGCGCTCGACGTAGTCACTCACGATTTGCTGAAATTCTTGCGCGATATTCTCGCCGCGCAGCGTCTTGACCTTCTCGCCGTCGATGAACACCGGCGCGGCCGGATTTTCACCCGAACCCGGCAAGCTGATGCCGATGTTCGCCTGCTTCGACTCACCCGGACCGTTGACGATGCAGCCCATCACCGCGACGTGCATCTTCTCGACGCCCGGATACTGATCGCGCCACACCGGCATCTGCGTACGCAGATAGGTCTGGATTTGCGACGCCAGTTCCTGGAACAGCGTACTGGTGGTACGGCCGCAACCCGGGCACGCGATCACCATCGGCGTGAACGAACGCAGACCCATGGTCTGCAGGATTTCCTGGCCGACGATCACTTCGCCAGTGCGCGGCGCGCCCGGTTCCGGCGTCAGCGAGATACGGATCGTGTCGCCGATGCCTTGCTGCAGCAACACGGACAGCGCCGCCGTCGACGCGACGATGCCCTTCGAGCCCATACCCGCTTCGGTCAGGCCCAGATGCAGCGCGAAGTCGCAACGGCGCGCCAGTTCGCGATACACCGCGATCAGATCCTGCACACCGCTGACCTTGCACGACAGGATGATCTTGTTGCGAGCCAAACCGAGTTCGACAGCGCGTTCCGCGGAGCCGATCGCCGACTGGATCAGCGCTTCGTACATGACGCTCTGCGCTTCCCACGGCGTGGAACGCGCGGCGTTTTCGTCCATCATTTTCGCGAGCAGGTCTTGATCGAGGCTGCCCCAGTTCACGCCGATCCGCACCGGCTTGTCGTACTTCACCGCGGCTTCGATCATCTGCGCGAACTGCGTGTCGCGCTTCGCGCCATGACCGACGTTGCCCGGATTGATCCGGTACTTCGACAACGACTCCGCGCACGCGGGGTAATCGCGCAGCAGCAGATGGCCGTTGTAATGAAAATCGCCGACCAGCGGCACCGACACGCCCATGCGGTCGAGCTGCTCACGCACGGACGGGACGGCCGCGGCCGCTTCCGGCGTGTTGACCGTGATACGCACCAGCTCCGAACCGGCCTGCGCCAGTTCTTTGATCTGGATCGCAGTGCCGATTGCATCCGCGGTATCCGTATTGGTCATCGACTGGACGCGCACCGGCGCGTCGCCGCCGATCGTGACGAGCTGGCCGCCCCAACGGACGTCGACCGCGCGCGACTTGCGCCGCGCCGCGTGGCCGCCGAACACCGGCTCGCTTGAAACAAGCTTGCTACTGGATTGGGATTGAGCTTCGGATTGCATCGAAAAACCCATTTACGCCGCATGCGCCACACCAAAGCCGTGGCGCCTGAATTGAAAAAGCGCCGCAGCCGGCTGGCCGCGACGCATACCGTATCTATCAAGGCAGCGCGAAGCGTGCCACGTTCCCCTTGGCTGCCGAATATTTCGACGGCTCGACCGGCTGGCCGTCGAGCGTCAGCGACTCGAGACCGGCCCTGTTGCCGATCGTGACCTTGAACGGGGCCGCGCCTGTCACTTCCTTCGTATCGCCCGCGTGCACGAGGCCGGAAAATACCTCCTTGCCGTCCTTGCCACGCACGCTGAACCAGCTGTCTTGCGTCACGCGCAGCGCGACGATCGCCTCGCCTGCGGTTACCGCTTCCGCGGCAGATGCGCCGGCTGCGGCGCCCGTGGGCGCACTCGCACCTTGCGCGGCGGCGACCTGAACCTGCGAGCCGGCCTTCGGCGCGGCCGCGGTCGCTGCCGTCACCGGCGGCGCGGACGCCGGTGCCGTACCGGTCGGCAGCGGCGCGGGCATCGGTGTAGCCGACCCTGCGTTATCCGCTGCGGCTTGCGCTTCCGGCGCGGACGCAGCCTCGGAAGCAGCTTCAGCGACCGCCTCGGAGCCTGCCGCCGGCCCTTGCGCCACCGCGCCCGACGCTCCGGTCGCGCTGCCAGCCGCGCCGTTCGCGCTCGCCTTCAAACGCGCGAGCCACGCCGACGAATCACCGCCATTGGTATGCCACATACCGAGCGCGATCACCGCGACGATGACCGCTGCAATACCCCACAACCACGAACGACTTTTTTGTCCGCTGCCGCCGAGCGACAACGACACCCGGCCGCGCGGCAAATCCTTGCCCGACGACGCCGGCATCGAAAGATCCGGCGCCGGCACGCCCTTCTCGCGACGCAGCGCCTGAGTAAACGGCGTGGGATCCGCGCCGAGCATCTTCGCGTAGCTGCGCACCACGCCGAGCGCGAACGTCGTATCCGGCAGATGGCTGATGTCGCCCGATTCGAGCGCACGCAATTTGACCCCGGGCACTTTCAGGCGCGCCGATACGTCGTCGATCGTCCAGCCTTTCGATTCGCGCAATTGGGTCAGGCGCGCGCCCACTGCCGCCAACGAATCCAGCCCGGACGGTCCAACAGGCTGCACCACCGCCCGAGCGACCGGCGCCGGATGGTCTGCGTTCGTGTCTGCGTCGTGCGGCTGCGGGTGCTGCGGCTCACTCATCCCAAATCCTTTCGCGTCGATTCTTTTTTCACTTGTGCAACCCGGCTGGGCGAACTGCCCCAAGTCCGAATCGCAGACCGTTTATAACAAAATGTGCGGCCTTGTGCGCCGCTTCCGATCGCTTCTGCAAACTTTCTTTTCAATCGCCAGCGGCGCGGAAGGGTTTTACATGTTCGCGGAGCTTTCCGCCGAACAACTGCGCCCTGCCGCCTCGTGCGATTACACGGCGCGAACCTCGATTATCTTCGCTGCCTTCCCGGTGCGTTCAGCAAGGCGCGTGCGGTCTTTCACCGCACCGGCCAACTGACCGCAGGCAGCATCGATATCATCGCCGCGTGTTTTGCGCACCGTGGTGACGACGCCAGCGTTCATCAGCACTTGCGCAAACCGTTTGATCTGTTCCGGCTTCGAGCGGATGAGGCCCGATTCAGGGAACGGATTGAACGGAATCAGATTGAATTTGCAAGGTACGTCGCGCGTGACGGCCAGCAATTCGCGCGCTTGCGCTTCGCTGTCGTTCACGCCGTCGAGCATGCAATATTCAAACGTAATGAAATCGCGCGGCGCGACTTTCAGATAGCGCTGGCAAGCCGCCATCAATTCGCGCAGCGGGTACTTCTTGTTCAGCGGCACCAGCATGTCGCGCAGCGGGTCGCTGGGCGCATGCAGCGATACCGCGAGCGCCACCGGCAGATCGGCGCCGAGCCGGTCCATCATCGGCACCACGCCCGAGGTGGACAGCGTGACGCGCCGGCGCGACAGGCCGTACGCGTTGTCGTCGAGCATCAGGCGCATGGCGGGCACCACCGCGTCGTAATTCAGCAGCGGCTCGCCCATGCCCATCATCACGACGTTCGTGACGACGCGCTCGCCCTTGCCTTCGCCACCCGCAGCACGGCCGCCGGCCGCGCCAAGCGACGCGCGCAGCGCAAACTCGGCCATGCGCAACTGACCGATGATTTCGCCGGTGGTGAGATTGCGGGAGAAGCCCTGTTTGCCGGTCGAACAGAAGCGGCAGTTGACCGCGCATCCGGCTTGCGACGACACGCACAGCGTGCCGCGAGTTTCTTCGGGGATGAAGACGGTTTCGACCGCGTTGCTGTTACCGACGTCGATCAGCCACTTGCGTGTGCCGTCGGTAGAAATATGATCGCTGACGATGCCGGGCATCGAGATCGTGGCGCGCCCCTTGAGCTTTTCGCGCAAGGACTTCGCCAGATCGGTCATGCCGTCGAAGTCGGCAGCGTTGTACTGGTGAATCCAGCGCTGCAATTGCTTGGCGCGAAACGGCTTCTCACCCAGGCTGTCGCAGTAAGCGACAAGCCCTTGGGCGTCGAGGTCGAGAAGGTTGACGGAGGGACTGCTCGTCATATCGAATCCTGCCATTTCAGTGCGAGACTGCGTTCATGCAACAAGCTGCATGAACGCAATGCCGTTCGCGCTCATTCCTGCTGCTTTACCTTACTACTTTGCCTGGCGATTCGTGCGATTAATCAAATCGGCTGCACGAATCGCGCGAGGCATCAACCAGGCATCAACCCGGCTTAACCAGGCGTTAAACCGGCATCAACCGGCTATTAACGCGAGTAGACGTTCACTTGCGGGAAGAAGAATGCGACTTCGACAGCAGCCGTTTCAGCTGCGTCCGAACCGTGCACCGCGTTAGCGTCGATGCTGTCGGCGAAATCAGCACGGATCGTGCCCTTTTCCGCCTTCTTCGGGTCCGTTGCACCCATCAGGTCACGGTGCGTCAGGATCGCGCTTTCGCCTTCCAGCACTTGCACGACCACCGGGCCCGAGATCATGAATTCGACCAGGTCTTTGAAGAACGGACGTGCGGCGTGCACGGCGTAGAACTTCTCTGCGTCCGCGCGCGACAGGTGAACCATGCGCGAAGCAATGATCTTCAGACCAGCGTTTTCGAAGCGGCTGTAGATCTGACCGATCACGTTCTTTGCCACTGCGTCCGGCTTGATAATCGACAGGGTGCGTTCGATCGCCATAAAAACTCCAAAAAATTAAGAGGTTACAGATTTAAATGAATCCGCTATTGTAGCATGTTCCCGTGTATGATTGCGATTGAACCCTTACAGCACTGAAAGACTCCAAGCAGACGTGTCTGAATGCTGGTAGCGTAGGCCGGGTGGACATTTTCGGGGCATTGAAACTCCCTGCCTTCGCATCAATCTTAGGGATGGACACACTGCGACTGGCGGCCCCAATCCCGGCCGGCGCAGCACAACCACGACGCAACACGCTTCTGACGTAAGGAGAGACCATGAACGAACATCCGTACAGCTTTGGCCGCACTGGCGCGGTCAGCACGGTCGAAACGCGCAACCGCGTACTACGAAACACCTATTGGCTGCTCGCACTGTCCATGATTCCGACAGTGCTCGGCGCGTGGGTGGGCGTAGCAACCGGTTTCTCGCTGTTCGCCGCCACCAGTCCCGCCATGAGCATGCTGGCTTTCTTCGCGATCGCCTTCGGCTTCATGTTCGCCATCCAGAAAACCAAAGACAACGCAGCGGGTGTCTTCGTACTGCTCGGCTTCACGTTCTTCATGGGCCTGATGCTGTCGCGCATCCTGAGCTTCGTGCTCGGTTTTTCTAACGGCCCGTCGCTGATCATGCTCGCCTTCGGTGGCACTGGTGTGATCTTCGCGTCGATGGCAACGATCGCCACGGTCAGCAAGCGCGACTTCTCCGGCCTCGGCAAGTGGCTGCTCATGGGCGTGATCGTGCTGCTGCTGGCATCGGTGGCCAACGTGTTCCTGCATCTGCCGGCCTTGATGTTGACGGTCTCGGTGATGGCGATCGTGATCTTCTCGGCCTACATGCTGTTTGACGTGCAGCGGGTGGTGAACGGCGGCGAAACGAATTACATCACCGCCACGCTTGCAATCTATCTGGATCTGTACAACGTGTTCGTCAACCTGCTCGCGCTGCTCGGCATCTTCGGCGGCAACCGCAACTAAGGCTTGACCTCGAGGCGTGGCGCGGCAAGCACCCGCCTCAAAAAACGCCCATGACGATTGCTCGTCATGGGCGTTTTTCTTTGCGCGGCGTCGCGCCAGACATTACTCACGGCGTCAACAGCCAAACCCGGCGGCCTCAAGACTCAGAGACTCAGCCAGGCAAAGCCTTCATCCTGCGAAGCCACTACCACTTCGGTCGGCGCCGCACCCAGCACACCCGCCATCGCGGCTTGCGCCAGCTCCGGCAAGTTGTTCTGCTGACTCAGATGCGCAGCGACCAGATGGCGCAAGTGTGAACGGTCGAGCGAAGCCAGAATTTCAGCCGCCGCGTCGTTGTTCAGATGCCCATGATTGCCGCCGATGCGCGCCTTCAGCGACTGCGGATAGCGACTGCCCGCCAGCATCCGCACGTCGTGATTGCATTCGAGCACCAGCGCGTCGCAACCGCTCAGTACGGCACTGATATGCGGCGTCGAGGTGCCAACGTCGGTCAGCACGCCGAGCCGGCTTGCACCATTCGAGAGCACGTATTGCAGCGGCTCGCGGGCGTCGTGGGGAACGGTGTAAGGCAGGATGCTGAGGTCGCCGATCGCCACCGCTTCGTCGCCCCACAGCACCTGCAGGTCGACATCGGCTTCGTCGGCGCCCACCGCGCGGGCGGTGCCCCAGCTCATATACAGCGGAATCGACCACTTGCGCGCCAGCGTTAGCGCGCTGCCAATGTGGTCGCTGTGTTCATGCGTGATCAGAATGGCATCGAGGCCTTCGACGCCAGCGCCGAGCCGCGTCAGGCGCCGCTCGACTTCCTTGGCCGAAAAGCCGCAGTCCAGCAGCACGCGCGTGCTGGTCGCGCCGCTTTGCGCCTCCACCAGCAAGGCATTGCCTTCACTGCCGCTGCCGAGACTGGCGAACCGCACGGCCCGCTTAGTTCAGTTGCGCGTGCAGCAGCGACACGATGCGCTGCGCGTCGGACGAGTTATCCACCTGCCCGTTCGCGTCCAGCACCGCTACCTGCGTTACCGTGTCGCCCTTCGAGCGTACGTTGACGAGGAATTCCTGAGCCGGCTTCTTCGACGACGAATTGCCGCTATAGAACAGCTTGCCGAGGATCCCTTCCTTCTTCAGTTCCTGCATCGAATCTGCGTAGCGCACGTAGTAGATGCCCTTTGCGCGATCGCGGTTGTCCACGGTGAAGTTGGTGCGATCGAGCGCGAGACCCACGCGCAACCACGCGCGGTCGAACGATTCCTGCAGGTCAAGCGTCGATGCGCCCGCGCTCTGGTCGATCGTGGCCGGTGCGGTAGCCGGGCGTGCATCGGTCAACAACTGCTTCGACTGGGCTTCGGTCAGGCCGAACTTCTGCATCAGCTTGGTGAGGAACAGTGCTTCGAGCGCCGGATCGCGCGGACGCTCTTCCCAGCGCGACGACGTCTTGTCCTGGCCCGTCAGCATCTCTTCCATCGCGCTATGCGTGATCGAAATGTCGGTGGTGGCGGACGGCCCGCGCGACACCAGCGTGCGGAAGCTGTCGCGGATGCCCGACGAGTACGCGAAGTCGATCACCTTGCCGACGGTGCGGCGGAACCAGTCGTCCGGAATATTGGCACGGTTTTCAGCCCAGTCGGTCGTCATGATGCCGGTGGCCGGCGCGTCGGTTTTCAGCACGAAGCCGTTTTCCTGCCAGAACTCCTGCAGTTGCGACCACAGTTGTTCCGGCGAGCGCCCGTCGACCACCAGCCAGCGGCGATCGCCGTCGCGTTCGATGTGCATGCCGAGCGGGTCTTGCGCAGTCGGCTGGCCTTCGGTCGTGTTGCCGGCTGCCGTCACCGCACGCTGCGTCGCGCCACCCAGTGCGAGGTTGGCAGGCGGCGCAACGTAGCGCTGATCGGTCGGCGTGGTGGTCAGATCGCCCGGAACGGCCAGCGGCGGCGCGCTGCCCGCGCCCTTGTAGTTGACGCGGTCGGAAGCAAACCAGTCGTTCAGCGTGTCACAGCCGGCGAGCGTCGTGAGGGCAAGCGCCAGCGCCGCCATGCGGGTTGCGTGGAGGGAAAGTGCGGAACGTTTCATGAGGTCCTTCGTGATGCTGGAACGCGGTGCCTGGTTCAGTGTGCCGGGAACGTGGGCTGGATCGACGTCGGTTAAGGGAATGCCGGTGGGCAGTCTTTCTCGGGTTGGCGCTGGCGGGCGCTGCGGCTCTGAGTCCGCTTAGCCCAACAGGCCCGCTTCGCGCAGCGCGGCGCGCACCACTTCGTGGTACTGCGCGTCGAGCGGCGTGAGCGGCAGGCGGATCCCGCCCTGCACACGACCGAGTTGCTGCAACGCCCATTTCACCGGAATCGGGTTCGATTCGATGAACAGGTTCTTATGCAGCGACAGGAGTTTCAGGTGAATCTCACGCGCGGTCCTGGCGTCCGCGGCGAGCGCCGCCTTGCACAGCTCGCTCATGGCACGCGGCGCGACGTTCGCAGTGACCGAAATGTTGCCGTGACCACCGAGCAGCATCAGCGCGATCGCGGTCGGATCGTCGCCGCTGTAGATGCCGAAATGCGCGGGCGCCGACTTGATCAGATGCGCAGCGCGGTCGATGTTGCCGGTGGCTTCCTTCACGCCGACGATGCCCGGCACCTGCGCGCAACGCAGAATGGTTTCGTTGCTCATGTCCGCGACGGTGCGGCCCGGCACGTTGTACAGGATCACCGGCAGATCGACGGTTTCGGCGATCTTCGCGAAGTGGCGATAGATGCCTTCCTGAGTCGGCTTGTTGTAATACGGCACGACCTGCAGCGTGGCGTCCGCACCGACCTCTTTGGCCTGCTTCGTGAGCTCGATCGCTTCGGTGGTGGAGTTGCCGCCCGAGCCCGCGATCACCGGAATCCGGCCCGCCGTGTGCTCGACCGCGGTCTTGACCATCAGCACGTGTTCTTCGACCGACAACGTGGCCGATTCGCCGCTCGTGCCGACCACGACCAGCGCGTTCGTGCCCTCTGCGATGTGCCAGTCGATCAGTTTGCGAAACGCCGGCAGATCGAGGCTGCCGTCTTCAAGCATCGGGGTGATGATGGCAGGAATGCTGCCGCGAATCTGAACGCCGCCAGTGCTGCCGTGATTGCCGCTTTGGTTGCCGCTTTGGTTGCCGTTAGTCATGAAACGCCATGAATTTGATCAGGTAAACCGCGATTGTAGCGGATTAGCCAGCCAACTCGTAACAAGGCGGCAGTGCCGCCTCTGCAAGGTCGGCTGAGCGCTCCGCCCCCAGAATTGCGCAGATCCGCTGGACGTAAGCCGGGCGCGGCTGCGCGAGAAAACCGTCCTGAAAAGCGACCACGCGAAGGTGGCCGCGCACCACGTCGAGCAACTCGCCGGGTGCGAGCAAAAACGCCGGATTAGACGGTTTGCCGACCCTTTCGTTGCCTTGCGCAAAGGTCTCGTAAACCAGTACGCCGCCCGGCGCGAGCGAGCGTAAAAGCTGCGGGAAAAGTGGCCGATGCAGGTAGTTCGTGACCACGACCGCGGCGAATTTCGCACTGTCGGGCAAGGGCCACGCGGCGCCTTCGATATCCGCCGCGAGTGTGGTAATGAGCGGCTCGTCGCGCATCGTGTCGAGCGCGGCCGCGTCGCGGTCGAGGGCGGTTACCGGATGACCCAGCGACGCGAAAAACCGCGCATGCCGCCCCGCTCCCGACGCGACGTCGAGCACCGCGCCGCCCGCCGCGACCAGATGCGCCCAATGGCACACCCAGCGCGACGGTTCGCCGTTTCCGTGCGATGCAGTGTGCGGCGCGGCGACGCGAGTGCTCATCACGCAGACGTGCGCATCAGTTATACGACAGGCCCATCGCCTCGCGCACGTCGCGCATCGTTTCCGTGGCGAACTTGCGGGCTTTGTCGCAGCCGTCGGCAACGATCGCGCGCAACAGCGACGGATCGTCCATGTACTTCTGCGCGCGCTCGAGCATCGGCTGCTGTTCGCGCAGGATGCCTTCGATCACCGGCTGCTTGCACTCGAGGCAGCCGATCCCAGCCGAGCGGCAGCCCTTCTGCACCCATTCGTGCGTGGCTTCGTCCGTGTAGACCTGATGCAGCTGCCACACCGGGCACTTGTCCGGATCGCCCGGGTCGGTGCGGCGCACGCGCGCGGGGTCGGTCGGCATGGTGCGGACCTTCTTCGTGATCGTTTCCGCGTCTTCGCGCAGGCCGATCGTATTGCCGTACGACTTCGACATCTTCTGGCCATCGAGGCCCGGCATGCGCGACGCCTCCGTCAGCATAGCCTGCGGCTCGACCAGAATGATCTTGCGCGAACCTTCGAGGTAGCCGAACAGGCGCTCGCGATCGTTCATCGACAGGCTTTGCGACTCCTGCAGCATCGCGCGCGCCTGTTCGAGCGCTTCGTCGTCGCCCTCCTGCTGATAGGCGTTGCGCAGTTCGTGATAGAGCTTGGCGCGCTTGCCGCCGAGCTTCTTCGCCGCTTCATTGGCCTTTTCTTCGAAGCCTGGCTCGCGGCCGTACAAATAGTTGAAACGGCGCGCGATTTCACGCGTCATTTCGACGTGCGGCACCTGGTCTTCGCCGACCGGCACGAGCGAGCCGCGATACAGCAGAATGTCCGCCGCCATCAGCACCGGATAGCCGAGGAAGCCGTAGGTGGACAGATCCCTGTCCTTCAGCTTCTCCATCTGCTCCTTGTAGGTCGGCACGCGTTCGAGCCAGCCGAGCGGGGTGCTCATGCCGAGCAGCAACGCCAGTTCAGCATGCTCGGGCACCTTGCTCTGGATGAACAGCGTAGCCTGCGCCGGATCGATGCCGGAGGCGAGCCAGTCGATCAGCACGTCCCACACGTTCTTTTCGATCACTTCGGGCGTTTCATAGTGCGTCGTCAGCGCGTGCCAATCGACCACGCAGAAGAAACACGGGTATTCGGACTGCAGCCGCACCCAGTTTTTCAGCACGCCGTGGTAGTGGCCGAGGTGCAGCGACCCGGTGGGCCGCATGCCGGAGAAGATACGGTCTGGGAACATGGTTATTTAGAAAAGCGAAACAAGTGGAGTCAGAATTGCGGTGATCGCAGCGTAGCCGAGCGTAACGAGCGGGCTCAGCCAATAACGCGTCAGCGTGCCCGTCATCACCAGCGCCATCACGATGAAAAACCCGTACGGTTCGAGGCGCGACAGCGCGATCGATTGCCGCGGCGGCAACAGCGCCATCAGCACGCGGCCGCCGTCGAGCGGCGGCAACGGAAACAGGTTGAGCACGCCGAGCACGAGGTTCACGCCGACACCGGCCGCGGCCATGCGCGTGAGGAACGGTTCGTCGACGCTCAGCACAGCGAGCGCGACGCCGAACAGACCCCACACCAGCGCCTGCACGAAATTGCACAGCGGTCCGGCCGCCGCAACCCACAGACTGCCCCAGCGCGGATTGCGCAGATTGCCGAAGGCGACCGGCACGGGCTTCGCGTAACCGAACATGAACGCGCCGCCGGTCGCAAAGTACAGCAGCAAGGGAATCGCGATCGTGCCAAGCGGATCGATATGCCGCATCGGATTGAGGGAGACGCGGCCAAGCACGTACGCGGTATTGTCGCCGAGCCAGCGCGCAACGTAGCCATGCGCGGCTTCGTGCAGCGTGATCGCGAAAATCACCGGCAACGCGTATACCGCAATGGTCTGTATTAATGAAGAATCCATAACTCGTTATTGTAACAACGCGATGGCGTGCGTCTGTCCGCTTTCGCTTAAGCAGTCTCTTCGAGACCGAACGGCGCGAGAGAGCCGCGCCCTGCCCGCACCAGCACCGGCTCGGGGCCGGTCAGATCGATCACGGTGGATGGCTCGCACACGCACGCGCCGCCGTCGATCACCAGATCGAGCTGCTTTTCCAGGCGTGCGCGGATTTCTTCCGGGTCGTTCAGCGGCTGCGTTTCGCCCGGCATGATCAGCGTCGAGCCGAGCAGCGGCTGGCCGAGTTCTTCGAGAATCGCGAGGGTGATCGCGTGATCCGGCACCCGCAGCCCGATCGTCTTGCGCGATGGATGCGACAGGCGCCGCGGCACTTCCTTGGTGGCCTGCAGCACGAATACGTAAGGCCCTGGCGTCACCGACCTGATCAGCCGGTACTGGTGGTTATCCACCATCGCGAAGTTCGCCAGCTCCGACAGGTCGCGCACCAGCAGCGACAGCAATTGCTTCTCGTCGAGACCGCGAATCCGCCGCAGACGCTCGACCGCGTCCTTGTCGTCGAGATGACAGGCGAGCGCGTAGCTCGAATCGGTCGGCAACGCGACGACGCCGCCGTCGTTGATGATCTGCGCGGCCTGCTTGACGAGGCGCGGCTGCGGATTGTCCGGATGAAGCCGAAAGTATTGGGACATGATGACTAGCTGACTAACGGTCGTTACAGCGGGTCGCTACAGCGGGTCGCTACAGCGGAGGAATCGGACGGGCGCACGCGCTCGGGATGACGGCTGCTTCACGTGTCGTGCCGCCGTGGCACGGCGCGCGGTCACAGCCAGCGTTCCCAGACGGGCTTGAGATCGGAGGGCAGCGGCGGCAGCGTGCCGAGTTCGATGCGGCCCTCGCCGGGCGCGTGAAAATCCGAACCGCGTGACGCCTCGAAGCCGAACCGGCGCGCGACGTCCGCGTATTCGCGATATTGATCCGGCGTGTGGCTGCCCGTCACCACTTCGATCGCCTTGCCGCCCAGATCGATGAATTCGGCGAAAAACGCGTCGAATTCGACCGGCGTGTACGCATAACGGCCCGGATGCGCGATGATCGCCTCGCCGCCGGCTGTCCGGATCCAGCCGACCGCGTCAGCCAGTTTGGCCCAGCGATGCGGCACGTAGCCGGGCTTGCCGTCGCCGAGATAGCGGGTGAACACGTCTTGCGTGGAGCTCGCATACCCGCTTTCGACCATGAAGCGCGCGAAGTGCGTGCGCGAAATCATGTCCGGGTTGGAGACGTACTTCAGCGCGCCCTCGTAGGCATCCGGAATGCCGAGCGTGGCGAGCTGCTCGCCGATCGCTTCCGCACGCGCGGCGCGGCCGTCGCGCGTGCGCGCGAGGCCGTCGATCAACGCCGCATTGGTTGGATCGATACCGAGGCCGACGATGTGCACCGTGCGCGAAGCCCACGTCACCGAAATCTCCACGCCGCTCAGATAGCCCATGCCGAGCGCTTCAGCCGTGCTGCGCGCCTCGTGCTGGCCGCCGAGTTCGTCGTGGTCGGTCAATGCCCACAGCGTCACGCCGCCCGCGTGCGCGCGGCGCGCGACATCGGCCGGTGCGAACTGGCCGTCGGAGACGGTGGAGTGGCAGTGGAGGTCAGCGTTCATCTGTGTCTTGAAAAGGTTCTGCGGCCATTTTACTGCAACGCAGTAAGCGGACGCAGAGCTATCTCTCGCAGCCGACCTGATTCGCTGAAGTTTTTGTAAAAAGTTTTTGTAAAGAAATTACGCGCAAAACCCTTCGATCAAGGCGGCGATCTGCTCCGGCTGGTCGTGGTGCACCATGTGCCCCGCTTCGTCGATGATTTTCTCGCGCCAGTTCGGAAACGCCTGAAAGCGCGCCTTGAATTCGTCGAGCGGGATTTCGCCGGCGATCTGCGCGAGCGTCGGCGAGTTGACCGCCTCGACGTGCAGCACCTTCGCGCTCACTTTGCGCCACACGGCCATCACTTCGTCGAGCCGGTACAGCGTCGGCCCGCGCAGCTTGTGCGCCGGATCGGCGAGCAGCATGAAGCGCCCTTCTCCATCCGGCTTGGACCAATGCTGGGCAAGGAACTGCGCGCGCTGCGGCGCGAGCCGCGGATTGGTCTTGATCAGACGGCCGGCGACCTCGTCGAGCGACGCGTAGCGCTTCAGTTGCGGCGGATCGCGCAATTCGTCGAGCCAGTTGCGCAGGCGCCTGGGCGCTTGCGCCGAGTGCGACGGCGCGAGACCGAAGCCCTCCAGGTCGACCACGCGCCGCACCCGCTCCGGCCGCACGCCCGCATACAGGCAGACGATGTTCGCGCCCATGCTGTGGCCGACCAGATTGACTTCGCCGGTCGGCGCGTAGTGATCGAGCAGCGCGTCGAGATCGCCGAGATAGTCCGGAATCCAATAGTTGCCGCCGCCGCGCTCGGCCACCGGCCAGTCGGACAGGCCGAAACCGCGCATATCAGGCGCGATCACCTGCCAGTCGCCGCCCAATGCATCGACGACGAACTGGAACGACGCCGCCACGTCCATCCAGCCGTGCAGCATGAACAGCTTCGGCGCATCCGGATTGCCCCAGCGCCGCACGTGCAAACGGATGCCGCGCACGGCGATGAACTCAGACTGACAGGTATTCATGAACGACGCGCCCAAAAAAAGAATGGTCGTTCGATTATAACGAGATAGCCGGACGCCGCGCTTGGATGATATCTGGAAGAACGCCTCAGTCCGCGCCGGACTGCGCCCGGTCCAGACCGGCCAGAGCGACCAGTTCGGCGAGCTCGGCTTCGTCGAAACCAGCGTCGCGGCGCGCTTCGAAATTGAACGGACCGCGTAATTTCGGTGCGTGATACTGGGCGGCAAGGCGCGCATAGGTGACGTGCGGATCGAGGCCGGCCTGCTCGCACAGATAGCGGAACCAGCGATTGCCGATCAGCACGTGGCCGATTTCATCGCGCAGGATCACGTCGAGAATCGCCGCCGACGCGTGGTCGCCGGCCTGTTGCAGGCGGGCGCGGATCGGCGGCGAGGCGTCGAGGCCGCGCGCTTCCAGTGTGCGCGGCACCAGCGCCATGCGCGCGAGCACGTCGCCGCGGGTGCGTTCGCACATGTCCCACAGACCGTCGTGCGCCGGGAAGTCGCCGTAGGCGTGGCCGAATTCCGCGAGCCGCGCGACCAGCAGCGAGAAATGACGGGCCTCTTCGGCCGCCACTTTGAGCCAGTCGACGTAGAACGCGGCGGGCATGCCGGCAAAGCGCCAGACGGCGTCCAGCGCAAGGTTGATTGCGTTGAATTCGATGTGCGCAAGCGCGTGCAGCAAGACGGCCCGCCCTTGCGGCGATTGCATGCTGCGCCGCCCGAGCTTGCGCGGCTCGACCAGTTCGGGCCGCGCGGGACGGCCCGGCAGCCCGGAAGGCTCGTCGAGCTGGAGGTCTTCGGCGCATGCCTGGCTGCCGTCGAGCACGGCTGCATATAGCGCGCGAGCCGCGGCGGCCTTGCTCGCCGGGTCGATTTCGCGCAACGCGGCAAGCGCGCCGGTGCGCGCGCAGTTCCGCGCACAGTTCGACAGGGATGGAGCAAAGGAAGCGGATGGAACAGACGGAGCTGCGGAAATCATGGCAACCAGATCGGCAATTGGAACGGCAAAGCTTGTGGTAAAGGGCGAGGCAGCGCGTCGGACAGGCCGGCGGCAACGCCGGGCGGCCCAACCACACAAGCGTTTACAATACTCGATTCGACTATCGCGCGCGCCCATTGTGCTGGCCCGGCGGCAGGCCAACCGGTCCCGATCGGACGTTTCCGGCGGCCCCTGCGCCGGCCGGCCCGCGCCGCGACCGACCAACAGGAGACACCGTGACAATCTACAAGCTTGGCGAAGCAGCCCCGACCATCCATGAAAGCGTGTTCGTCGCGGATTCGGCGAACATCATCGGCAACGTGACGCTCGAGGAAAATTCGAGCGTCTGGTTCGGCGCGACGATTCGCGGCGACAACGAGCCGATCACCATCGGCGCCGGCAGCAACGTGCAGGAAAACGCCGTGCTGCACACCGACCCCGGCTTCCCGCTGACGGTCGAGCCGAACGTGACGATCGGCCACCAGGTCATGCTGCACGGCTGCACCATCAAGGAAGGCTCGCTGATCGGAATTCAGGCGGTGGTCTTGAATGGTGCGGTAATCGGCCGCAACTGTCTGGTCGGAGCGGGCGCCATCGTCACGGAAGGCAAAGTGTTTCCCGACAATTCGCTGATTCTCGGCGCGCCCGCCAAAGTCGTGCGCGAACTGACCGAGACGGACATCGCCAACATGCAGCGCGGCACGGCGAGCTACGCCGAACGCCGCGACTATTTCAAGGCGCAGCTCGTGCGCATCGGCTAACCAGCCGTAGCGCGCGGCGCGCGAGGCGCGGCATCAGGCTGCGCCATTCGATCGAGGAAAAGTTGTGAACGACCAGTTGCAAAAATTCATGTTCAGCGCGGCGCCGGTGCGCGGCGAGATCGTTTCGCTGCGCAATACCTGGCAGGAAGTGCTGACGCGCCGCGATTACCCGGCGCCGGTGCGCACGATTCTCGGCGAGATGATGGCGGCGTGCGCGCTGCTGTCGGCGAATCTCAAGTTCGACGGCACGCTCATCATGCAGATTTTCGGCGACGGCCCGGCCAAAATGCTGGTGGTGCAGTGCAGCTCCGACCTGTCGATGCGAGCGACCGCCAAGCTGTCCGGCGAAGCCGGCAATACGATCGGCGACGATGTCACCATGATCGAACTGGTGAACGCGAGCGGTCACGGCCGCTGCGTGATCACGCTCGATCCGCGCGACAAGAAGCCCGGCCAGCAGCCATATCAAAGTATCGTGCCGCTGTCGGGCGAGGATGGCCCGCTCAAATCGATGGCCGAAGTGCTCGAGCACTACATGCACCACTCGGAGCAGCTCGACACGCGTTTGTGGCTCGCGGCGAACACCGAGCGCGCAGTGGGCATGCTGCTGCAAAAACTGCCCGGCGACGGCGGCATCGTCCCGCATCCGGGCGATCTGGACGCGGATACGTGGGAGCGTGTCTGCACGCTCGGCGGCACCCTGTCGCAAGACGAACTGCTGAAGGAAGAGCCCGAAACGGTGTTCCGGCGCCTCTTCTGGCAGGAAAACGTCCAGCATTTCGAACCGGCCACGGCGCGCTTCGAATGCACGTGCTCGCGTGAAAAAGTCGGCGCCATGCTGAAGATGCTGGGCCGTGACGAAGTGGATGGCGTGATCGAAGAACGCGGCCACGTCGAGATCCATTGCGAATACTGTAACCAGCGGTATGAATTCGACCCGGTCGACGTGGCGCAACTTTTTGTCGCCAAGGCGCTCTCAGAAGGAGTGACGCCGGCTGCCGAGCGGCGGCATTGACCCGGCGGCGATACGCGGCTTGGCGGCGTCCACCTGCGATACCCGTATTACGGCAGTAAAATACCGCGCCGCCCGCTGCCTTTTCAGGGGCCGGGCGGCGCGGTATCTTTGATCATTGCGTTGGATCATTGGCGGTGTGCACTGCGCATGTTTTGCTTAGGCGTCCGACCGATGGAGATCGAAAATGAACATCCCTACTTCGTTGATGTGTGACCTGAAGCATGACGCGCGCACGTTAATCATGCTGTCCGTCCTCGCGGGCAGCGCTGCGCTGACCGGCTGCGTCATGGACCCGCCGGGCCCGTCGCCGATTTACAGCCGCCTGCCGGCCGATCAGTCGGGCATAGCCAGCACGGCCCGCCCGCTGACACCCGAAGAGCGCCAGCGCTACGACGCGATCGATCGGCAGGTGCTGTCCGAACAGAATCAGGCGATTGCCGCCGAAAATGCCGCGCAGGTGTGGTCGCGTTATTACGCGCCGCCCGTCAGCATGTACGGCAGTTATTACGGCGGCGGTTGGGGACACGGCTGGGGCACCGGTGTCGGCGTCGGTTACGGACCGTACTGGGGCTGGTAACGCGAAGCGCGCACCGGCGGGGAGACGGAGAGACACGCCGGCCTGACAGTCTGGAAACGACAAAGGCGCGGTTTTCACCGCGCCTTTGTTGTTTCCGGCACCCTGAACCCGATTGACGTGGCAACGCTTAGTGCGTCGCTTTCTTCTCTTTCACCACCTTACCGCCGTGCTTGCGATCCGGCTTCGCACGCGACTCCGGATTCGGCACCACATGAAGCGGCGCGGCCGACATCTCGCCACGAGTCGAGGTGGTGACCGAAGGCGTATTCGCAGTGGGCAACGGCGCGTTCGGCGACACGAACTGCACGAACACTTCGCCGTCTTTCACCATGCCCATTTCGTAGCGCGCACGCTCTTCGACGGCGGCCGTGCCGTTCTGCAAGTCCTGCACCTCGCCCTGGATGCGCTCGTTGCGCAGCTTTGCATCCGCGTTCTGCTGTTGTTGCTGCGCCAGCTGCTGCTGCAACTCGTGCACGCGTAACCAGCCGCCGTGCCCCCACCAGAGTGGGTACTGGATCAGCGCCAGCAAAACGATCAGGACAGCAGTGACAAGCCGCATGAAGTAAGCACAATAAATACACGCCGCCCTGCGCTATACGCAGGGCGGCGTGGTCAATCAGAAACGAAGGTGAACCCGCTCATCGGTCAGCGCTAGCAAACACGCCGATTAGCGCAGATTGTAGAACGCCGACTTGCCCGGGTAGCTGGCGATATCGCCGAGATCTTCTTCGATACGCAGCAACTGGTTGTACTTCGAGATGCGATCCGAACGCGACAGCGAACCCGTCTTGATCTGGCCGGCGTTCAGGCCGACCGCGATGTCCGCGATCGTCGAATCTTCCGTTTCGCCCGAGCGGTGCGAGATCACGGCCGTGTAGCCGGCGCGCTTGGCCATTTCGATCGCAGCGAAGGTTTCCGTCAACGTGCCGATCTGGTTGATCTTGATGAGGATCGAGTTGGCGATGCCCTTCTCGATACCTTCCTTCAGGATGCGCGTGTTGGTCACGAACAGGTCGTCGCCCACCAGCTGGATCTTCTTGCCGAGCTTGTCGGTCAGCAGCTTCCAGCCCGCCCAGTCGCTTTCGTGCATACCGTCTTCGATCGACACGATCGGGAACTTGTCCGCGAGCGTGGCGAGGTAGTCGGTGAATTCCGCCGACGACAGTTGCAAGCCTTCACCGGCCAGCTGGTACTTGCCGTCGTGATAGAACTCGCTCGCTGCGCAGTCGAGCGCAAGCAGCACGTCTTCACCGGCGCGGTAGCCGGCTTTCTCGATAGCCTGCAGGATGGTCGACAGGCATTCGTCGTTGCTGCCGAAGTTCGGCGCGAAGCCGCCTTCATCGCCGACTGCCGTGCTCATGCCGCGGTCCGACAGGATCTTCTTCAGCGCGTGGAACACTTCGGCGCCACAGCGCAGTGCTTCGCGGAAGGTCGGCTGGCTCACCGGCACGATCATGAATTCCTGGATGTCCAGGCTGTTGTTCGCGTGCGCGCCGCCGTTGACGATGTTCATCATCGGCACCGGCAGTTGCATGGCGCCCGAGCCGCCGAAGTAGCGGTACAGCGGCAGGCCGGCTTCTTCAGCGGCAGCCTTGGCGACGGCCATCGAAACAGCCAGCATCGCGTTCGCGCCGAGGCGCGACTTGTTGTCCGTGCCGTCGAGTTCCAGCAGGGTCTTGTCGAGGAAAGCCTGCTCGGAAGCGTCGAGGCCCATGATCGCTTCGGAGATTTCGGTGTTGATGTGCTCGACGGCCTTCAGCACGCCCTTGCCGCCGTAACGGCCGGTTTCGCCGTCGCGCAGTTCGATCGCTTCGCGCGAGCCCGTCGACGCGCCCGACGGCACCGCGGCGCGGCCCATCGTGCCCGACTCGAGCAGCACGTCGCATTCGACGGTGGGGTTGCCTCGCGAATCGAGAATCTCTCGACCGATGATATCTACGATAGCACTCATGGTTTCCTCAAGAAATGACGTTGAATTCTTTACTGTGACACTGCACCGGACGCATGCTGGTCTCCCCAGCAGACAACTTTCGCGCCAATGCGTTCGACGACCATTGCGTGCATCCGCCGCGTGTTGTCGACTGTGCCGATTATGCAAGCCAACCGTGGCCCGGCCAACCGTGACACGCCGCGAACGCCTGAATCAGTTGAAATCGCTTTCGAGGAACGGCGCGCGCTTGACGGCCTGATCGAGCGTGACCAGCGTTTCGAGCAGATCGGCCATGCGATGCAAAGGCACCGCATTCGGGCCGTCCGATTTCGCTTCCGCGGGCTTCGGATGGGTTTCCATGAAGAGACCCGCCACGCCCGTTGCCACGGCCGCGCGTGCCAGCACCGGCACGAATTCACGCTGACCGCCCGAGCTCGTGCCCTGCCCGCCCGGCAACTGCACCGAGTGGGTCGCGTCGAACACGACCGGCGCGTTGGTTTCGCGCATGATCGCAAGCGACCGCATGTCCGACACGAGATTGTTATAGCCGAATGACACGCCGCGTTCGCACGCCATGAAGCGGTCTTCCGACAGGCCCGCTTCACGCGCGGCATCGCGCGCCTTGTCGATCACGTTCTTCATGTCGTGCGGCGCGAGAAACTGGCCTTTCTTGATGTTGACCGGTTTGCCCGAACGCGCGCAAGCATGGATGAAGTCGGTTTGACGGCACAGAAACGCCGGCGTTTGAAGCACGTCGACCACCGACGCAACCTGCTCGATCTCGTGCTCCGAGTGAACATCGGTCAGCACCGGCAGACCGAGCTGGCGCTTCACTTCCGACAGGATGCGCAAACCTTCGTCCATGCCCAGACCGCGGAACGACTTGCCGCTGCTGCGATTGGCCTTGTCGTACGACGATTTGTAGATGAACGGAATGTTCAGCTTCGCGCAAATTTCCTTCAGGCGGCCCGCCGTGTCGATCGTCATCTGTTCGGATTCGACGACACAGGTGCCGGCGATCAGGAAAAACGGCTTGTCGAGCCCGATTTCGAAATCGCCCAGTTTCATGCTTTCTCCTCGACGCGCGACTGCTGATGCGCGAGCGCCGCTTCGACGAACGACTTGAACAGCGGATGGCCGTCACGCGGCGTGGACGTGAATTCCGGGTGGAACTGCACGCCGACGAACCACGGGTGCATGCTGCGCGGCAATTCCATCATCTCCGGCAGATCTTCACTCGGGGTACGGGCGCTGATGATAAGGCCGCCGGCTTCGAGCTGGGGCACGAAGCGGTTATTGACTTCATAACGGTGACGGTGGCGCTCGTTCACATCCTTGCCGTAGATCTCTTCGGCCATCGTGCCGGGCTTGATCGGGCAACGTTGCGAACCGAGGCGCATCGTGCCGCCCAGATCCGATTCTTCAGTGCGCTTCTCGACACGGCCTTCACGGTCGTACCACTCGGTGATCAGCGCGACCACGCGGTTTTCGGTTTCCTGATCGAACTCGGTGCTGTTCGCGTCCTTCAGGCCGACCACGTCGCGGGCGAATTCGATCACGGCCAGCTGCATGCCGAGGCAGATGCCGAGGTACGGCACCTTCGCTTCACGTGCATAGCGGATCGCGGCAATCTTGCCTTCGGTGCCGCGACGGCCGAAGCCGCCCGGCACGAGGACCGCATCCAGATGCCTGAGGCTCTCGACGCCTTGCGTCTCGACTTCTTCCGAATCGATGTACTCGATGTTCACGCGCGTGGACGTGTGCATCGACGCATGACGCAGCGCTTCGATCAGCGACTTGTACGACTCGGTCAGATCGACATACTTGCCGACCATGCCGATCGTCACTTCGTGCTTCGGATTCTGCAGCTTCTCGACGAGGCCCGACCACATCGACAGATCGGCGGGCTTTGGCGTGAGCTTGAGTTCTTCACAGATGATCGCGTCCAGATCCTGGTCGTGCAGCATCTGCGGAATCTTGTAGATGCTGTCGGCGTCCCACACGGAAATTACCGCGTCTTCCGGCACGTTCGAGAACATCGAGATCTTCGCGCGTTCGTCGTCCGGAATACGGCGGTCGGCGCGGCACAGCAGCACGTGCGGCGAGATGCCGATTTCACGCAGCTTCTGAACGCTGTGCTGGGTAGGCTTGGTCTTGAGTTCGCCGGCGGTGGCGACCCACGGCACCAGCGTGAGGTGCACGAAGCACGCGCTGTTGCGGCCCATGCGCAGGCTCATCTGACGCGCAGCCTCGAGGAACGGCAGCGATTCGATGTCGCCCACCGTGCCGCCCACTTCGACGATCGCGACGTCCGGCTCGCCGCACGTCGCGGAAGCCGCGCCGCGTTCGACGAACGCCTGGATTTCGTTCGTGATGTGCGGGATGACCTGCACCGTCTTGCCGAGATAATCGCCGCGGCGTTCCTTGCGGATCACCGATTCGTAGATCTGGCCTGTGGTGAAGTTATTGGCCTTGCGCATCTTCGTGCTGATGAAGCGCTCATAGTGGCCGAGGTCGAGGTCGGTCTCCGCTCCGTCTTCCGTCACGAACACTTCGCCGTGTTGAAACGGGCTCATCGTGCCGGGGTCGACATTGATGTAGGGATCGAGCTTGAGGAGGGTGACTTTAAGACCGCGCGATTCGAGGATCGCGGCGAGGGAAGCGGCGGCAATACCCTTGCCGAGGGAAGATACTACGCCGCCGGTGACGAAAACATATTTGGTCATCGCTGGATGCTCGCGGGAAAAACGGATTATACCGTAAAGCAGGGGCTCGCCCCAGCAAATTCCGAGCGGCATCCGCACGAATGCATGCCGCGACGGCGGCAGTCGCCGCGCGCGGATCACGCACCGTTTTTTGCGCCGACGGATGACGCACGCCGCCGCCCGCCGCCATAACTAGCTCAAGCACGAACTCAAGCGCGCCGCTCCAGTTCGCGCAACATCCGCTGCACCGCGCGCGCGGTTTCGAGCGGCTTCTCCATCGGATACAGATGGCTGCCTTCGATCCATTCCACATGACCGCCGGTCGCGCGCCGGGTCGCATCGAGTCCGGCCTGGCGGATTTCCTTCGAATGCGTGCCGGCGATGAAACCGACCGGCACCGGCGCGCCGCGTGCGAGGCGCGAGCCGAGCGTATGCGGCAAGGTCCTGTAGATCTGGTATTCGGTGCGCCGGTCGAAGGCCAGCGACCGCGAGCCGTCGGGCGAGGTCTGCGGAATGCCGAAGTCGATGTAGTCGGACAGCATCCGTTCGTCCCAGCGCGCGAACGCCGGCTTCGAATGAAAATGCCGCCACGCCTCGTCGCGGCTGGCCCAGTGGGTGCGGCGCGTACGCGTGGCCGCCGCCGGCGAGAGCCGCTCGTCGAGCCCGGTCCATTGCGACACGCGCAACATGCTGCTGCGCCAGCCGGCGATCACCGGCGAATCCAGCATCACCACGCCCCTCACCCATTGCGGCTTTTTCAGCGCGGCCATCAACGATAGATATCCACCGAGCGAATGGCCGACCAGCCACACCGGCTGCTCGTAAGAACGGCTGACATCGTCGAGCAGCTGCTCGACCAGATGCGGCCAATCCTGAGTGACCGGATACCGCGCGTCATGCCCGATACGCTCGATGGAGCGAAGTTCGTAGTCGTCCGCGAGTTCGGCGAAGATGGTCCGGTACGTCGATGCGGGAAAACCGTTCGCGTGCGAGAAGTGGATGATGTTTTTCAACTGCGGCGATCTCCGTTCTAATTTGCGCGCAGGCCGCGGGCCCTGCGGCGCGTTTCTGCTTCTTATCTGTCTGTTATCTATCCGCCCAGCGACGCGGGACGACCCTCGGCAGTCCGTCAGCGATCCATCCAGTAGCGGCGCCGCGTGTCGCGATAGCGCTCGAGCGTGAGCGCGGCCCCATTCGGGTGCGGGACGGCGTTCGGCTCGGCGCCGGAATCGACGTCCGGGTTGATGCCCGGGACAACGTCGACCCGCACCGCGCCGTCCGTGTCGCTGCGCGCGAGTTCGATATGCCGCGCCTTGTAGCGCTCGAACACGCCCGCGTTCGGATGATGAAAACGGTTGCGATAGCCTACCTGAAATAGTGCGACCAGCGGGTCGATAGAGTCGAGGAACGGTTCGGTCGACGAGGTCTTGCTGCCGTGATGCGGCACGACCAGCACCTGAGCTCGCAACGCGCCGCGATCGCGCGCGAGCAGCGTGCGTTCGGCCGGTGCTTCGAGGTCCGCCGCCAGCAAGGCGCTCATGCGGGGCGCATCCGTTTGAACGCCCGCGGCCGACGCGCTCGCGGCAGGATGCAGGGTGCTCACGCGCAACACACAGCAATGCGCGTTCGGTTTGCCTTGCAGCGGCCCGGCATCCGGCCAGAGCATCGCGAACTCGACGCCGTCCCACTGCCAGCGCTGCCCCGCCGCGCAGCGCAGCGTATCCACACCGCGTTGCCGCGCTCTACTCCACAGCGCATTCGCCGGCGCCAATGCCGCCAGCAGTTGATGCACCTCGATCGCGTCCAGCACGGCAGGCGCGCCGCCCGCATGATCGGAATCGGAGTGGCTAATGACGAGCGTATCGAGCGCCGTGACGCCGTGCGCCTGCAAAAACGGCACGACGACGCGCTCGCCCGCATGCGTCGATTCCGGGCCCGGCCCCGCATCGAACAGCAGTGCGTGATGCGCGGTCTCGACCAGCACCGAGGTGCCCTGGCCGACATCCAGCGCGGTCAACCGGAAGCTGCCGTGCGGCGGTCCGGGCGGCGCCGGCATCAGCAACGGCAGCCAAGTCAGCGGCGCGGCCCAGCGCAGCGGCCAGCCGCGCGGCGCGAGACACCAGAGCACGCCGATGGCAGCCGTGGCCAGCGCCCACGCATCCGGTTGCGGCAGACGCCAGAGCGTCCATGCGGGACCTGACAGCGTCCGCAGGCCCGCGGCCAGCAGTTCGAGCAAGGCGTGCGCAGCCTGGAACGCGTAGCCATCGAGCGGCGCGGGCAGCGCGACGCCGGCCAGCACGGCCGGCGTGACCAGCAGACTCACCCAGGGAATCGCAAAGGCATTGGCGAGCGGGCCGATCAGCGGAATCTGCGTAAACCAGTAGACGGTGAGCGGCGCGAGCGCAATCGTCACCGCGAACTGCACATGCGCGGCACTGCGCAGACGTTCGACAAAGGCGCGCACCCGACGGCGCAACGCGGAGCGCCAGCGCGTGAGCCGGGAAATCCCGCGGCCCTCGCCGTCCTCGCTGTCTTCCTCGCGATCCTGCGCGTGATCCTGCACGCGGGGCCGCCCCGACATCGCGAACAGAATCGCCGCCACCGCGCAGAACGACAGCCAGAATCCCGCCGACACCACCGCCCAGGGATCGATCAGCAGCACGAGCCCCAACGCCCACGCGAGCACGGCGGACCGCGCGATATTGCGCCCGCTGACAAACGCAAGCGCGACCACGCCCGCCATCCACAACGCCCGCTGCGCCGGCACGTTGAAACCGGCCAGCGCGGCGTGCAAGCCGGCGAACAACGCGCCACCCGTCACCGCGACGATCTGCGCGGGCAACCGCAATGGCCAATTGCGGCCGATGAATCCCGAGCGCCGCCACCACGCCCCGGCGAGCCAACCCGCAAGCCCCGCGACAAAGCCGATATGCAGCCCCGAAATCGCCACCAGATGACTCGTGCCCGTGCCGCGCATCAGCAGCCAGTCCGCCGCGCTGACTTCATCCTGCGCGCCGATCGCCAGCGCCACCACGATCCCGCGATGCGGCGCTTCGGCAAGCACCGTGTCGATCCGCGCGCGCAGCGCGGCGCGCCAGCGATCGAAGGCGACGCCCACGCCGCGCGCGTTGCCCGGCAAACGCACGGCGGCAGCGGGTGCGCTGACATAGCCGGTAGCGCGCACATTACGCGCGAGCAGGTTTGCTTCGGCATCGCGAACGCCGAAGTTCGCATTGCCATGCGGCCGTTTGAGCCGCACCGCCAATTGCCAGCGCGCGCCGGGCTCAAGCAACGGCGGCGGCGCATCCCCAGCAATCCACGACAGCTGAATCACACGCGGAAAAGCAGCGATCGGCGCGTCGGCCGATTCGACCTCGAACAGAAAGCGCGCGCCCTTTGCGTCGCGTGCCGGCAGACCCTTGATGCTGCCGACGACGTCGATATCGCGCCCTTCCCAGGCGCTCGGCAGGCTCACGGCGAGCCGCGTTTCCGCGCGCCAGGCCGCATAGCCGAAGCCCACGCAAATGGCCGCAATCCACAGCGCGCTCCAGCCGAGCCGTGAGCGCATTTGTGCAGAAAGACCTGCGCTCATTCCCGTGCTTATTCCCGTGCTTACTCCTGCGCTAATTCCTGTGCTAATTCCTGTGCCTGGACGTGCGCCTAAAAGCACGCCGAAAAGTGCGCCGAACCGGCCACGAAGATCAAATGCCCCGGGAGCCGAGCCGTCGTCCGCTTCTACGGAATGAACACCGCGCAACGCCCACGCCGCGACACCGCTCGCGACACATGCGGCCAGAACCAACGCGCCCCACGCACCCCGCCCCGGCAATGCTGCCTGCTGCTGCAAGGCGACCACGCCCAACGCAAATCCGCACCACCATGCCCGCATTCGTCCTCCGCTCGACCAGCGCCGGACGCTGCAACGCTCACCGCGCAGGTAGCCGCAGGCCCGCCGGGCGAGTGTTCCGCCCGACGCGAACCACTTGAACCATCAAGTTTGATTATGCAGAGGAAAGCGCGAGCCGCGGCAGCGCGGCGAGCGCGTTAGCCGTTGTGCCTAGGGCGGCTTCGTCCGCGGCAATGCCGCGCAGTTGCGCGAGGCCCGCGCCGATGGCCGGAATCTGATCCGGCGTGTTGCGCTGCCTGTACAGCCAGGAAGGTGCGATGTCGGGTGCGTCGGTTTCGACGACCAGCGCATCGAACGGCAATTGCTCGGCCAGACGCCGGATTTGCCGCGCCCGTTCGAAGGTCAGATTGCCGCCGAAACCCAGATGCAGGCCCTGGTCGATATACGCCTGAGCCTGCTGGAAACTGCCGTTGAACGCGTGCGCGATGCCGCGATGAATCTGGTGCCGACGCAGCCCCTTGAGCACCTGATCCTGCGATTTGCGCACGTGGCAAATCACCGGCAGATCGAATTCGCGAGCGAGTTGCAGCTGAGCGTCGTAGAAGAACTGCTGGCGCGCAGCGTCGAGGTCTGGCACGAAGTAATCGAGACCGATCTCGCCGACGCCGACGAACAGCGGATCGTCGAGGCTCGCTTCGATTTCCATCCGCAGCAGTTCGAGATCGCGCTCCTGCGCGGCCGGCGTGTAGAGCGGATGAATGCCGAGCGCATACGCGCCGCCGTCGGTCCGGTGCGCGAGCTCACGCACCGCGGTGAAATTCTCACGGCCGATCGCCGGAATCACGATACGCCCCACCCCCGCGCGGCGCGCCGCCGCCGCGACCGCGTCGCGGTCGGCGTCGAATTCCGACGCGTCGAGATGGCAGTGCGTATCGATCCACATGGCGCGCCTCGTTAGCGGCAGGGTTTCGCTGGGGTTCAACCTGGGCTTCAACCTGAGCTTCGGCTTCGCGCGGTGCTGCGCGGTGATTACACCGGCACCGGCGGCTCTTCGTGCAGCACGCCGTCGCGCAACCGCATGATCCGGTCGCAGCGGCCGGCCAGTTCAGGATCGTGCGTGACGATCACGAAACTGGTTTCGAGCGTCTGCGACAGTTCGAGCATCAGGTTGAATACAGTATCCGCGGTGCCGCCGTCGAGGTTGCCGGTCGGTTCGTCGGCCAGTACGCAGGCCGGTTTGGTGACGAGCGCCCGGGCAATCGCCACGCGCTGACGTTCGCCGCCCGACAACTCGCCTGGACGATGCTTCGCCCGATGCCCCATGCCGACGCGCTCCAGCACCTCGAGCGCCTGGCGCCGCGCGGCTTCGGTCGTCATGCGGCGAATCCGCAGCGGCATCGCGACGTTGTCGAGCGCCGAAAACTCCGGCAGCAGATGGTGGAACTGATACACGAAACCGAGCGCGCGATTGCGCAAATCGTTGCGTTCACGCTCGGAGAGCTTCGTAAACGGCTTGCCCATCACGGAGACATGGCCTGCGCTCGGATCGTCGAGGCCGCCGAGCACGTGCAGCAGCGTGCTCTTGCCGGAACCGGACGCGCCGACGATCGCCAGCTTTTCGCCGCGCCGCACGCTCAATTGCGTGTTGTTGAGCACCTGCACGTTGAGGCCGCCCTGCACGAACGACTTCGAAATACCGGTCGCCTCCAGCACGTAGGGATGCAGCGCCGTCTCGTTGGACATATTGGGCTTGGCCAGGGTAGCGGAAAGGTCATTCATAGCGCAGCGCCTCCGCCGGACGGACCTTCGCACCGCGCCAGCTCGGATACAGCGTCGCCAGAGCGGACAACACGAACGCGATGAGGCCGATTCGCGCGACGTCCGAGGGAACCAGTTCGGACGGCAATTCGGTGATGAAATACACCGACGGCGGCAGGAACTGCACGCCGAGCAGATGTTCGATCATCGGCACGAGCCACGGAATGCTCCACGCGATCAGGCAGCCTAGCGCCACGCCGGTGGCCGTGCCGATAAAGCCGATCGTCACGCCCTGCACGACGAAAATCTTCATGATCGAGCCGGGCTGCGCGCCGAGCGTGCGCAGGATCGCGATATCGGCCTGCTTGTTGGTCACCGTCATCACCAGCGACGAAACCAGATTGAATGCCGCCACCGCGATGATCAGCGTCAGGATGATGAACATCATGCGTTTTTCGATCTGCACCGCCGAGAACCAGGTCTTGTTCTGCTGGGTCCAGTCGCGGATGTACAGGTCGCCCGACAAGGTACGCGCCAGTTGATGCGCGACCTCCGGCGCCCGCTGCATGTCCGTCAGGCGTAAGCGCACGCCGGTCGGTGCGGGCAGACGGAACAGCGCCTGCGCGTCCTTGATGTTGATCAGCGCGAGCGTGCTGTCGTATTCGTAATGCCCCGACTCGAAAACGCCCACCACGGTGAACTGCTTCAGCCGCGGCAGCATGCCGGCGGGCGTGATGGTGCCTTCGGGCGCGACCAGGGTGATCTTGTCGTTGACCGTCACGCCGAGGTTGGTGGCGAGGTCCACGCCGAGCACGATGCCGAACTCGCCCGGCACGAGGTCGGTCAGCTTGCCGCCCTTCATTTCCTTGCCGATGTCGGATACCTGCGGCTCGAGCGTCGGCTCGACGCCGCGCAGCGCCACGCCGCTCACCGCATCCTGGCGCGTGAGCAGCGCCTGCGCCTCGACGTACGGCGCCGCGCCGACCACTTCCTTGTTCTGGCGGGCTTCCTGCGCGGTCAATTGCCAGTTGGGCATCGAACCGGTCGGCGAAAACACTTCGACGTGCGCCAGCACCGACAGCATCCGGTCGCGCACCTCTTTCTGGAAGCCGTTCATTACAGACAACACGACGATCAGCGCCGCGACGCCGAGCGCGATGCCCGACATCGACACCAGTGCGATGAACGAAATGAAGCCGTTGCCGGTCGTGCGTTTGCCGGCGCGGGTGTAGCGCCAGCCTATCTGCCATTCGTAGGGAAATTTCAAGCGAATCCTTTTCTGCGTTCTTCGGCTTTGTGCTGCGCATGAGGGCAGCTAGCCGCATAAGCGGCACTCGTCATGCGGGCCGAGCGTCGTGATCGTTGGTGTCGCGGCAGCGCCGATGGTTCCGGCACCGCCGGCGAGGCCCACGCCGCCGGGGCCGCCATCGCCATCGCCATCGCCATCGCCATCGCCATCGCCATCGCCATCGCCATCGCCATCGCCATCGCCACCAAGGCTGCCCGCGCTGCTGCCGTCAATCAAGCGCGAAGTTTGCCATACAATGCCGCGGCTTCGCGCAAAGGCCTTCCGCACAGGGCTCGCGGCGCAACGCGAGGCACCCGGCGCAAGCCCGCTAACGCAGGTTGTAGCGGCTGCGCAGATCGTTGATGAGGCGCGCCGCCGCGCTGACGGCGACTTCGCGCACGTCGGCGTCAGCGCGGTCGCGATGCAGGTGCGTGATGTCCCAGTTGCAGCCTTCCTCGTCTTCGACGGTCTCGTGGAGCCCGGTCGGGATCCAGCCGGCCGTCTCCGGGTTGGCGTCGAGCGCTTTCACGACAAGCTCGAGCAACTCCCGCTCGGTTTTCAGTTCACGCGACATGTCGGTCTCCACATCGTCATGTGCGCGGTGCCGCCGCGCGCGGCTGCTGCCATCGGCGGGACGTCGGTGCGGCGCCCGGAATCCGCCGATATGGTCGGAATACTCGCACTCTTTGCCCTACAATGCGCAGCATCATGCACGCCAACCGTCTTCATCTTCTTCTGCCCTTCGCGCTGCCCGCCGCAGCCGACGCCTCCACCGCACTGCACGACATCCAGAGTCCGGCCCTCGACCGGCTGATCGCCCGCGCGACGCTGGTCGAACGGGTGGTCGGCGAGGATTTTCAGCGCACGCTGCCGCACGAACGCTGGGTGGCGCGCCAGTTCGGCGCGCTGCCGGGCGGCGCGGCGGCCGCCGATGAAGCGCCGCTCGCCCCCTACATGCTGCGCGCCGACGGCGGCGAACCCGGCAACGCAACGTGGGCCTGCGTGCAGCCGGTGCACGTGCGCATCGCGCATGATCATCTGGTGCTGATCGATCCGGCATCGCTCGACCTCTCCGACGACGAAGCCAGCGCGCTGCTGGCGGTCGCCCGGCCGTTGATCGAGGAGCTCGGCGTGCGCATCGAAGCGCCGAGGCCCGCGCGCTGGTATTTGTCGGGCGAAGGCTTCGGCACGCTGGCGGGCGCCTCGCCGTTGCGCGCCAGCGGGCGCAACATCGAAATCTGGCTGCCGCACGAGGCGCATTCCGGCGAGCGTTCGCGCGCGTGGATGAAGCTGCAAAACGAAGTGCAGATGGCCTGGTTCGAGCATCCGGTGAACGAGGCGCGCGAGGCGCGCGGCCTGCCGGCCGTCAACTCGATCTGGTTTCACGCGCAAGGCGCGGCGCAACCGGTGACGAGCCCGTTCGCGCGAGTGTTCTCCGACGCGGCGGCCACGCGCGGCCTCGCGCTGACCGCCGGGGTCGAGACCGGCGCGCCGCCGGCCTCCTTCGGGGCGCTGGCCGCTGCGTCCGGCAGCGCAAACACCACAATCACCGCAAACACGAATGCCGATGGAAGCGGCGGAGCCACGCTGGTCGAACTCGATCCGTTCTCCGCGCCCTACATCGAGCAGGACTGGGCGCGCTGGAACGACGCCTTCGCCGCGTTGCAAAGCGACTGGTTCGAACCGGCGCTGGAAGCGTTGCAAACGGGCCGGCTCGGCGAACTGGACCTGACGCTGTGCGGCGACACCGGCTCGGTGACGCTGTCGGTCACGCGCGGCGACCTGCGCAAATTCTGGCGGCGGCGCGTGCTCGCCTCGCTCTTCATCGAATGATTTACCGCCTGCTCAACGGCCTTTCCGAATGACTCGAATCGTTACGCGCGCCTGTTCCCCGGTCGACGCCGAAATCCTCACCCGCCACGGCCTGCATCCGGTGCTCGCCCGTTTGTACGCGGCGCGCGGCGTATGCATGCCCGACGAGATCGAAACCGGCCTCGCGCGGCTCGTGCCGCCCGCCGCGCTCAAAGGCTGCGAAGACGCCGCCGCGCTGCTCGCCGACGCGATTCAGGGCAAGCGCCGGATGCTGGTCGTGGCCGATTACGACTGCGACGGCGCCACCGCCTGCGCGGTCGCGGTGCGCGGCCTGCGGAAGTTCGGCGCACAGATCGAGTACCTTGTGCCGAACCGCTTCGAGTACGGCTATGGTTTGACGCCCGAGATCGTCGCACTGGCCGCGCGCAGCGCGTCCGGCAAGCCGGAACTGCTGATCACGGTGGATAACGGCATCGCCAGCGTCGACGGCGTGGAAGCGGCCAACGCGCTCGGCATCGACGTGCTGGTGACCGATCACCACTTGCCCGGCGACGAACTGCCCGCCGCGCGCGCGATCGTCAATCCGAATCAGCCGGGCTGCACGTTTCCGAGCAAATGCATCGCGGGCGTCGGCGTGATGTTTTATGTGCTGCTGGCGTTGCGCGCGGAACTGCGCCGCCGCGGCGCCTTCAACGACGCGTTTCCCGAGCCGCGTCTCGACGGCCTGCTCGATCTGGTCGCGCTCGGCACGGTCGCGGACGTGGTCAAGCTCGACGGCAACAATCGCGTGCTGGTCGCGCAAGGCTTGCAGCGGATCCGCAAAGGCAAGATGCAGCCGGGCATCGCCGCCCTGTTTCGCGCCGCGGCGCGCGATGCGCGCAGCGCGTCGGGCTTCGACCTCGGCTTTGCGCTCGGCCCGCGCCTGAACGCGGCGGGCCGCCTGTCGGACATGTCGCTCGGCATCGAATGCCTGACCACCGACGATATCGGCCGCGCGTGGGAACTCGCGCAGCAGCTCGACACGATGAACCGCGAACGCCGCGAGATCGAAGCCGGCATGCAGCAGCAGGCGCTCGAGGATCTCTCGGCGATCGACCCCGACGGCGCGACCACCATTACGCTGTTCAATCCGGGCTGGCATCAGGGTGTGATCGGTATCGTCGCCGGGCGGCTGAAAGAGAAGTTCCACCGGCCGTCCTTCACCTTCGCGCTCGCCGACGAGAGCGGCACGCTGGTCAAAGGCTCGGGCCGCTCGATCGCGGGTTTCCATCTGCGCGACGCGCTCGATCTGATCTCGAAGCGCGAGCCGGGCCTGATCGTCAAATTCGGCGGCCACGCGATGGCGGCCGGTCTCACCCTCGCCGCCACCGGCGTGCCGCGCTTCACCGCCGCGTTCGAAGCGGTCGGCCGCGAATGGCTCTCCGAAGAGGCGCTCTCGCGCACCGTCGAAACCGACGGCGAACTCGAAGACGCCTACTTCACGCCGCAATTCGTCGAAATGCTCGACGCCGCCGTCTGGGGCCAAGGCTTCCCGGCGCCGGTGTTCTCCGGCGAATTCGACATCGCCTCGCAGGCGCTGGTGAAGGACAAGCACCTGAAGCTGCAACTGGTGCGCGGCCGCCAGCGCTTCAACGCGATCTGGTTCAACCATACCGACACGCTGCCGGCGCGCACCACCGTCGCCTACCGGCTCGCGAGCGACACGTGGAACGGCGTGTCGCGGGTGCAATTGATCGTCGAGCACGCGGTGAGCTGAAGCGGCAGCCCGAGGCTGGCTCAGGGGCCGCCTCACGTCTGCCCGGCACGTCTGCCCGGCAAGCCGCAAACCATCGAAAATCACCGCAAAATCAACCCCAAACACGCGCCGGATCGCTTGCAAGGCTCCGGCGCGGCGCGCCGATCGGCTATAATTTCCCCTTTTTACGAAGCTATAAAAGATCGACATGGAAGCGGAACGTCTCAACGCGATCGAAGCCTCTCTGGCGGACCTGCGCACGCGCGCGGCCGACCTACGGGGGTATCTTTGACTACGACGACAAGTCACGTCGTCTGATCGAAGTCAACCGGGAACTCGAAGACCCGGACGTCTGGAACGACTCGAAACACGCCCAGGCTCTCGGCCGGGAAAAGAAGCTGCTCGACGACGTCGTCGGCAAACTCACGGCACTCGATAACGACCTGCGCGACGCGCAGGACCTGTTCGAAATGGCCCGCGAAGAAAACGACGAGGACACCCTCCTCGCCTGCGAAGCGGATGCGCAAGGCCTCGAACAGCGCGTCGCCGACATGGAATTCCGCCGGATGTTCGCGAACCCGGCCGACCCGAACAACGCGTTCCTCGACATTCAGGCCGGCGCCGGCGGCACCGAAGCGTGCGACTGGGCGTCGATGCTGCTGCGCCAGTACCTGCGCTACTGCGAGCGCAAGGGCTTCAAGACCGAAGTGCTGGAACAGACCGAAGGCGACGTCGCGGGCATCAAGAACGCGACCATCAAGATCGAAGGCGAATACGCGTACGGCTTTTTGCGCACCGAAACCGGCGTGCACCGCCTCGTGCGCAAGTCGCCGTTCGATTCGTCGGGCGGCCGTCATACGTCGTTCTCGTCGGTGTTCGTGTACCCGGAAGTCGACGACTCGATCGAAGTCGACATCAATCCGGCTGATCTGCGCATCGATACGTACCGCGCGTCCGGCGCGGGCGGTCAGCACATCAACAAGACCGACTCCGCGGTGCGGATCACGCACATGCCGTCGGGCATCGTCGTGCAGTGCCAGAACGACCGCTCGCAGCACCGCAACCGCGCCGAAGCCATGGCCATGCTGAAGTCGCGCCTGTACGAAGCGGAAATCCGCAAGCGTCAGGCCGAGCAGGACAAGCTCGAAGCGGGCAAGACCGATGTGGGCTGGGGTCACCAGATCCGCTCGTACGTGCTGGACAACAGCCGTATCAAGGATCTGCGGACCAACGTCGAAATCAGCAATACCAAGAGCGTGCTCGACGGCGACCTCGATCCGTTCATCAGCGCGAGCCTGAAACAGGGCGTCTAAGCGCAATCGGCGCGGCATGCATCGCATTGCCGCGCCGCATCTTTTTACCGCCTGAGTTTTTCTGAGTTTTTATTACTCACTGGCCAGCCGCATGCGGCCCACCGAATACCAAACCATCATGACCGAATCGATCCAGCCGAATGTCGTGCCCGAGGTAGACGACAACAAGATCATCGCCGAGCGCCGCGAAAAGCTGCGCGAGTTGCGTGAACAAGGCGTCGCCTATCCGAACGATTTCCGACCCACGCACCACGCCGAAGATCTGCAATCGCAATACGAGCATGCCGACAAGGAAACGCTCGAAGCGAATCCGCTCGAAGTCGCCGTCGCCGGCCGCATGATGCTCAAGCGCGTGATGGGCAAGGCGAGCTTTGCGACCGTGCGCGACGGTTCCGGCCAGATCCAGTTCTTCATCACGCCGGCCGACGTCAGCCAGCAAACGTACGACGCGTTCAAGAAGTGGGACATGGGCGACATCGTCGCGGCGCGCGGCGTGCTGTTTCGCACCAACAAGGGCGAGTTGTCGGTGCGCTGCACCGAACTGCGTTTGCTGTCGAAGTCGCTGCGTCCGCTGCCGGACAAGTTCCACGGCCTGTCCGACCAGGAAATGAAGTACCGCCAGCGCTATGTCGATCTGATCGTCACGCCGGAAACGCGCAAGACCTTTGTTGCGCGTACCAAGACGATTTCGTCGATCCGCAAGTTCATGGCCGACGCCGAGTTCATGGAAGTCGAAACGCCAATGCTGCACCCGATTCCGGGCGGCGCCGCGGCCAAGCCGTTCTCCACGCACCACAACGCGCTCGACATGCAAATGTTCCTGCGGATCGCGCCGGAACTGTATCTGAAGCGCCTCGTGGTCGGCGGCTTCGAGCGCGTGTTCGAGATCAACCGGAATTTCCGCAATGAGGGCGTGTCGGTGCGCCACAATCCGGAATTCACGATGATCGAGTTCTACGCCGCGTACACCGATTACAAGTGGCTGATGGACTTCACCGAGCAGTTGATCCGCCAGGCCGCCATCGACGCGTTGGGCACCGCCACCATCACCTATCAGGGCCGTGAGCTCGATCTGGCCAAGCCGTTCCATCGGCTGACCATTACCCAGGCGATCCAGAAGTACGCGCCGCAGTACACCAGCGAGCAACTCGCCGACAGCGCGTTCCTGCGCACCGAGCTGAAGAAGTTCGGCGTGGACGCATCGCAGCCGCAGTTCCTGAATGCGGGCGTGGGCTCGCTGCAACTCGCGCTGTTCGAGGAAACCGCCGAGTCGCAGCTGTGGGAACCGACCTACATCATCGACTACCCGATCGAAGTGTCGCCGCTCGCGCGCGCGTCGGACAAGTTCGACGGCATCACTGAGCGCTTCGAGCTGTTCATCACGGGCCGCGAAATCGCCAACGGCTTCTCGGAGCTGAACGATCCGGAAGACCAGGCCGCGCGCTTCAGGAAGCAGGTCGACCAGAAAGACGCGGGCGACGAAGAAGCGATGTTCTACGATGCCGACTACATCCGCGCACTGGAATACGGCATGCCGCCGGCAGGCGGTTGCGGGATCGGTATCGACCGTCTGGTGATGATGCTGACCGACAGCCCGAGCATCCGCGACGTGATCCTGTTCCCGCATCTCCGCCGCGAAGACTGATTGGTTCGCTGCGTTAGCGCCCAGACAAAACGCCCGGCTCGACGCCGGGCGTTTTGGGTTTTCGAGCCGGGAAAAACGGACGGGCGGCTAGCTGACAGTTTGTAACCATCGGTAAAAGGTGCGCATCAGGGTTGTCGGCTGCCCTGCCCATCCCCTACCGAGCGCGGCGTGAACCGAGGGTCTCCACGGTATACCGGGCCTTCGACGCCTCTCCTGCAAGAGGATTGCCCGGAAATGGTTACAAATTGAAACGCTCCACGGATCGATTTGACCGACACTGTGTCTCAATAACAGCCGACTCTGCTTAAGATGGAGGCCAGTATGGACAATCCAGATACCAAACCCGCGCAACAACGTCGTCTTCACCCGCTTGTAGCAACCGCAGTCGGCGCCGTCATCATCGCCAGCCTTGCCGCGACGGCGGCCATCACGGGCCTGTTCCCGAACGCGTCGAGCAACGGCGCGCAAACCGACCAGACCCAGGCCGCGCAAGTGACCACGCAACCGGCGGTGGTCGATTCGGCTGCGCCGGCGAATCTGGCGGCGCAGCAGGCAGCCCAACAGGCAGCGCAGCAACAGGCTCAACAGCAGGCTCAACAGGCCGCGGCCCAACAACAGGCTCAGCAACCGGTCCAACGTCAGCCTGCCCCGGTGCCTGCGCAACAACCCCAGTATGCCCAGCAGCAACAAGCCCAGCCGGCGCCGCAATACGCGCAGCAGCAACCTTCACAACCGGCTTACTGTTCGACCTGCGGCACGGTGGTCGGCATCTCGGCGGTGCGTCAGGAAGGTCATGGCACCGGTATCGGCGCGGTCGGCGGTGCGGTGGCCGGCGGCGTGGTCGGCAACCAGTTCGGCAGCGGCAACGGCCGTACCGCAATGACGATTCTCGGCGCGCTCGGCGGCGGCCTCGCCGGCAACTCGGTCGAAAAACATCTGCGCAGCACCACGTCGTATTCGGTGCGCGTGCGCATGGAAAACGGCAAGATGCGCTACTTCACATACCATGAGGCGCCGCCGTTCCAGCAAGGTCAGCGCGTGCGGGTCGAAAACGGCACGCTGGTGGCAAGCTGACCGATGCCAGCCTGAAGATTCTCCAGGCGTTAAAAAAGGCGATTCCAATGGAATCGCCTTTTTCTTTGTCGCGACAGAAACGAATCACGCGCCGCGGGCGGAAAACTCAATAATCCGCGTCTTCGATCCATGCAGCCTGAATCGCTTCGAGGATCTTCTCGTTCGACCGGTTAGGGTCGTCGTCGAAGCCTTCCAGTTCGGTGACCCAGCGGTGCAAATCAGTAAAGCGCACCTGCTGCGGATCGATGTCCTGGTGCTTATCAGTCAGGGCCATCGCGATGTCTTGAGTATCGGTCCACTTCATGGCTGCATCCTCCTGTTAGTGGTTTTCCTTCGCGTGATTGATCGAATAACGCGGGATTTCGACGACCAGATCCTGCTCCGCCGGCACCATCGCCTGGCACGACAAACGCGAGGCCGGCTCGAGCCCCCATGCTTTGTCCAGCAGATCGTCCTCGTCTTCCTCGGACGGCGTCAAGGCGGCGAAACCCTCACGCACGATCACGTGACAGGTCGTGCACGCGCAGGACTTCTCGCACGCGTGCTCGATTTCGATGCCGTTATCGAGCAGGGTGTCGCAGATGCTCTTGCCGGGCACGGCATCGATCACCGCGCCTTCCGGGCACAGTTCGACGTGAGGCAGCACAACGATTTGAGGCATACATTTTCCGTTTGGGTCTGAGGCACGGCTGCCGCAGTCCGGCTCCGTACCATTTTACTGGCGCCGCATGCTTTTTTAAGACACGCGGCGCGTTTTCGTTCGTCGCGGTTTGTTGTGGGCATGCCGGCTTCGGGCATTCCGGCTCGCTTGCCGCTACCGCAAAGGCTCAGATCTCGTCGAGCTTGCGGCCTGCCAGCGCGCGGCGAATGCCCTTGTTCATGCGGCGGGCGGCGAATTCGTCGGTGCCTTCGGCGAGCGTTTTGGTCGCGGCTTCGATCGCATCGACGTCGTCGCTTTGCGCGATGTTGCGCAAAGCGGTGAGCAGCGCGTCAAGTTCGGCACGCTCGCTGTCGTCGAGCAATTCGGCGTCGGCGGCGAGCGCGGCGTCGGTCGCTTCCACGAGACGCCGCGCTTCGACTTGCGCCTCACGCAGCGCGCGGGCGCGCATGTCGACTTCGGCGGTCGAGAAGCTGTCTTCGAGCATCCTGGCGATGTCGTCGTCGGCGAGTCCGTACGACGGCTTGACCACCACCGACGCTTCCACGCCCGAGCCCTGTTCACGCGCGAACACCGACAGCAGGCCGTCCGCATCCACCTGATAGGTGACGCGAATCCGCGCGGCGCCGGCGGCCATCGGCGGGATGCCGCGCAGCTCGAAACGCGCGAGCGAGCGGCAATCGGCAACGAGCTCGCGCTCGCCTTGCACGACGTGGATCGCCATCGCCGTCTGGCCGTCCTTGAAGGTCGTGAAATCCTGCGCGCGCGCGACAGGAATCGTCGAATTACGCGGGATGATCTTCTCGGTCAGGCCGCCCATCGTCTCGACGCCGAGCGACAGCGGAATCACGTCGAGCAGCAGCCAGTCGTCGCCGTCGGCGCCGCGATTGCCCGCGAGCAGATCAGCCTGGATCGCCGCGCCAAGCGCGACGACCTGATCCGGATCCAGATTGGTGAGCGGCGGCTGCCCGAAGAACGACTCGACCGCGCGGCGGATCACCGGCATGCGCGTCGCGCCGCCGACCAGCACCACGCCTTTGATCTCTTTGGTCGTGACCTTGGCGTCGCGCAGTGCTTTCTTCGTCGGGCCGAGCGTGCGCTGAACCAGCGCCAGGGTGATCGCTTCGAAAGTGGCTTCGTCGATCGTCAGATCGAGCTGGGTGCCGCTCGAGAGCGTTGCCTGCAGCTTCGCACTCGATGCGTCCGACAAGGCCTCCTTGGCCACGCGCACGCTGTCCAGCAGCAGACGCACGTCTTCCGGAGCAAGCGTCTGCGGCGCGATGCCCGCCTTCTCCAGCACATGACGATACAGCGCGTGGTCGAAGTCATCGCCACCGAGCGCGGAATCGCCGCCTGCCGCGAGCACTTCGAACACGCCCTTGGTGAGCTTGAGAATCGACAGATCGAAGGTGCCGCCACCGAGGTCGTACACCGCGTACAGGCCTTCGGAACCGTTGTCGAGGCCGTAGGCGATCGCCGCCGCGGTCGGCTCGTTCAACAGGCGCAGCACGTTCAGGCCGGCCAGACGCGCGGCGTCTTTGGTCGCCTGGCGCTGCGCTTCGTCGAAATACGCGGGCACCGTGATGACCGCGCCGACCAGCTCGTCGCCGAGCGTGTCTTCGGCGCGCTGGCGCAGCGTCGCGAGAATTTCCGCCGAGACTTCGACCGGGCTCTTCACGCCGTCGACGGTGCGGATCTGCACCATGCCGGGCGCGTCGATAAAGTCGTACGGCGCATTCTCTGCGCCTTCGACTTCCGCCTTGCCGCGGCCCATGAAGCGCTTGACCGACACGATCGTGTTACGCGGATCAGTCGCGGCCTCGGCCTTGGCGGTGCGGCCGATGCGTCGGCCGCCCTTTTCCAGGTAGCGCACCACCGACGGCAGCAGCACATGGCCGTGCTCGTCGGGCAGCACATCAGGCACGCCGCTGCGCACCGCGGCGACGAGGGAATTGGTGGTGCCGAGATCGATACCGACCGCGAGACGCCGCTGATGGGGCGCCGGCGCCATGCCGGGTTCGGAGATTTGCAGTAAGGCCATCTGGATCTTCTCGGGACCGCCTGGCCCCGTCCTGAATTTTCGCGTTGCTGGATGGTAATGCTACGGCTGCGTTTGCGTGCGTTTGCGTACGTTTGTGCGCCTCTTCGTGCGTCTACGGCACGCGCGCGATGCTAGTTTTCGAGCCGCTCGATCTGCGTGCCGATTTCCGACGCCACCCGCTCGATGAACATCAATTGCCGCACCGCCTCGCCCGCCGCCTGGTTCGCGCCGCTGTCGAGCAAAGCGCCGAGCTTGGTAAAACGCATGCGCTCTTCGTCGCGCAGTTCGGTCAGCAAGGCGTCGAGAGCATCGACGTTCTTCGCCGCAGCCGCGTCTTCGATCCCTTCGCGCCATTCCATCTGCTGCATCAGGAACGCCGGCTCCATCGCCGTGTTGTTCTCCGCGCCGACGTCGATGCCGCGCAGGTGCAGCAGATAAGTCGCGCGCTTCAACGGATCGCGCAGCGTCTGATATGCCTCGTTGGTACGCGTCGCCCATTGCATCGCAATGCGTTTTTGCGCGTCGCCGGCCGCGGCAAAGCGGTCCGGGTGCACTTGCGCCTGCACCGTGCGATACGCGTGGTCGAGCGCGGACGCGTCGAGCGCGAATTGCGCCGGCAGATCGAACAGGTCAAAGTGGCTGTCGTTCAGCGAGGCCATCGGATAAAAGGAGTCCGTTCAGGAAGCGCACCGAAGTGCAGATCAATGCAAATCAAAAGGGCACGAAGATTCGGCGATCGAAGAGGCGCGGATGAAACTAAAAAGGCGGCCCGCGCCGCCTTTTTTCCGCTGCACGCGGAAGTGTTCCGATTTACACGCGGAACGACTCGCCGCAACCGCATTCGTCCTTCACATTCGGGTTGTTGAACTTGAAGCCTTCGTTCAACCCTTCACGCGCGAAGTCGAGTTCCGTACCGTCGATATAGGCGAGGCTCTTCGGGTCGACAATGATCTTCACGCCGTTGCATTCGAACACTTCGTCTTCGGGCGCGAGTTCATCCACGTACTCGAGTTTGTAGGCCAAACCCGAGCAACCGGTCGTACGCACGCCGACGCGCAGCCCGACACCCTTGCCGCGACGAGTCAGATACTTCCGGACGTGCTGTGCTGCCTTTTCGGTCAACGTAATTGCCATAGCGTTTCTCATTGCGCGGCGCGTATCCGGCATTCATATGCCTCGTGACGCGCTGCTGCCCTGCCTGCTTCAAATATCGCTCATGCCGGACGGTGCATTGCTGCTGCGCGCCGTCCGCTTCGATTCACACTCGGCCGCGCGCTTACGCGTGCTGCTTGTCGCCTTCGACGACCGCTTCGCCGTGGCGTTGCTTATAGTCGGCGACCGCTGCCTTGATCGCGTCTTCCGCGAGGATCGAGCAGTGGATCTTCACCGGCGGCAGCGCCAGTTCTTCGGCGATCTGCGTGTTCTTGATCGACATGGCTTCGTCGAGCGTCTTGCCCTTCACCCATTCGGTGACGAGCGAGCTCGACGCGATCGCCGAACCACAGCCGTACGTCTTGAACTTCGCGTCTTCGATGATGCCGTCCGCGCCCACGCGGATCTGCAGCTTCATTACGTCGCCGCATGCGGGCGCGCCGACCATGCCGGTGCCGACCGCATCGTCGTCCTTCGCGAAAGAACCTACGTTGCGCGGGTTTTCGTAGTGGTCCAGAACCTTGTCGCTATAAGCCATGATTACACTCCTTGATTCGTTTCAATCTGAGTTCGATGAATTCGGCATCCAAACCGGCGCGTCAGTGCGCTGCCCACTGGATCGTCGAAATATCGATCCCGTCCTTGTGCATTTCCCACAGCGGCGACAGATCGCGCAGCTTCGAAATCTTGGTCTTCAGCAGATTGATCACGTAATCGACATCCTGCTCGGTCGTGAAGCGGCCCACCGTGAAGCGGATCGAGCTGTGCGCCAGCTCGTCGTTACGGCCCAATGCGCGCAGCACATAGGACGGTTCCAGCGAAGCCGACGTGCACGCCGAACCCGACGACACCGCCACGTCCTTCACCGCCATGATCAGCGATTCGCCTTCGACGAAATTGAAGCTGATGTTCAGGTTGTGCGGCACACGCTGTTCCATGTCGCCGTTCACATACACTTCTTCCATTTCCGACAGGCCGCGCAGCAGGCGGTCGCGCAGCATGCGAATGCGCTCGTTTTCCGTCGCCATTTCTTCACGCGCGATGCGGAACGCTTCGCCCATGCCGACGATCTGGTGCGTGGCCAGCGTGCCCGAACGCATGCCGCGCTCGTGACCGCCGCCGTGCATCTGCGCTTCGATGCGGATACGCGGCTTGCGGCGCACGTACAGCGCGCCGATACCCTTCGGACCGTACGTCTTGTGCGCCGAGAACGACATCAGGTCGACCTTCAGCTTTTGCAGGTCGATCGCGATCTTGCCGGTGGCCTGCGCCGCGTCGACATGGAAAATGATGCCCTTTTCGCGGGTGATTTCACCGATTGCCTCGATGTCCTGGATCACGCCGATTTCGTTGTTCACCGACATCACCGAAACCAGAATCGTGTCCGGGCGCAGCGCGGCCTTGAACACATCGAGGTCGATCAGACCGTCGTCCTTCACATCCAGATACGTGACTTCGAAGCCTTCGCGCTCGAGTTCGCGGCAGGTATCGAGCACGGCCTTGTGCTCGGTCTTCACCGTGACGAGGTGCTTGCCTTTGCTCTTGTAGAAGTGCGCGGCACCCTTGATCGCGAGGTTGTCCGATTCGGTTGCACCCGAAGTCCAGATGATTTCGCGCGGATCGGCATTCACCAGCGCGGCGACATTCTCGCGCGCTTCTTCGACCGCACGCTCCGCGTCCCAGCCATACGAGTGGCTACGCGATGCGGGGTTGCCGAACTGCTCGCGCAGATACGGAATCATCTTGTCCACCACGCGCGGATCGACCGGGGTCGTGGCGCTGTAGTCCATGTAAATGGGCAGGTGGGGAATGTCGTTGTTCATCTATCGCTCCGGGGACGTCATGTGCTCAGGCTTCTGGGTTCTCTGTCAGGCTGCGGTGATTTCGCAAGTAGTCGACTCGCCGCGCCCTAAGAACCGGCCATGTTGAAAACGGAATTGGGCCCTTTCGGCACCACGCGCGCGGGTTCGACCGCCGGCGCCTCGTTGCGCCGGTCGCGCAACACCGCCGGCGCGCCTTCACGCGAACGCTGCTGATCGACCAGATCCTTCAGGGAGACCGAATCCAGGTACTCGACCATTTTCTGATTCAGCGTCGACCACAATTCGTGCGTCATGCAATGGCCGTCGTGCTGTTTGGTGCCCTCGCACGAGCCCTTGCCGCCGCATTGGGTGGCATCGAGCGGCTCGTCCACAGCAATGATGATGTCGGCCACCGTCACGTCTTCAGCGCGGCGGGCAAGATTGTAGCCGCCGCCTGGTCCGCGCACGGATTCGACGATTTCGTGACGACGCAGCTTGCCAAACAGCTGCTCGAGGTACGACAGGGAGATATGTTGGCGCTGGCTGATACCCGCAAGCGTCACCGGGCCCTGCTCCTGGCGCAGCGCCAGGTCAATCATCGCCGTGACGGCGAAACGGCCTTTCGTGGTGAGTCTCATATGGTGTGGGAACCGCTATTCTCGACAAGTTTGGTCAAGTATAAATACATGAGCGATTTAGTCAAGTATCCCTATCGCGATTTGGGTCATTTGCTTAATTAACCGGATACGTCCGGTGTGGGTACGTTCGGCGAAGTGTTGGCGTGCTTTCAGGGCGGCAACTGGGGACGGAGCGCTGCGATCAAACCGCGGCAGGCCGCTTCGCATTGGTCCAGCACCTGCTCAAACCCCTCCGCTCCGCCGAAATACGGATCGGCGACTTCGCGGGCGCCGCCCCAGCGGCTGTCCGTCTCCGGAACAAACGCCATCAGCAGACGGATCTTGTCGCGCTGGGCCGGCGGGCAGATTTTGCTCAGCGCGGCGACGTTCTTGCCGTCCATCGCGATCAGCAAATCGAAGCGCTCGAAGTCCGCCGCGGCAATCTGGCGCCCGCGCAGGGCGGCCAGCTCGTAGCCGCGCCGGCCGGCGGCCCGCTGCGCCCGGTCGTCCGGTGGCTGGCCGATGTGCCAGTCGCCGGTACCGGCGGAATCGATCAAAATGCGCTCTGCGAGATTCGCCTCGGCCACCAGATGCCGCATCACACCTTCCGCGGTCGGCGAACGGCAGATGTTCCCGAGGCAGACGAAGCAGATGGACACGGTTTTCATCAGGGGTTTTCTGGCGCGACGCTCGCGCGGAGCAACAAGTTAGGAAACGGTGCCGCGATTATACAAAGCTGAGCCAGATCGCGCCGGGCGCCTCGCAGCGCCGGCTCAGCGCATTGCGTGCGGCGCGGCGGCTAATAACTCCTGCGCGCTCAGGACGCTTGCGCGACGGGCATCGACGCGACGGCACGCATGGCCTTGGCCGGCAGCTTCGCGGCGTCGCCGACCATGCCGTACGAGACGACGCGTGCGAGTTCAGCAGTCAATTGATCCGCGGCGAGCGGCGCTCGCGAGTCGTGCGAGGCGGCGTCGCCGCAAATGTGCAGGTAGGCTGCCGCGGCAAGCGGCACAACGATGGCAAGTGGCCAGTACACCGATATTGTCTTTTTCATGATGTCGTTTCTTCCGATTAGGGGCTCATGAGCTCGTGACCCACTATGCCCAGTCAAAATTCTATAGAAGAAAACAATCGGGAAAAACCGGCCTGCGCGAGATACAGCGTTGCGCTGGGAGGAACAGTCGATCGCGAGGTTGGCGGCACATCTCATCGACATGCGTCGTGGCACGGAAAATAAATCCTTACAAACACATACAAAGCTGATGCGCCGGTTGGCGATAATAGTTGTCTTATAGTCATGTACTTTCGCAAGTGATCCACAAAATGAAACGCATCGCTTCACTCGTCGGTCTAGCCGTGGCTGCCTTGCTGGGCGGCTGTGCCGTCTATCCGGACGGCACGCCGATGTACGGCAACGGCTATGGCGGCGGTTATTACAATGGCTATGACGGTTACGACGGCTATGCCACCGGGGTGCCCGTCGTGCCGCAAACCAACGTCTACATGGGTTACGGCAACTACTGGGGACCGGGCTACTACGGACCAGGGCCGGGCTATCGTGGCTACCCGGGGTATCGGGACCGAGACCGGGACCGGGACCGGGATAACGGCAACCGCGGCGATAACGGCGGCTGGCGTGGGCAGCCGAATGGAGGTGGCCAGCACGGCGGTCCGCCGCCGCAAGGCGCAGCCGGCGGCCCCGGCGGACCTGGCGGCTCGAATATGGGACGTCCGGGCCCGGCCAACCCGCCGCCGCAACAGGCAGGCGGCGGAGGTGGGCGCGGCAACGGCGGCAACATGGAAACGAGGAGAGGCGTTCCCGGCCGTCAATCAGGGGGGATGACGGACCATTGATCCGTCATGAAACCAATGAATACGGGCCTTAGCGCCCGTTTTTAATTTCTACCCCCACCGGTACCCACACTCAGATATCCGCGCTTCCGCCGTCGATATCGGAACCACCAGACTCATCAATGAAGCGCTTGCGGGTGTACTTGCGCACCTCGTCTTCGCCGGCATCTCGCGCCTCTTCTTCTGTTGGCAGTCCCTCTCCCTGCGTATAGCAGGGTCCATGTATCCGTCCTGTGGTTGGATCTGCGTCCGGCGGCAGTATCTCTGTTTCGTAGCGATATGGGCCGCCGCCGCTCACTGGGACGCCATTCCTGAGGGCGGGACAGGTCGTGACGTAAATCCGATAGTCGCCTTCCATATCCGTCCACAAGTCCTTATCGATTTTTTGCATCGCCGCCCCCTTCCATCAATGGCGAGGCACTGCCGGCCCGCAGCGCGGAGCGCGTGAGCGGTGCCTCGCAGTGGAATCGTAGGACAAGTATGAAGAAAGACTACGGGTGGTAACCCGCCAGCGACTCCCGGCGGGAGGATTGGTTAGTCCGCCACCGCACAGGCTTCGCGCTTACGCGCCGCTGCCGCCCGCCCCTCTGCGATGCGACGCCCGATCTCGCTCCGGTCCGGCACGGGCATGCGCTGGCCCGCCTCGATCTGCCGGATCATGTGTTCGACGATTTTTGTCCAGACGGCCATCGGTGCCTCCACTGGCGAAATCAGATTTGAGATCCGAGTAGGCGTCCGCCGGCCAACTGATATTCCAGCTCGACCAGTCGCCACGTAGGCGCAACTTCGCTTTCCAGTAGCGCCGCATCCCGCTGCCTGAGCCGGTGCGCCAGCTCGCGATCGGCCGCCGGCAGCGCTTCAGCAATCTCGACCCGCTGGAACCAGAGAGCCTCCAGCGACGCGCGGGTGTGCGCCAGTTCGGCCAACAGGAGACGGCGCTTATCGTCTGTCACCTGGCACTCGGATACAGTTTCCTGGCCGCCTTGCCCATCGGCGATTCGGTGCTGGTCGTGCCGCCTGCCGGCGTCGGCTTGGCCTTCAGGCTGCCGTTAGGCTTCCCGCCGTCCGTCCTCTGCTTCCCCGCGTCGTTTGCCTTTCGGCCCTTGTCGAGACCGTTCTGCGTCGTCTGCACGCGGCTTTTCGAGGCGAGCGGGCCTTCGGGGTGCCTCTTGCCCATCAGGTCAGTGACCGTCTTCGTGCCAGGCGCGTTGTTGCCGCTCGCGTGCCGGCCGGCTACCGTGCGGCCGGAATCGACGTTGTTGAGTGTGCCCTTCGTTGCCATGGTGCTGCTCCTTTGGATTACTGGTTGCCCTGTCCGAGCGCCGCGCCGCGTGCCACGTCCAGCGGGTTCTTCGGTTGCTGCTTGCCGCTGTGCACGTCGGCGAGGTATTGCAGGCTGGTGCCGGCCTGGCCCATCCCCGGAATCGCGAGCCCGATCGCGTTGCCGATGTCCCTGATCGGGGCCTTCACTTCCTTGCCCTCCACGAGGTGAATCACATCCCGGGCCGCCTTGCCGATGCTGCTCACGCCCTGCATAAACGGATTGATGCCCGCGCTGTTATGCCCTTCAGCCGCCGACCAGATATCACGCACCAGCGGGACCATGCCGGCCACTTCGCCAGTGATTGCCTTGGCCGCCCATTCGGCCCAGCCTTCGCCCTTCTTGTGACTCGCCAGGGCGCCACTCACCAGCGCCGGCACGATGATCGAGCCCAGCACACGAGCGAACAACTCAGGCTTGCTGAAACCCGTCATACGCAACTTGTCGGCGATGTCGAGTGTCTGCCCGAGCGAATTGTTCATGAAGCCGTAGAGCATCGACACCGACTTGACCAGTTCGTTACGCTCCTGCAGCAGCATCGAGCGGGCTGATTCGATATTCGAGCCGTGGGCTTCCCGGACGACCTGATTGGCGTATGCCACCGCGTCCGCCTCACTCATCGGCTTGCCGGTGCCGCCGCGATTCTTTGGGATGCCATCGGTAATCGCCCGGTCGTAGGCCGCCCATGCAGTCGGAACCGCGCTCATCAGGTCGGCAAAGGCCACGGTCGCATGTCCAGCGCGATCCATCTTCGATTGCAGGCTCTCGGGCTCAAACATCGAAGCGGTCGTTTCGCGATAGTCGCGATCCTGCTGCATTGCCCGGGCGCGAATCTCGGAGAATTTATCGATGGCACTCGCCACCTGGCCGGCGTGGTCGGTCGCAATCTGCCCCACGCGAGCAGCAAAATACTTTTCGCCGCCACCGCTGAAATAACTGCCTGACTTGGCAAGGGCTGATCCACCGTGTTTCAGCACCGTCGATGCCCGAAAGGCGATGCCCACGCGCAGCAGCCCCTGACGGCTCATTGCAAAGACGCGTTCCATTTTCGTTTGTGCGTCGTCCCGGTTCTGCCCATTGGCGAGGTCGCCGATCCACTTGTTGAGGGATTTGTAACCCTCGGGGCCGTACGTCAACTGGAACTGCCGGCGGAACTCCTTATCGGTCAGCACCTTGTGCACGTCGAGCAGCGCCTCACGATAGGCCAGGTCGTGCACCGTGTCATGCAGTCGGCGCTCAATGGAATGGAAGTCCAGATCCAGCCGGTCGTGATAACCGGTACGTGCATTCAGCGAACCGTTGGTAGTCGTGTCGGCGCGGAAGTACTCACGCCCGAACAGGCCCTCTGCCGGGTTGATCGATTCGGCGCTCGCGTTACGTCCTGCACGGCGCGAGCGGTTCGGGTTCGGATCGTAGTCGATCGGCGCATAGCCGCCGCGCATCTCGGTGCCGTCCGGCGTCCTGAATGGGCGCGGCTCGATGTGGTCGGGCGTCATATTGCCCAGCCGTCGATTCATCTCAGCCATGGCCGGCCAGTGCTTCTCGAAGGCGTCCCACGTGCGCTGGGTGGCTTCCCAGTCCTTTGCCGTCATGTTCGCGTTGAGGAACGCCCACACGTCGCGCGGCTCCCAGCCCATGCCTTTCGTCAGCTTGTCGAAGTTCGATTCATTACCAACATGTCGCGCGATGCCCAGCATGTCGCCGCGCGTGAGGTCACGATAGACGGTCGTGCCGGTTTCATTTGTCAGATCGGTATCGAGCAGCGTTCGATTCGGGACGCGTTCTGTCAGGCTCTCCTGCCAGTCCTTGCCGAGCTTTGCCGCGCCTTCCCGGAAGTCGTTCGCCAGGCTCTTGAGCATGTCGATCTTGCGATAGTTCGCATCAAACACGCGCTCGAAAATCGCCTTCGTGAACGGGCCGCCGACTTCATGCAGATCAAACTGGTTCGCCTTGAACTGTTGCGGCTTGAACTCGGCCACCGATGCGCGCAGGAAAGCGGACATTTTGTCGAGCCCTACGCTCCACAGGGAGTCTGTGCCGATGCGCGGAGGATTAACGAGGTCTTCAAGGGTGAACTTCTCGCCGCGCTCCTTCATCTTGTCCACCAGCTCGCCGACGGCTTCGGACAGATCGACCTTCTTGCCCTCGATCGTGATCGATTTGCGCTCACGCGCGATCTGTTCCATCGAGCGGATCGTGTCGTTAAAGCCGCGCAACTGCTCGACGGTCATTTGCTTGTAGTGCATCCGCACCGTGGGGTCCATCATGCCTGGGTGTTCAACGGGCACGTAACCCAGCGCCTTCTGCGACTCCACCCACGTTTGCAGGGATACCTGCTCTTTGGTCGGGCCTTGCGTCGGGGTCTGGCGGAAATCGAAGCGCTCACGCAATGCGTCGATCTGGTCGAGCACATCGGGGTCCATCTTCGCGCGGATCGAGTCCTTGTCATACCGCGCTTGAGACGCAACGATCTTCTTCACGTCGGCCACAGCGTCGCGCGCAGCCTTCGCCAGCCGGTTGCTCAGCAGGGCTTGCCGTTGAGCTTCGGCGGCTTTGGCGGGATCTTTCGGTGCCTGGGCGATGGCCTCGCGGTTCGCCTTCGTCTCTGCGACTTCGTACTGACGCGGATTCAGGTCGCCCACCCGTTTCGCGGCAATCGCGGTTTCAGCGGCAGCGGTCGCGGCCTTCGTCATGTCGCGCACGGGAATCGGCGACTTCGTGAGCAACTTGAGCCCGGTCGCCATGAAACGCGCACGCGCCTCGTTGTGCACGGCCTCGTTCGCTGCTGCATCGATGGCAGCCGGATCGGTCAACTCGCCATGCCGTTGCAGCATGCGCTCATCAGTCATCTGTGCGATCTGAGCTTTCGGATCGACCGCCAGCGCGTCAACGAGTTCGGCGCCGGTCCCCAGCTTGAACTGCTCGGCAACGAGGTCCATCGACGCGGCATCCTTCGTGCTCAGATCGTTGGCTGCGATGAACTGGCGGGCTTTCTCCACTGGCGAATCAGCCAGCTCGCGCGTGACCTCCTCCCGAATAAGCTCACGTTGCAGGTTAGCCTCACGCTGCATGTCCTTGATGGCCTTCGACTTCGCGTTGCTGGCCCATTGCATGTCCTTGAGGCTGCGTGCCTGCATCTCGGCAATCGCATCCTGCGTAGCCTGCTCGCCGGCCGCTGCGTAATCAGCCTTCTGTTTATCGGTCGCATCGGTCGCGCTCAGGTCCAGCGGCACATACCCGCGTGCCGCTTCGGTCTGCCGGATTGCGTCGTCAGTCGCCAGCATGCGATCGAACACCTCGCGGACTTCAGGCGTGAGTTCGGCACCCAGCCCGGTGACGCTGCGGTACACATTCACGAGCCATGAGCGGAAGCGTGAAAACAGACCCTGCAGCTCAGTCGTCGGCGCGCGGCCGTCCATCAAATATTGCTCGAACCCCTGCGCAAACTTTTCGTGCATCTCCCGTTGCTGCTCGAGCGTGCGCCCTTGCCAGTCAGCGAGGTCTTTCCCGCCCATCCACGTGATAGCCGTCTGCATGTCGTCGCGGATCTGCTGCGGCGCATCGGGGCGCGACGCCAGATCACCCATCGTCGACAAAAAGAAATGGGCTGATTCATGGAGGGCGGTCGTCAAATCCGCACCCTTCAACAGTGCAATGGTGTTCGTGTCCGGATCAAATGCGCCACGTGCCGGCTGCTCGAGCGCACCCTCGATCGGCTCGCCGGCAATCTGCAATGGATGCTGTTCGAACAGTTCGGCGGGCGTCATGCCCGTGCGTTCCGCCATGGTGCGATAGAACTCCGTCGCCGGGGCAACGCTCGCGCGGCTGACATCGGCAGGGAATCGGCCCGTCGCCTGCATCTGCGAAAACAGCGTGTCACCAATGGTCTTGATGTCGGCGTTCTGCGTGTCCTGCTCGCCCTGCTGTGCAACGATGTCCTGCGCGCGGGCGTTCATGTCTTCGGCGGCGCTCTGATAGAACCGCTGCCCTTCGGCGTAGGTCATGCCGCCTTCTTCCGTCTTCAGTTCGGGCAGGATGGCTTTATCGAGGTCCGTCCCAGCGATGTGCGCGGCATAGTCGGCAATCGGAATCTGGACATCGCCGCCGGTCGCGGTCGCTTCATTGAGACGGTCATTCAGGCCGGGAATGTTCGCCGGATCGACTTCGGATTGATGCAGGGCATCGGCAAAGGTCTTGCCGTCCACATACACGCTCGCCAGCGGGCTATCTTCGCTCGCCGATGCTACGAACTGCCGGAATGCTTCGGGATCGGCCTGGCGCAACTTCGATGCTGCGGCGATCTTGCCGATCTGCTCGACAGCTTCACCGCCTCGTTGCGCGGTCTCAGCGCTCAGCGCATCGGCATGGGCCTGCTGTACGCCCTCGCTCAATGCGCGCGGTCCCATTGCACCGCCAAGGCCGGCGCCCGCCAGCGCGGACAGAATGGCCTGCTGTGGGTCGAAGCCCTGGCGCATCGATTCAGGAAGCACGAAATTCATGACTTGCCGGGAGACTTCGCCGGTAGCGACACCCGATACGGCGCCGGTAGCAAGGCGCGAAACCACTCCACCCGGAACGCCAAGCGGGACAATGCCGCCGAGCGTGGTCGTCAGATACGAGCCCTGCGCCGCCAGTCGGGCCTGATTGATGTCTCCAGTTTTCTGGTAGACGTCCGTGCCTGTGTTGACGGCTGCTGTCAGGGCCGGAAACGCCATAGCGCGAGCACCGTGCGTAACAGCCTGCGTGATGGCATTCACCGCAGATGGAACGGCTTCAACCGCCGGAGCGGCTTCGCTCATGCCTCCGGTCGCAGCAATGCTGCCGATCATTCCCAGCAGGCTACCGACAGTGTTCGCAGCCTTTTCGCCAAACGTTGCATTGGCCGGCAGCGTATTTGCAGCAACGTTCTGTGCGGCCGGCGCGATCATGTTGCGCGTGAACCAGTCCGAACTGGCTTCGGCCGGCGTCGGCTGATAACCGGTCTGGTTCGCAATGCCTTGAGCGATGGCGCGGTTAAAGCCTAGCGCCGCCTGGCTGGCATATCCTGCCAGGCCCTTCCACCCAGCCGACAGCAGGTTCTCGATCGTCGCCATCGCCGGCAGATCATCCTGTGCCGCGCGTGCGCTCGCCGGATTGTCCGCTACCCATTGAGCCAGCTTCGGGCTGCTCGATACAGCGGCAGCGTTCTGCTGGGCAGTCGCCTGTGCCTGATAGCGCGGTACGTCCGCCTCGACAGCCGCTTGCGGTATGCCCGTCTGACGTGCGATGCCGGCCGCCTGTAGCGCTGCGCTCGTGCTTTGCTGGCTGTTCGCAACAACGGTTGTCTGTGCCTGCTGAAGCGTCTCGCTCGGGCCAGGAGCGCCTATGGGACGCGCAGACGCCAGATCGAACCCGCTACCAGAAGGCGCGGCGGCAGGTTTGGCGGATGCCAGATCAAACGCACCGATGGGCTTGGCCGACGCCAGATCGAAAACGTTGTCGGACGGCGCAGGCTCGGGATTGGTGAAAGGCGAGCCGGACGGGATGACGGGCTGGGCGGTTTGATCGGCCATCTTATTTGTTCCTGTTGGCGAAATCGATTACCTGCCGAACGAATGCGGGGCTATTCCCGAGTCCGGTCGTCGCGAGCCATTGCCGGATTCCCGGATAAGTCTTCGCAGCGCGATCAATCACGGCGTTGGCGGCTTGGAGATTGGAATCGAGCTTGTCGCCATAGACCGATTCCAGAGCCTGACGGCAGCCGGCGGGTGTGGTCTGCACCGGGGCGCGTACTGCATCGACGCTGGCATCCCATACGGCGCGGGCCTGCGTGACACCAAGGCCCAGCTTGACCATCGCTTGCAAGCCTTCAGGAATCGGTTCGACGCCTTCGACCGGGCGCGCAAATGGTGCATATGCAGTGACAGAATCGGCCGGTATTTCGTTGTCCCGCATGTCTTTGAACGCCGCTTCCAGCTTCGGGCGATCTTCCACGTATGCGGATTCGACCGGTTCGCCGGCTTCTGGCTGTGCCTGCTCGACCACTTCGGCGGGCGCGACCACTTCGGCCACCACCGTGACGACATCAGCGACAGGCGCGGCTACGGGAGCAGCGGGCGTCGCGAGCGGGCTGCTGGTGATGCCGGAACCCGTGTTCGATGACGGATAGAGTGCGGCGAGTGCGTCCATTACGCTTCCTCCTGCGCTAGAGCGCGGATGCTTTCGAGATCATGTTCGGCTGCAAGAAGCGTCGTCTGAATAGCAGAGCGACGCATCCGGGCGGCGAAGTCGCCCAGCACCGCCGGCACGCGCAGCGCGTTGGCCTCGACGTGCAATGCCCGAATCTTCGCGACGAGTTTGGCGCTGGCGATCATGCTTCGGCCTCCTGCTCGGTCTGCTGGCTCGATTCGAGTTCGGCCAGGTGATCGGCCCAGCGTGCGTCAGCGTTCTCGCGGATCGTCAGCAATATGGAGTTCTGATTTTTCACCGTATTGCGCACGTCTTCCGGCGCGTAGATGATCCCGAAGTTGAGCGCTTCCAGCGAGCGCACGGCATCGGCGGTACCGACTTTGGCGACTGCGAACAACGTGGACAGCACTGCACGCACACAGCCGGCGTCGTCCGTGTCGAGCCCCAGCGCATGGTCGACCGGCATCGAGCGGCGCACTTCAGACCCGGCTTCAAGGTGCAGCGCGGCCAGCTCATTGAGCGTTTCGCCCAGCTCGGTTGTCAACCGATGCGCAGTAGCAGCGAGTTCGGCACGACCGGCCAGCGTGGTCCGCACGCGGTCAGTCAGGGACTGCGATGCAGCAGCGCCGTCTTTCAGGCGTCCAATCTGCTTGTCGGCTTTGGTCGCATTCTCAGCGACTTCCAGATCGGCGATCTGTACCTGCACGAACTGCACGGCCGTCATCAGTTCGGAGCGACGGCCGGCAGCTGACTTGTCCCCGCCGACAGCACGGGAATGAGCGGCGATCGCCTCGCCCTGAAGGCGCTTCAGTTCGGCGCGAAGTTGTTCGAGGGTCTGCATGGTTACTCCTGTTCGAGGTTCGTGACACCAGATTCGGAGGTCCGTGACACCCACGTCCAGACCCGTGCGCCATCAATACGGCGTTGCGCTTTCGTATAGCCAAGGCGGCCCATCGATGCGGCCAGTTCCATTTCGTCGCCGCGCGTCGTCTCCCCAACGAGATGCAGCGCGCCGCTCAGGAGGGCTTGCGTCGTCAGCACGGCGTCGGGATTAGCCGCGATCCATGCGCGGATGTCGCGATCGATGCCGGGCTCCAAGTCGTCGAGTGTCACCGGATCAATGGCGGGCTCAGCAGGCTCGCTGACGGGCTCTGCGGCCTCGCTGCTGGCTTCGTATGCTGGTTCCGCGTAGTCGTGCCAATCCTCATCGACCGGCATCAAACCGGCGGCGCCGGGCTTCACGCCGAGTTCCTGATCGAGCGCTGCGCCGAAGATGCTGCGGGACGGAACATAGCCTGCCTGTTGGCTTAAGTTCTCCGGTTCCGCATTGCGCCGGCTGGGATCGGCAGCGCTGCGAGCGGATTCGTCGCCGGCAACCTGATCCTGATGCGCGCGACCGTATGCGCGGCCGTACAAAGCCTGAATTGCCAGGTCATCAGGGGTGAGGGACATTAGTCGTTTCTCCAGTGTGGGTTGTCGTCAAGCCAGTCACGGCGCTCGCGGCGTTCTGCGGCCTGTCGCATTGCCATGCCGTCCAACATCTTTTGCTGGGCCAACTGTCTTTGCAGCTGGGCACAACGTCTGCGTTCAGCGGCCTCGATGCGACGGGCCTCGGCTTCGTCGTCAGGCTTGATGGCAGGCTTGACGGGCTGTGCGGGTGCCGTTCTGGCGGCTAGCTCAGCTTCGAGTCGTTCGAGTTCGGTCATTGCGTGCCTCGCTGTGCTCGAAGCTCTGCTATGCGCGCCTTCAATTCCTCGTCGCTCATTGCCTCGGGCGCCGGCTCGGGGCGCTTGGCGGCCGTCTGCGGCTGTGCGTCGTACGCAATCACGCGGGCTTTGGCACGTTGCAGGCAGTCCCAAAACGCCGCTCCCCTGGCGTCACGCGGGCGGCGCGCCGGGTCCATCAGGCGTGAAGGTCCGAGTTCGCCACGCTCGAAGCGCGCACGGGCGTCCTGAATGGCATCGGCAAGGCTGAATGCGGGCGCGTTGGCGCTCTCAAGCGCGCGCTGTGCCTTCACCAGATCAAGTGCGGTCAGATCGTTCATGCGGCGTCTCGCATCGCGTCCACGCGCTCAGGAATCGGTTGCCCAGAGGCTTCATACGCGGCAATCAGCGCCTCGATGGTCTTACTGCGCTTCACGAAGGCCTGCGTCTCGCGCAGCAAGGCGATCATCTTGCGGGCCGTCTCGACTGAAATGCCGCCTACAGCGGCCCAGCGTGCAATGTCTGAGGCGATGTTTGCGGGGTCGCCGTCAGCGCTGATAGTGGGCAGGCGGGTAGGTTGCTGCTCCAGGTGATTCAGAAGACGCACGAGCAGCGTCGAATCGCCCTTCAGGGCCTGTTCCAGCGCAACCTTCATCAGGTCCGGGAAACTGTCACGAACGGTCTGCCGTGCAATCAGATAGGGATCGTCGGCGTCGCGTATCGGGTTGCCGGCGGGATCGCGCGGTAATCGTGGGCGGGCCATGCTGACTCCATTTATCCTAGTATCGATATATCATTATCCTAGTACTTAAGATTGTTTACAAGAGTTAGCGCGTGATAAATGGCTGGTTATCGGGGGGTTGTTTCGAGCCCGTGCGAGCGCGCAGACGGTGGGTAAGCGTGCGGGTAGGAACGGGCGGCAAGCCGGAAACCCGCTCCAGATAAGGCTGTGCGGCGGACATTGCATCCGCCAGAGTGGGTTACCCGCCCATGAGTTTCTGCTTCGCCGCCTCAAATTCGGCGCGTAAATCGCGTACGTTCTGCTCGAGATCGGCGACCCTTGCCCGGATTTCTTCCTTGAGCAGACGGTTTTGCTCCCGTGTCTCTTCGTTGTCCCGCATGCTTTCGACATCTAAACCCGCGAACAGGTCGCACCCGACATCGGCTGGATCGGCGTCGGCACGTTCGAGAGCGTTACGGGCGTCGCGCAGCCTCGATTCAGCATTGATGACGCGGGTGTGCAGTAGTTGGACGTTGGTGATGTCGGTCATGGTCAGTATCCAAGTTGCTGCCGTTGCAGCGTTGCGATCGTGTTGTTCAGCGCCTGCACAGTGTTCGTCGAAGTGCGGCATCGCTCAAGATCCAGCCAGCTCGGATTCCATCGTGCGGCAACTATCTGATCCCACACCGCGATCGGCTGCTGTACCGCGAGTTGAGCCTGAAGCTGCACAATGGTTGCTGCGATCGATGCCTGTTGATCGGATGTCATTTGTTCCCCCATGTGGTTTTCCATGCGTTTGCAACCATGTCCAGCGTCTGCAACGGCGCGTTCGGGTCGTCCCGCAGCTGCTGGCTTTCCTTGTCGAACCAAAGGCGCGTCGGGCCTTCCCACGAAAAATGACGCTGTTTTTCGCACAGCAGAAGCGAATCCGGCATCTTGCGCAGTTCCGCGATCTTCGCGACGCGCTTGTCCTCCTGCGGGATCTGCCGCGCAGCCTGCATACCCGTTTCCTTGGTCTTGTTCCGATGCACGATCAGGACGTTATCAACCAAGTCCGTAATTTCTCCAGCACCCTTGATGTCGAACTTGTCGGGCGCGGCCTTTTCTGACTCGCCCTTGCGGATGTGGTGCACGAGGTGAATGTGCAACCCGGTGTCACGAGCGAGCACGCACAGGGCATCGACAAAATTCTTCTGGCCGGCGTAGTCATCGGGAGCGATGCCGCACTTCATCAGGCTGTCGATTACAAGGTGATCGATTCCCAGCTCCACGCGGCAATAGCGAGCAACGCCAATCATCCGGTCTCGCGTAACCTGCCCGCGCTGTGCATATAGCCACAAACGATCATCAGTCCACTTATGGAATTTTTCGATGTATTCGATCGATGGAGAATTGCCGGCTGCTGCCTGACTGCACATGCGGCTCATGGTATCTTTCATCGGCATTTCAAGGGAGGCAATGCAGGCCCGCCGCCCTTGGGTCATTACGTGCAACATGACGTAGCCCAACGCGCCGGATTTGCCGTGACCATTGATGCCGGCCCATAACGTGACCTCGCCCGGACGGAATTTCAGATTGTTGCCGAGGTGCGACCATGGTGTTTCGTCGCCGCTCGCCTCTCCGTCTCCATGAAAAAACTTGATCACTTCATCGCACCACTCCGATGCCGGGCGTACATCCGCGCGGCCATCGTTTTCATCGCGCAGGTACGCATCGAAGTTAATATTGTCGGGAATTACGCGCATTGCTGCTCCTTGATCCTGTTGAGGATGCGATCCATTTCCATATCGAACGGAATCGGCAGTGTTCTACCCAGTTCCTCCCACAATCTGCGGGCGAGCTGGGTGCCTTCGATGTATGCCCTTACGTGATCTTTCGGCGATGCTCGACGCGGACTGACAGCCATCGGGAACCAGTCGAAATAGGTCTGTTCTCCAGCGAGCCGCCATTGACCACAATCGACCTGGGCGCCCTCGGCGTAGCTGAGCACCATCTGCCTGGGCACTTTGTTCGCCAACGCGGCCAGAGCTGCCAGAACGCGCGTGACCGGGACTTTCGTGTCAACGATCAAATCCACGTCGAGCGCGATAACCGGCGTCCAGTCGTAGTCGACCTTCGGGTCTGCCAGCAGCGTCACGTTGCTGAACTCCGGCAGCGGGCCGATCATCGAGACCAACACCGGTAGTTCGGGCACATGACCGCTCCTGCGCATGGCAATCAGCCGCTCGGAATTTCTCGGATAGTTGCTCATACGACAGGCTCCCAAGGGTTGAACTCCTGATTGCCGGTTCCGAGCTGGCCGATGTACTGCGCGAACTTCGATGCGTTGAACAGCGTTGCAGGGCGCAGGTATGAAGCCATCTTCGGGTCGCTGCCCCATTCCACGCACTTGGCATCAATCACCGCCTTGCAATCGTCTACCGTCGCGCCGTCGCGGATTCGATGACGGATCAGGTCAAGATTGGCAGCGACACCCTGGTAATTACGCCCGGCTTTGGAGTTCAGGTGCGCCAGCACTTCGGCTGCATCGTCGGGTGAGCCCGACATATCCTTCCCTTCCTTTCCTTCCCTTCCTACCTGTACGTCACTGTCGCGTGACGACGCGTTAGTGACGCGTGACGACGCGTTAGTGACGCGTGACGACGCGTTAGTGACGCGTGGCGACGTAGAGGGAGGGGCCAGCACAGAAGCCGACTCGCGGGGATTGATATGCTGATGCCGGAGGAAGGTGGGGATGAATGCCAAACCGTTCCCATATGTCTCCACGAGCTTTCGCTCGATCAGTTCTTGGCACAAGTCCTCGATGGATACGTCGTCAACAGGGAAATACCGTATCTTGAAGGTGAGCGGCTTCCACGCGAGCCGCCCCTCGCGATCTGACTCGCACCACAGCGCGATGTAAAGCAGACGCGCGTGGGGAGACAGGGAGACGATATCCTCGCTGGTGAAAAACTCTGGTTTGATCGTGCGGATTCTCGCCATGTCACACCCCCACACGGCGCGCGATATCGTGCATGGCGCGGTTGTACTCGGACGGCGTGGCTTTAGGATTCCGTGCGACCCACGAAGCCTTCAGATACTCGTACAGAAAGATGGATCCGCGCGCTTTGCGTGCCTTGCGGACGGGCCGGCGCGATTTCATAGGCCACCCCGCATAACCAAAGCCAACAGACCAACCGAACCATAAAAAGCTATGGCCGCCCCACCGCCGACGATCGTGTTGGCAATCGCGCGGCGATGCTTTGGAGTACGCAGAAAATCGCGTAAAATCCGGGGGGAAGAAGGTTTGGTTTGGTTCGTTTGGGTCGCCCGGCAGCGGCCCATTCGTTTTTCAAGGGTCGCCGTTTTCATTGCTCGGCCCTCGATTCTTTGGCCTTCTTCTCAAGCCACGCGTCGATGTCCTTTCTCAGGAATACGGTGGTCTTGGTGCCAAGCTTGATTTTCTTCGGGAAGGTCGGATCGTTGACCGTAAGCCACCAGACGGTGCTATTGCCAATGCCACAATAGGTCGCGACTTCTTTAGGCCGAAGCGCCGCTTTAGTTTCGGAAACAGGATGATCGGTGCGCATGGATGACATTTCCTTTGCCCTGGTCGGGCAAGAGGGATTTCAATGTCATCTAGGCTGTCGGTGAGGGTGCGGCGTAGATGTTCTAGTACGGGTTTGTTTGTGCCCGTGAGATGCACTTTAGAGCAACCTGATGTAGTTGCGCAACGTGCTGTGACAGCGACGCTGGAAAAATCCGTGCCAGAGTATTGCCATTACCTCAATGCTCAGATTTCTCTAGGTCCGACCGATTGGTGGATCAGCGCGTATGACGTTGAGCCAACAGCAAAATAATAAAAAGACGTAATAGCTTTAATAAAATCTACTACTGCGAGTTATTTGCGGGGTGACGCTGACTGACCCGCTCGCGCTAAAGCTCCCTTTGCGGGCTGCTCCGATTCGGTGACGAGCGCCTGCAGCTCGCCGCTGAGCCGCTCAAACACGCCGCGCATCTCCGTCTGACTGGCTTCGCTCAACGAGGCGAAACACTCCCGGCCATCGACGTGCATGAAGTTGGCAAGCGCGGCCATCTGGCCGAGCAGAGTGGGCATACGGACGTCGGTCATGACTTGGGCCTCCGGTAAGGGGACGGCGCGGCGGTCGCCGCCTATGCGGCCGGCTTGCGGATCGGCGTAACGCCTGCCGCTTTCGCCGGGCTAGAGCAGTATTGCGCCCACGCGTCCATCAGTCGGCGCCGCTTCTCGAACAGGTCGCCGCGTCGATAGGCGCCCTCGAGATTGGGCACCGCGTGCGCGAGTGACATTTCGGCCACCGCAGCGGGGAATGACGTGCAGTCAGCCGCCCAATCGCGGAAAGTCGAGCGGAACCCGTGCGGCACGATCGCCGCGTCTTGCTTCGGGTCGCGCCAGATGGGCGGCTCGGTGTCGCCGTTCAGCCTCCTGAGGACGGCACCTAGCGCATTGATCGACAGGAGCTTGTCGCCGCTGCCAGGGAAGACAAGCGGGCCGCTCGCCGTCCTGCGCAGCCGCTCGATGATCTCGACCGCGCGCGGCGACAGCGGCACGGCGTGCTCAATCTTCATTTTCATGCGCGCGGCGGGCACTGTCCAAACCTTTGCCGCCAGGTCGAACTCAGTCCAGCGCGCGCCGCGCACTTCAACCGAGCGCACGGCGGTCAGGATGGCAAGCTCGAGCGCGAGCGCGGCGACGCCTTCGCGCTGGCGTAGTGCAGCGACGAACGCTCCGATCTGGTCATACGGCAGGGCCGGGTGATGCTTGACGGTCTTCACGCGCGAACGCTTCGGCAACAGCTTGTCAAGATGCCCCTTCCAGCGTGCCGGGTTCTCACCGCGCCGCAATCCGCGCACGGTCGCCCAGTCGAGAATCGCTTCGATGCGCCCGCGCAGACGGCTGGCCGTTTCCGACTTCTCGTTCCACATCGGTTCGAGCACGCACATCACCAGTCCCGTATCGACGCTCTGGACAGGCAGCGCGCCAAACGCAGGCGTGGTGTACGTGGCAATCGTGTTTTCCCACTGGCTGATGTGCTTGGCGTTCTTCCAGCTCGCGCGGTGCGCGTTGATGTAGGCAGTCGCACACGCCGCAAACGTCATGGATTTCGCCGCATCCAGCCGGCTTTGCGCCTTGGCGACTTCGCGGGCCTCGATTGGGTCGACGCCGTCGAGCACTTGGCGCCGGCATTCCCCGGCCTTTTCACGTGCGTCCGACAGGCCCAGCGCGGTGAGCGCACCCAAGCCCATCTCGCGCGATCGCCCATGCATCTTGAACCTGAAAATCCACGACTTCGAAAGGCTCGGCGAGACTTGCAGATACAAGCCCCCGCCGTCTCCGTAGTAGCCCGGCGCCTTGATCTTCGTGATGCCGACTGCCGACAGCTTGTGAATGCTCTTTCCCGCTCTGGATGCCACGATTTACCCCCACCTGTACCCACACTCTATCGTTGGATTCTATTGGATCAATGGGGGTCAATCAAGGTGAATATTCGCTGCCAGCCCTTTCTGGCAAGGCACCTTAAAGACGAGGATAGATGAATGGGGGCTAAAGGATGACGGACCATTGATCCGTCGCAGTGCATGTGTGCCGCGGTCCGCGGCGCAATTGTCGGACGGAGATCTGGCGATAGAGAAGCTTCAGCATACAGCGCGATGCAGGGCGTCCCAGCGGCGCGCTGCTCCGCTTGCCTCTCTCATGGCGACAACGAGGGCAAGCGGAGACAACAGCAGGCGGCAGAGCCGCTCGCTCAACCAATATGGCTGCGCTGCGCCGCGTACAGTTCCCGGAACGTCCGCCCCACCGGCGCAGGCATGTCGCGCGTATTGGTCCAGCCGGCGCCACCCAGCGGCAGCTTCGCGATCGAACGATTTTTCCCACCCATCTGTTCCAGCACGCGCACGGCGAGCTTCGTCACCAGTGCATAAGCATCCGGATGCAGCGCGAGGAAACCCCATACGGCCAGCCCCACCCGTTCCCGCCACGGCCGCAGGCGACGCTCCACCTGTTTCTCGCGCAACTTGCGCAACAGATCGGATAACGGAATCCCCACCGGGCAGACGCTATTGCACTCGCCGCACAGCGTAGCGGCCTGCGGCAGATCCAGCGCCTTGTCGAGTCCGACATAACTCGGCGTCAACACTGATCCCATCGGCCCCGGATAGACCCAGCCGTACGCGTGACCACCCACCTTCTGATACACCGGACAGTGGTTCATGCACGCGCCGCAACGGATACAGCGAAGCATCTCCTGAAAGTCGCCGCCGATCAGCCCGGTGCGCCCTCCGTCGACCAGCACGACGTACATATGCTCGGGGCCATCCTGATCGCCCGCACCCCGCGGCCCGGTCAGCACGGAAAAGTAGTTCGACGTTGCCTGCCCGGTTGCCGAGCGCGGCAGCAGACGCATTGCCATAGCCAGATCCTCCAGCGTAGGCAACACTTTCTCGATACCGGTGACCGCAACATGTACACGCGGCATCACCGTACACATACCCTCGTTGCCCTCGTTCGTGACCAGCACCACCGAACCGGTTTCCGCGACGACAAAGTTGCCGCCCGTCACGCCCATGTCGGCCGTCATGAAGTGCGGACGCAGCATCTCGCGCGCTTCACGAGTCATATCCGTAATCTCGGTCAGGCGCGGCCGATCGTGCGTCCTCGCGAACAGATCGGCGATCTCGTCCTTATCTTTATGGACGACCGGCGCGATGATATGGCTCGGCGGCTCGTTGCCGTTGATCTGCAGTATGTATTCGCCCAGATCGGTTTCGATCGACTGCACACCCATCTGCCCGAGCACTTCGTTCAGGCGCATTTCCTCGGTGACCATCGACTTGGTTTTTATTACCTTCTTTACATCGTGCCGGCGCGCGATGTCGCCGACCAGACGCGCCGCTTCCTGAGTCGTTTCAGCGAACAGCACCGTGACGCCGCGCCGGGCAGCTTCACGTTCGAAGGTTTCGAGCCAGACGTCGAGATTTTCCAGCGCGCGATTGCGGCGCTCCTTCAAAGCGGCGCGGGTGGCGGGAAAATCGATCGCGGTAATGGCGGCGGCGCGGGCCGACACGAACTTGGTCGACAGCTTGGTGAGATTCTGCTGCAGGCGCTGGTCGGCGAGTTTCTGACCCGCGCGGGCCTTGAATTGCATCGATTGGACTTGCATGGCGGCCTTGTGCGTATTCGAACTGAAGTGCGCGAACTAAAGTGCGCGAACTGAAACGTGCGAACCGGCGTGCACGAAATCGAATGCGGCGAGCACGCTTACGCGACATCGCCGGCCAGCACCTGGGCGATGTGCAGCACTCGTGTGGCGGTGTCGCCGGTGCGCCGCAAGCGGCCTTCGATGTTGAGCATGCAGCCGAGATCACCGAGCACGACAGTGCCGGCGCCGCTCGCGCTGATATTCGCGCATTTTTCGTCGACGATCGCCGTCGAAATGTCGCCGTACTTGATCGCGAACGTGCCGCCGAAGCCGCAGCAGTGCTCGCAATCCTTCATTTCGGTCACCGCCACGCCTACCTGCGCGAGCAGCGCGCGCGGTTGGGTTTTGACGCCGAGCTCACGCAGCCCCGAACAGGAATCGTGGTACGTCACCTGCCCCGCGAACTCGCCCGGCTGCAATTGCACCTTGGCGACGTTGACGAGGAAATCGGTCAACTCGAACACCTTGGGCCGCAGCCTGCCGAAGCGGCTCATCAACTCAGGATCGTCGGCGAACAGATCGCCGTAATGCGCGCGGATCATGCCGCCGCACGAACCCGACGGCACGACCACGTAATCGAACTGTTCGAATTCGCGCAGGGTCTTTTCGGCCAGATCGCGCGCGATGCGCCGCTCGCCGGAGTTGTACGCGGGCTGCCCACAGCAGGTTTGCGCGGGCGGAACCACCACCTCGAAACCTGCACCCTCGATCAGCTTGATGACCGAAAAACCGATCTCCGGGCGCATCAGGTCGATCAGGCAGGTGACGAACAATCCGACTCGCATGAGCCCTCCTTCGGGGAAACGTCCCTGATTATCCGCTGTTTGCCGCACAATACCAACGGCCGGAAGGCATAAGACGAACGCCACATTAAATTGGAAGAGGCCTTCCAACCGCGTTCGCTTTTTTCACGATACGAGATACAATCAATTTTCCGCTGTTTGACGCGTCAACCGATTCCTCCTATGAGCGATACGAACCCGGATCCCAAAACTTCGATCCAGGTGATCGAACGCATGATGCGCTTGCTCGACGCACTCGCTGCGCATAGCGACCCGGTCAGCCTGAAAGAACTCGCCATCCGCACGGAGCTGCATCCGTCCACCGCCCACCGCATCCTGAACGACATGGTGATGTGCCGGCTGGTCGACCGGTCGGACCCCGGCACCTACCGCCTCGGCATGCGCCTGCTCGAACTGGGCAATCTGGTCAAGGCGCGTCTGTCGGTGCGCGATGCGGCGCTCACGCCAATGCGCGAGCTGCACCGTCAAACTGGCCAGACAGTCAATCTGTCGGTGCGCCAGGGCGACGAGATCGTCTATATAGAACGCGCCTACTCCGAGCGCTCCGGCATGCAGGTGGTGCGAGCCATCGGCGGGCGGGCGCCGCTGCATCTGACCTCGGTGGGCAAGCTGTTCCTCGCCGCCGACGAATCGACCCGCGTGCGGGCCTACGCCACACGCACCGGGCTGTCGGGTCATACGCAAAACAGCATTACCGATCTGGGCAAACTGGAGCGCGAACTGTCGCATGTGCGCCAGCAAGCCTGTGCGCGCGATAACGAAGAACTGGAACTGGGCGTGCGCTGCATCGCGGCCGGCATTTATGACGACACCGGCAAGCTGGTTGCGGGCCTGTCGCTGTCCGCGCCGGCGGATCGCCTGCAGGATTCGTGGCTTGGGCAACTCAGCCAGACTGCGCTCATGATTTCCGAGTCGCTCGGTTATCGGCCGCAAGCGCAGCAGGAACAATCGAACTCGCAGCACGCGTAAGCCGGCGGTTCCGATCAACAAAAAAGCCTCGCGTCCGCGAGGCTTTTTTGTTTCCCTGCTTGCTTCCCTGAGCCCCGGTCCGAAAACCGGCTGCCGGCGAGATGCTTCAGATTGCTTCAGGTGCCCGCACCGCCGGCATCCGCGCTGGTGATGCGCGGCTGGTCACCGCCGTTGTCGAGCCACGTCCGCAGACGCGTGGCGTCCGCGAAGCGCGAGTACTTACCCGACGAGTCGAGCAGCACCATGATCATCGGACGGCCATGAATGGTCGCCTGCATTACGAGGCACTCGCCTGCTTCGTTGATGAAACCGGTCTTTTGAAGACCGATGTCCCACGTCGGATTACGCACCAGTGCGTTGGTGCTGTTGTACGCCAGCGTACGCTTGCCGGTGTACACCTCGTAGCTGCGGTCGGTCGAGAACTTGCGGATCAACGGATACTGATACGCCGCGTTGACCATCTTCACGAGGTCGCGCGCGCTCGACACGTTCTGGCTCGTCAAGCCTGTGGGGTTTTCGAAATGCGTGTCGGTCATGCCGAGCTGCTTGGCCTTCGCGTTCATCGCCGCGAGGAACGCCGGACGGCCGCCCGGGAAATAACGCGACAAAGCCGCCGCCGCGCGGTTTTCCGACGCCATCAGTGCGATGTGCAGCATGTCTTCGCGCGAGAGCACGGAGCCTACCGACAGACGCGAGCCGGTATTCTTCTCGTAGTCTCGGTCTTCGTCCGTGACTTCGATCTGGTCGGTCATCGGCTCTTTCGAGTCGAGCACCACCATCGTGGTCATCAGCTTGGTGATCGACGCGATCGGCACCACGGCGCGCGAGTTCTTGTCGAAGAGCGATTCGCCGGTGTTCTGGTCGATCACGTACGCCACGCTCGAGCGCAACATGAGCGCGTCAGGCGTCTCGTGCAGACCGAACGCCTGGCCGACGGTCGGCTGGCGCGGTTCGTACGCGACACGGCGCATCACCGAGTGATGGCGTCCGTTCGTCGTGTACGTCACGCGCTTGCGCTTGACGCTTGCGCGCGGCGCGTCGTCACCAGCGGCGGCGCCGGTCTGTGCAGCCGCGCTTTTGCCGGCCTTCGACACCTTGGCGGTGGCGGCTGCCGGCTTCTTGCCTGCTTTCGCGTGTTTAGGGGATTGTGCAGTTGCAGTGGGCGTTGCGGCAAAAGCAGTCACAGGTGTGGCGAACGCCGCCGCGATGACCATGGAGGCGGCCACCGACAGAGCGGTGCTGCGAGCCGCGCCGTGGATCACTTTTAGCGACGAAAACATGTCGGTTTTCATTGGTGTTCGTTAGGGAGCGGCGAGAGGTTTCCGCAAGTGTAGTAAAACAACGAAAAATTAGCAATTTTAAGCACTTATACGCGCTCCTTAAACCGGCTTGTAAGCTCCGATCGCAAAAACACGAATAAGTGCTGCGCGTCGATCGAAAAAAACGATCGCCGCGCGTCTCGTCTCGCCGCCGCTATCCGCCGGAATCGACGTGATTCTTTTCAGCATAACGGCAATTTCGAGACAACCTTGATCAGGGGAAATACGGTCTGAGCGCAAACCTGCATAGCGTGGCCCGCGCAGCGGAACGTCGCCGGGGACTCGCCGCAGGTTGTTAAATACCCGCTGGAGACCGCCAACGCGCATTCGACCGGCATGGAACATTAACGTTCCGTGACACTTCCCGGTTTACACCAAATGGGCAACGGCGCAAATTTTGTCCCCAGAGAGGGTGTTGCGCCCTCCTCGCCGCTCACGAACGCCGACCAGAATCCGCCCCTTTTTCGGTAAAAAGTTCAGATTCTTTACGCACCAATGCGGGGCGAAAGTTAAATTGACCTGCGTCATAAGAATGTCATGCGTGCCGCATAACGTGCTGTTTTATAAGCAGTTTTTTAATTTTGTGCAACGCACAAAAAGCACTTGACATTCCTCGCCATCATCCTAAAATGGGAACCATTGCTGCGATGCACAAACATCGCGGCCCGGAGGAGACGAATTGATGCGTCTCGCCATCAACCCAATACGGTCCGCACAGACAGACCGTAATCCAGGAGCGTAAACCATGACTCTGCTGACCCCTGAGCAATTCGCCGCAGCCCAGAAAGCCAACTTTGAAACGTTGTTCGGCCTGACGACCAAAGCATTTGAAGGTGTCGAAAAGCTGGTTGAGCTGAACCTGCAAGTCGTGAAGTCGACGCTCGCGGAAAGCCAGGAAAACGCGCAACGTGCATTGTCGGTGAAGGACGCGCAGGAACTGCTGGCGCTGCAAGCCAGCCTCGCGCAGCCGGTGGCTGAAAAGGCGCTGTCGTATGGTCGTCACGTGTATGAAATCGTTTCGGCTACGCAAGGTGAATTCACCCGCGTTGCTGAAGCGCAATTCGAAGAGCAGAACCGCAAGGTTCAATCGCTCGTCGAAAACGTTGCGAAGAATGCACCGGCCGGCTCGGAAACCGCAGTCGCCGTGATGAAGTCGGCTATCACCGCCGCCAACACCACGTACGAAACGGTTCACAAGGCGACCAAGCAAGCTGTCGAAATCGCCGAAAGCAACTTCAATGCAGCTGCTACGGCCGCATCGAAGGCTGCATCGCAAGCCGCGGCGCAAGCATCGCGCTCGACCAAGAAGGCGGTTTAAGGTTCAACAACGAGCCGGCCTCGCGCCAAGCAAGGCCGGCGGTATCGAAAGCAACGGCGCCGCGCGGTGCCACGTAGCCTTACGTCGCGCTGCACGGCCGAACGCTCCGATACGTTGAACAGCGTATCGTTTGCCCGGCGAAGGCCGGGATTTTTTTTCCCGCGGCTTGCTGAGTTTTACGCGGGTTCCGCGGGTTCCATGTCCCAGCCGGCAAACGCTCTGCTCTGCTTGCTGCAATAGAAAAACGGCGCATCCCTTTACAGGATGCGCCGTTTTTCTTTGATGCCTGCTTCTGGAAGGCCGCTCAGATGCGAACGGCCCCCTTCAGCGTTACTTCTTTTTCTGCGGCGGCAAGTCGGTGCAGACGCCTTCATACAACTCGGCGGCCATACCGATCGATTCGCCGAGCGTCGGATGCGGATGAATCGTCTTACCGATATCCGTTGCGTCCGCACCCATTTCGATCGCGAGGCAGATTTCGCTGATCAGGTCGCCGGCATTCAGACCGACGATCCCGCCGCCGATCACGCGATGCGTTTCTTCGTCGAAGATCAGCTTGGTGAAGCCTTCATCGCGGCCGTTGGCGATTGCGCGGCCTGACGCGGCCCACGGGAACACTGCCTTGCCGTACTTGATGCCTTCGGCCTTCAACTGGTCTTCCGTCTTGCCGGCCCATGCCACCTCAGGATCGGTGTAGGCCACCGACGGAATCTGCAGCGCGTCGAAGTAGGCCTTTTCGCCGTGTGCGACTTCGGCGGCCACGTGAGCTTCATGCACGGCTTTGTGCGCGAGCATCGGCTGACCGACGATATCGCCGATTGCGAAGATGTGCGGCACGTTCGTGCGCATCTGCTTGTCGACGCCGATGAAGCCGCGATCCGTTACCGCGACGCCAGCCTTGTCCGCGCCGATCCTCTTGCCGTTCGGCGTACGGCCGACGGAGACCAGCACGAGGTCATAGCGTTGCGCTTCGGGCGGGGCCTTTTCGCCTTCGAACGACACGTAGATGCCGTCGTCTTTCGCCTCCGCCGCGGTGGTCCTGGTCTTCAGCATGACGTTGGCAAAACGCTTGCTGTTGTACTTCTCCCAGACCTTGACCAGATCGCGATCCGCACCGTTCATCAGACCGTCGAGCATTTCGACCACGTCGATCTGCGCGCCGAGCGTCGCATACACCGTCGCCATTTCGAGGCCGATGATGCCGCCGCCGATCACGAGCATGCGTTGCGGGATCTGGCGCAGTTCGAGCGCGCCGGTCGAATCGACCACGCGCGGATCTTCCGGAATGAACGGCAGCTTCACCGCTTCCGAGCCCGCGGCGATGATGGCCTGCTTGAACCTGACGACCTTCTTGCCGCCCTCGGTCTGCACTTCCATGTGATACGGATCGACGAACGCGCCGGTGCCCGTCACGACTTCGACCTTGCGCATCTTCGCCATGCCGGCGAGACCGCCGGTGAGCTTCTTGACGACGCCCGACTTGAAGTCGCGCAGCTTGTCGAGGTCGATTTGCGGCTTGGCGAACGTGATGCCGTGCGCGCCGAGCGCTTCCGCCTCGTCGATCATGAGGGCCGTGTGCAGCAGCGCCTTCGACGGGATACAACCGACGTTCAGACAAACGCCGCCGAGCGTTGCATAGCGTTCGACCAGCACCGTCTTCATGCCGAGGTCGGCCGAGCGGAATGCAGCGGAGTAACCGCCGGGGCCCGAACCCAGCACGAGCATGTCGCACTCGATGTCGGCGCTGCCGGAGAAACTACCGGCCTGCGGTGCGGGAGCGGCCGCCCTGGGTGCAGGTGCAGGCGCGGCCGCGGCTTGCGGTGCCGCTTGAGCGGGCGCTTTCTCTGGTGCTTTAGCCGGAGCTGCATCCGCTGACGTTTCGACGAGCGCGATGATCGTGCCTTGCGAGACTTTGTCGCCGGCTTTGACGCGGACTTCCATGACGGTGCCGGCGATATCGCTCGGCACTTCGATGGAGGCCTTATCGGACTCGAGCGTCATCAGCGCCTGTTCGTTCTCGATGACATCGCCCGGTTTGATATTGACTTCGACGACATCGACGTCTTTGAAGTCACCGATATCCGGCACTTTTACTTCGACGAGACTCATAGTGTCCCCTTCTCTTATTGATCGTTGATGAAGCGAAGAACCGGAGAAAAATCAGCCTGAAAGCTGGCGGCGCGCCGAACGGAATCAGCCTTTGCCGTCCACCGAAGGACGCCCCGCGGGAAGTCCCCTTGGGGTGCGCGCCTTTCTTTTGCCTACTTTTCTTCGGCAAGGCAAAGAAAAGTAGGTGCCGCCCCGCACAGGGGCGACGCCAATAGACCGATAAGAAAGCAGGTTCAACGAAGAGACGCGGATAACCAATTAACAAAAAAACAATCCGCGCCGCAGGCAATCATCAAAAGATCAAAGAATCACACGCCGAAAATCGGCAAGAATCGACCCAAGGTACGCATTGAAGCGCGCCGCTTCCGCCCCATCGATCACGCGATGGTCATACGACAAAGACAGCGGCAACATCAATCGCGGCACAAACTGCTTCCCATCCCACACCGGCTTCATCGCGCCACGCGACAAACCGAGAATGGCGACTTCAGGCGCATTGATGATCGGCGTGAAGTTCGTGCCGCCAATCCCGCCCAGCGAAGAAATCGAGAAGCAACCGCCTTGCATCTGATCCGGCTTCAGCTTGCCTTCGCGCGCCGCCTTCGACAGATCGGTCATTTCCCTGGCGATCTCGACCAGACCCTTCTTGTCCGCGTCGCGAATCACCGGAACCACCAGGCCGTTCGGCGTATCGGCAGCAAAGCCCACGTGGTAGTACTGCTTGAACACGAGGTTGTCGCCGTCGAGGCTGGCGTTGAACGTCGGGAATTTCTTCAGGGCGGACACGACAGCCTTGATCACGAACGCCAGCATCGTGATCTTCACGCCGGCCTTTTCGTTTTCCTTGTTCAACTGCACGCGCAGTGCTTCGAGTTCGGTGATGTCCGCTTCGTCGTTGTTCGTGACGTGCGGAATCATGACCCAGTTGCGATGCAGATTCGCGCCCGAAATCTTCTTGATGCGCGACAGCGGCTTCGGATCGATCGGGCCGAACCTGGTGAAGTCGACCTTCGGCCACGGCAGCAGGTTCAACTCGCCGCCGCCGGCCGCGGCCGGTGCAGCCGCACCTGCCGGAGCAGCACGCTGGCCGCTCATGACGCCCTTGATGAAGGCGGTCACGTCCGCTTGCGTAATACGGCCCTTCGGACCCGTGCCCTGCACTTGCGTCACATCGACGCCGAGTTCGCGCGCGAACTTGCGCACGGACGGCGATGCATGGCTCGGGCGCCGCGCGCCGCCTTCGCCGGCCGGAATCACCGGCGCTTGCGCGAGCGCTGACGGCGACGCCGGAGCGGGCGACGGTACGGCCGGCGCATCCGACGGCTTCTCGACTGCTTCCTGCTTCGGCGCGGGAGCCGGCGCAGCCGCGCCACCCTCGGCTTCCACCACGACGATTACCGAGCCTTCCGACACGGTATCGCCCACCTTGACCTTCAACTCCTTGACGATGCCCGCGGCCGTGCTCGGCACGTCCATGGTCGCCTTGTCGGATTCGAGCGTCACCAGCGACTGCTCTTTCTCGACACGATCGCCGACCTTCACCGCGATTTCGATCACGGGAATATCTTTGTAGTCGCCGATATCCGGCACTTTGACTTCTTGCAGACCGCCGCCGCTTGCAGCCGGCGCCGGGGCGGGCGCAGCAGCGGCCGGCGCGGGAGCCGGAGCCGGAGCCGGAGCCGGTGCAGGCGAAGCAGCGGCACCGCCTTGTGCTCCATTCAGCACGACGATCAGCGAGCCTTCCGACACGTTGTCGCCAACCTTGACCCTCACTTCCTTGACGACGCCCGCAGCCGAGCTCGGCACGTCCATGGTCGCCTTGTCGGACTCCAGCGTCACGAGCGACTGCTCTTTTTCGACGGTATCACCCGCCTTCACCAGCACCTCGATCACAGGGATGTCCTTGTAATCGCCGATGTCCGGCACCTTGATTTCGATCGCTTGACTCATTGTTAGTGTCTCCTGGGCCGCGCACGCGGCCCGCCCCTGACGATCAGGGACAGGCGCGCACGCCGTGGCACACGGGGAATGATGCCCTTAGACGGTCATCGGGTTGGGTTTGGCGGGATCAAGGTTGTATTTCTTGAGCGCCTCGGCGACGACCTTGCGTTCGATCGTGCCTTCATCTGCCAGTGCATTCAATGCGGCAACCGTGACCCAGTAGCGGTCGACTTCGAAGAAGTGGCGCAGCTTTTCACGCGTGTCCGAACGGCCGTAGCCGTCCGTGCCCAGCACGACGAAACGTTGCGGCACGAACGCGCGGATCTGCTCGGTCAGCGCACGCACGTAGTCGGTCGAGGCGATCACCGGACCTTGTGCGTCCTTCAGCAGCTTCTCGACGTGCGAGAGCTTCTTTTCTTCCGACGGGTGCAGCAGGTTCCAGCGCTGCACTTCGTGACCTTCGCGCGCGAGCTCGGTGAAGCTCGGCACGCTCCAGAGGTCGGCGGCGACGCCCCAGTCGTTTTTCAGCAGGTCGGCGGCGGCGATCACCTCGTTGAAGATCGTGCCCGCGCCCATCAGTTGCACGCGCGGCGCCTTCTTGTCGGCTTCTGCCTTCCTGAACGCGTACATGCCCTTGATGATGTCGGCCGCTACAGCATCGCCCTGCGGCATCGCCGGGTGCTCGTAGTTTTCGTTCATCACCGTGATGTAGTAGTACACGTCTTCCTGCTCGGCGACCATGCGGCGCAGACCGTCCTGCATGATGACCGCGAGTTCGTAACCGAAGGTCGGATCGTAGCTGATGCAGTTCGGCACCGAAGCGGCCCACAGCAGCGAGTGGCCGTCTTCGTGTTGCAGGCCTTCGCCGTTCAGCGTCGTACGGCCGGCAGTGCCGCCCAGCAGGAAGCCGCGCGAGCGCATGTCGCCCGCCGCCCATGCCAGGTCGCCGATACGCTGGAAGCCGAACATCGAGTAGAAGATGTAGAACGGGATCATGATCTCGCCGTGCGTCGAGTACGACGTCGCGGCTGCGATCCAGTCCGACATGCCGCCGGCTTCGTTGATGCCTTCCTGCAGGATCTGCCCGGTTTCCGACTCACGGTAGAACATCAGCTGGTCGGAATCTTCCGGCACGTACTTCTGGCCGTCCTGATTCCAGATGCCGATCTGGCGGAACAGGCCTTCCATGCCGAAGGTACGCGATTCGTCCGGCACGATCGGCACGACGCGCTTACCGAGCGCCTTGTCTTTCAGCAGGATGTTCAGGATCCGTACGAACGCCATCGTCGTGGAGATTTCGCGGCCTTCGCCCGTGCCCTTCAGAAGCGGCTCGAAAGCCGACAGTTCCGGCACCGGCAGCGACTCCGCCTTCTGACGGCGCGCCGGCAGATAGCCACCCAGTTCCTGGCGGCGGCTGCGCATGTACTCGAGTTCCTTCGAACCTTCTTCGAACTTGAGGTACGGCACGTTGACGATGTCTTCGTCGGAGATCGGCAGACGGAACTGGTCGCGGAATTTCTTCAGCTGATCCACCTGCATCTTCTTCTGCTGGTGGGTGATGTTCATCGCCTGACCGGCTTCGCCCATGCCGTAGCCCTTGATCGTCTTGGCGAGGATCACGGTCGGCTGGCCCTTCGTGTTGGTGGCTTCCGAAAACGCAGCGTAGATCTTGTGCGGATCGTGGCCGCCGCGGTTCAGGTTCCAGATGTCCTCGTCGGACCAGTCGGCAACCAGCGCCTTCAGTTCCGGCGAATTGAAGAAGTGCTCGCGAACGTACGCGCCCGATTCCGACTTGTACGTCTGATATTCGCCGTCGACGACTTCCATCATCCGGCGCATCAGCGCGCCCGACTTGTCGCGCTGGAACAGCGCATCCCAGCGGCTGCCCCAGATCACCTTGATGACGTTCCAGCCGGCGCCGCGGAATTCGCTTTCGAGTTCCTGGATGATCTTGCCGTTACCGCGCACCGGGCCATCCAGGCGCTGCAGGTTGCAGTTGATCACGAACACGAGGTTGTCGAGGCGTTCGCGGCCGGCCATGCCGATTGCGCCGAGCGATTCCGGTTCATCCGTTTCGCCGTCGCCGAGGAAGGCCCAGACCTTGCGGCCGTCGGTCTTCGCGATGCCGCGCGCCTGCATGTACTTCATGAAGCGCGCCTGATAGATCGCCATGATCGGGCCGAGGCCCATCGAGACGGTCGGGAATTGCCAGAAGTCCGGCATCAGCCACGGATGCGGATACGACGAGATGCCCTCGCCGCCCACTTCCTGACGGAAGTTGTCGAGCTGGTTTTCGGTCAGACGGCCGAGCAGGAATGCGCGCGAGTACACACCCGGCGACGAGTGGCCTTGCACGAACACGAGGTCGCCGCCATGGTTATCCGACGGCGCATGCCAGAAATGGTTGTAGCCGACGTCGTACAGCGTGGCGGCCGACGCGAACGATGCGATGTGGCCGCCGACATTCGTGTCCTTGCCGGCGCGCAGCACCATTGCGATGGCGTTCCAGCGCGTGTACGAGCGGATGCGGTGTTCAAGGTCCTGGTCGCCGGAAATCGGAGTCTGGCGCGTGACCGGAATCGTGTTGATGTACGGGGTGTTGGCGGAGAACGGCAGATGTTCGCCGTGCACGCGGGCAAATTCGATTTGCTTTTCGATGAGGTAGTGAGCGCGGTCAGGGCCCACAGCAGAAATCACGCCATCCAGCGCTTCCAGCCATTCGCCGGTTTCCTGGGGATCGTCGTCTTTTTCGGCGGCGACATATTTCATGACTTCGTCGGGTACAGCGGACATGCTCGTCTCCTGGATATAGAGGAACGCTCTTTGGACAGACGACGCGGACGAGGCACGGCCGCGGCAGCTTCGGCCGATTGTAATAAGGGTCCCGACGTCCGCGCAACAAAATTTTCAAATTACGAGATCACTTCTCATAATGCGGAAAATTGTTGCGGCGCACCCTGATCTGACTGCCGATCGACGGATACGTCGGCTAGTTTGCGCCGGTTATCGTTACTTTCAGTGCTTTTTTGCGCCATTTGCTAGTGACACGCTGCGCTACAATGCCACGCATGTTGACCGAACGGCTTTTCGCACGCTCGGCGCGCACCGCCGGTTCGCCGGCGGATTCGACGCCGTCCTCCCGCTGGCACCATGGACCATGGTGGTCGAACTCCTATTTGCTGACGCCGCTCCTGTCGATCCTGGTTTTCCTGGTCGTCATGAGCCTGATTCTGTGGAGCCTGAACCGGCGCGAACAGCAGCAGCAGGAAGACACCCTCTACCGTAACGTCGCGTGGGCGCAGCAGCAGATCCGCCTGTCCATGACGGGCGCGCAGGAACAGATCCAGGCGCTCGCCCGCGACCTCGCCGCCGGCCATTCGGATCCGCATTCGTTCCAGGTGTCCACCACGGACATCATGCAGGGGCATCCCGAAATCCTCTACATGAACTGGTACACGAGCCAGCAGCAGCCACGCTGGCCCAATACTGCACTGCCGGTGTTCGGCCAGCGGCTTGCCAAACCGAACGATTCGCAAATGGACGAGGCCGTCAAAGCAGCGTTCGCCGAGGCGCGCAGCACGCGCCGCCAGGTGTACTCGCCGCTCATTTACGACGACCTGCGCAACGGCTACATCACGCTGCAAACGCCGGTGTACCGCGACCGCGATTTCCTCGGCACGATCGCTGCAGTGTTCTCGGTGGAAGGGATCCTGAAGCACGACATTCCGCCCGAGCTGTCGGCCAAATACAAAATCTCGATCATCGACGTGAACAACCGCGAGTTGACCACCACGTCGACCCGCCCGCGCCTGCCGCGCGACATGTTCTACGACCTGCCGCTCGACCCGCCGGGCCAGGGCGTTTCGGTGCGCGTATACGCGTTCCCGCAGATGACCAACTTCACCAACAACACGCTGGTCTGGCTGGTGGCCGGCCTGTCGTGCTTCGTGTTGTGGAGTCTGTGGAGCCTGTGGAAACACACGCGGCAACGCTTCGAAGCGCAGCAGGCGCTGTACGCCGAAGCCTTCTTTCGCCGCGCGATGGAAAACTCGGTGTTGATCGGCATGCGGGTGCTCGACATGCATGGCCGCATCACCCACGTCAATCCGGCGTTTTGCCGCATGACCGGCTGGGACGAAAGCGACCTGGTCGGCAAGAATGCGCCGTTCGCCTACTGGCCGCGCGACGCCTACCCTGAGATGCAGCGGCAGCTCGACATGACCTTGCGCGGCAAGGCGCCCTCCTCAGGTTTCGAATTACGGGTGCGCCGCAAGGACGGCTCGCTGTTCCACGCACGTCTCTATGTGTCGCCGCTGATCGACAGCTCGGGCCGCCAGACCGGCTGGATGTCGTCGATGACCGACATCACCGAGCCGAAACGCGCACGCGAGGAACTCGCGGCCGCGCACGAGCGCTTCACCACCGTGCTCGAAAGCCTCGACGCCGCCGTCTCGGTGCTGGCCGCCGACGAGGCCGAACTGCTGTTCGCCAACCGCTACTATCGCCACCTCTTCGGCATCCGCCCGGACGGTCATCTGGAATTGGCGGGCGCCGGGTTCGATAGCGCACAGGCGTCGTCCGATTCGATCGATATGGTGGACGCCTATGCGGGCCTGCCTGCCGCCGCGTTGACCGAAAGCACCGCCGACGCACAGGAAATCTATGTGCAAAGCATCCAGAAATGGTTCGAAGTGCGCCGTCAGTACATTCAATGGGTGGACGGCCACCTCGCGCAGATGCAGATCGCGACCGACATCACCACGCGCAAGCAGGCTCAGGAACTCTCGCGTCAGCAGGACGAGAAGCTGCAGTTCACCAGCCGCCTGATGACGATGGGCGAAATGGCGTCGTCGCTGGCTCACGAACTGAATCAGCCGCTCGCCGCCATCAATAACTATTGCTCCGGAACCGTGGCACTAGTTAAATCCGGTCGAACGACGCCTGACAATCTGTTGCCCGTGCTCGAAAAGACCGCCCAACAGGCGGTGCGGGCCGGCATGATCATCAAGCGCATCCGCGAGTTCGTCAAACGCAGCGAGCCGAAACGGCAGGCCACGCGCGTGGCCGATATCGTCGCGGACGCGGTGGGTCTGGCCGAAATCGAAGCGCGCAAGCGGCGCATTCGCATCGTCACCGATCTGCGCTCGCGCCTGCCGGTGATCTATGTCGACCCGGTGCTGATCGAGCAGGTGCTGGTCAACCTGCTGAAGAACGGTGCCGAAGCGATGGCCGAAGCACGGCCGAACGCGGTCGATCCGGTGATACGCGTGGTCGTGCGACTGGAGAGCGGGTTTGTCTGCATCAGCGTCGTCGACCAGGGACCGGGCGTCGACGAAGCGACAGCCGAGCGGCTGTTCGAACCGTTTTACAGTACCAAGTCCGACGGTATGGGCATGGGGCTGAACATTTGCCGTTCGATTATCGAATCGCACCGCGGCCGCTTGTGGGTGGTGAACAACGTCGAATCCGACGGCCACATCACAGGTGCCACGTTCCATTGCAGTCTGCCTATTGGAGAGCCTGACGGCCCGAGCAACGGCGGGTCAGAGGCGCCGACACCACAAACCGTTACGGGAGAGCTATGAACAGCCCAGTCACCACCCAGGAAACTGTCTTTGTCGTCGACGACGACGAGGCCGTGCGAGATTCGCTGCGCTGGCTGCTGGAGGCGAACGGCTACCGCGTGCAATGCTTCTTCAGCGCCGAGCAGTTCATCGACGCCTGGCAACCGCATCAGCACCCTGGCCAGATCGCGTGTCTGATTCTCGATGTGCGGATGTCCGGCATGAGCGGGCTCGAGTTGCAGGAACGCCTGATCGCCGACAACGCGTCGCTGCCGATCATCTTCGTGACGGGTCACGGCGACGTGCCGATGGCGGTGTCGACGATGAAAAAAGGCGCGATGGACTTTATCGAAAAACCGTTCGACGAAGCCGAGTTGCGCAAGCTGGTCGAGCGCATGCTCGACAAGGCGCGCAGCGAAAGCACCAGCGTGCAGCAACAACGCGCCGCCGCCGAGCGTCTGGGCAAGCTGACCGCGCGTGAACATCAGGTGCTCGAGCGCATCATCGCGGGCCGCCTGAACAAGCAGATCGCCGACGATCTCGGCATCAGCATCAAGACGGTCGAAGCACACCGCGCGAACATCATGGAAAAGCTCAACGTCAACACGGTCGCCGATCTGCTGCGACTCGCGTTGTCGAACAAGCCGCAGCAGGCGCAATGAGTACAACAAGCGTTGCACGCTTCACCTGAACGCCTCTGAGGCGTAACGCGGCCGGACTGTCGAAAGTCCGGCCCGCCCCTGTTGTTCCGCTTCTCCGCTTCTCCGCTTCTCCGCTTCTCCGCTTCTCCGCTTCTCCGCTTCTCCGCTTCTCCGC